>JAMNXM010000039.1 GCA_023653145.1 Minisyncoccota bacterium | reverse complement strand
TGCCGCCCTCCATCACGATAATGCGGTCCATCTCGCGGATGGTCGAGAGTCGGTGCGCAATAGCAATTACGGTCTTCCCCTGCATCAACTCTTTCAGTGCGACCTGAATTGCCGCCTCTGACTCTGAGTCGAGAGATGAGGTTGCTTCGTCAAGGACCAGTATCGGTGCGGCTTTGAGTATGGCGCGAGCAATCGCAACACGCTGGCGCTGTCCACCCGAGAGTTTTACTCCGCGCTCACCAACCATCGTTTGGTAGCCATCAGGCGTCGCAACTATAAACTCGTGCGCCTGGGCTTTCCGTGCAGCGGCTTCGATATCGTCTTGCGTTGCGTCTGGTCTACCGTATGAGATGTTTTCTCGTAATGTACGGTGGAACAAAGATGGCTCTTGTGGAACAACCGCTACAACCTCATGCAACGAATCTTGACTGACAGTACGTATATCAGTTCCATCGATCGTGATGCTTCCTGCCCCGACTTCGTGCTGGCGTAAGAGGAGGGATACAAACGTCGTTTTACCTGAACCAGAAGGGCCAACAAGTCCTACACGTTGACCATGAGGAATGGTGAGATTGAAATCGGTAAAGACGGCACCCTCACCGTATGCAAACGTAACGTTGTTAAACCGCACCTCCCCACGTGTTGCGGTGAGCACCTGCGCTCCCGCATCTGCAATACCGTGTGGGACCATAATTTCGTTCAACCCTTCTCGGACCTCTCCATAACGCTCCGCAAACTGGTTCATCGAAGACCCAATGAACGCAAACCAACCCATAATGCCATTGAGAATCGTAAGGATCATGACCAACTCCCCATTAGTCATGGCACCTGTGCTCCACAACCAATACGCACTCACGATCATGCTGACCGCAAAGAGCCCCATCAGCACATTGTTGAAGAGGAGAAGCATCTCGTTGTAGAACCAACTGCGTACTGAGTATTTGCGCAACTCTTCCATACCACTTGCTACACGATCCACCTCAGCATTGCGGCGTGCAAAGTTTTTAACAGAGAGCATGTTGGTCACGATGTCGACGACGACGCCTGACATTTTTGAACGATACGCGGCGCGCTCTTCAGAATACTTTGCGGTATACACAGACAAATACCGATTAATCACGACGAGGAGAAGTATCCATGCAACGAAGAGTGCTGCGAGCGTGAGGCTCACCGTACCAACCAAAAATGCAGAACTGATAAACGCCGCGAGCGTGTTCAGGTACCCCCACATCGCAGTTTCGTACATTCCCTGGACTCCGCCTGACGCGTTCCAGATCTTGTTAGACAAGGAGCCTGCAAATCGGTCATTGAAGTACGGCACCGAATGGAGCGACAGGTATCTAAATAGTTGATTTGCTGCATAACTGCGCGTTGCAGTAAGCCACTGCATGATGGAAAGGCTGCTCAGTCGGTATATAAGTTGTGACCCAATCTGTGCCACTGGGTATGCTGCAACCCAGAGCATCACCACACCGATACTTACCTCACCTGCAGTAAACGCTGCCGTAGTATCTACCAATTGTTTAAACACATAGTAAATACTTGTGTCTATAAATCCTCCCACTACAACGAGGACGACAGAAAGAGACGCCCATGGCCAAAATGGCTTTGATGCATAGAGCGCAAAGCGATACGGAGTTGTCGGTATAGTGTCTACTGTTTTTTGCATATCACGTACTGTTACTCTATACCCTCGTATGCACAAAAATCCCGATATATCGGGATCGCGTCTTCTACTTTATGCGGGTATACCCGCTCGCGCTTTACTTCGTGCAGTCCTCAGGGTTATGAGGAAGGTACGTATATATATTACACCACACTTATGCAGTGTGCAAGTCTTTCCACAAGAGAGCCCCCTCCCGTATAAGAACGGGCACCTCACCACGAGCATCAACGACGGTCGACGGCTCAGACGGCGGCAACTCCTGTGGCCACGCTGAGTCTACACATATCTCCTTTGCACGGTCGCCAAATTGAGCAAGAATGTCAGATACGGTTTTCTGAGGTGGGAGTCCCGACACGTTGGCACTGGTCGCTGTCACCGGTCCCCCGATCTTTGCAATAAGTTCGTGCACAACGCGGTGGTCTGGGATACGTACACCGATGGTTCCATCATCAGAGAGTTCGGGCGGGAGATTCTTTGCATTCAAAATGATAGTCAACTTTCCGGGTAGAAACTTTTGTATGAGTTGCTCTGCAAGTGGTGTAACCTCTGCGTACTGCCGCATCATATCGATATCTGAAACAGCTACCGAGTAGTGCTTTTCTCCCCCGCTCCCTTTCAACTCACGCAAACGCGCGATGGCAGTGCCATCGCGCGCATCGACCCCAAGGCCGAAGACGGTGTCTGTTGGGTAGAGGTAGATCAAAAAGACTAATTCCGCGGGCACTTCTTGTTGTTACACTTACGTCCGTTTTGCAATGTCCGACCACATCCACCGCATGTAGTTGTAGCAGCAAGTTGCGGCTCCACTGTCTCTGACTCACTTACAACTAATTGCACCACCGCATAGACTTCTGGCGCTTGAACAACAGGAGTCTGCGCCTGCTCAAAACGATTCTCGCTCATAAAACACTTCTTTAAGTTTATGTGCCCTTAAATGGACATCCTGCGTCATGTGCGGCATACTTCTCGCCGTCACATTTGCGACAAACACCCATGGTTTCTAAAACCGCACCCTCAGTTCCTTCAAATCCCATATTCTATTATTTTATATCCCAAGAAAGCACCCCTTGTGAGAGACTCTTTTTCAGGAAGGCTTGTTTCTTAACCAAACCTTACGCACCACCATACTCCTCATTACATCACGTTACAACACCTATGTGGATAATTTTTGTGTTGTAATTATTTAATGCACTCTGGCAACTCGTGAACAGCGTGACATCTCCGACACCAGACGTGTGTATCCTGGGTCCGTACGGGGACATCACTAAATGTGTTGCCTTCAAATATGGACACACCAAATGACATGCGTTGAATCTTATTCCCAAGAAAGCACCCCTTGCGAGAGACTCTTTTTAGGAAGGCTTGTTTCTTAACCAAACCTTGTCGGGTAGACTACTCCTCTTAGATTCGTAATGCAAGGTGGTTGTGCACACTAGGACTCGCCCGCACCTCTCATACATGTGGCCCACAAAGCAAACGTGAGGACTCGCCCGCGCCTCTCACTTCGTTCGGGCTGGGCACCGCCTCGCGCTTCGTTCCGACGAGTCGGAACTCACTGCGCTCCGGCGTTCTCGTCCTCTACTCGCCCAGAAACTAAAAACTCCCAGCGCATGCGCTGGGCGTGTTAGTTTCGGGTGGGCGATAGAGGACTCGAACCTCTAACCCTCTCAACGTCAATGAGATGCTCTACCAATTGAGCTAATCGCCCGACTGCACTACTATACCGACAAACATACCTTATTTCAACCAGCGTTCGCGGTACAACTTGAGCTCTGCAATAGAGCCACGAATGTCGTCTAGCGCATGGTGCGTTTTATGCGCCTTCATCTGTTGTGCCTCTGCATACAGTTCTGGTCGCCAGCGGCGAGCAAGTTCTTTAAACGTCGAGACGTCAATGTTGCGGTAATGGAGATGCTCGTTGAGTGTCGGCATCCGAAACTTGAGGAACATGCGGTCGTTGTATATCGAGTTGCCACACAACGGGCTCGTACCCCGTGCAACATAGGCTGAAACAAATGCCAAGACGCGTTCCTCTGCCTCTGCTTCAGTCACCGTACTCGCCACAATACTTGGTATAAGCCCAGACTGTCGGTACACCTCTTTGGTGTCTTCCGGAATGTGTTCAAACTGCTCTGGGTCAGCATGTATAGTTATTTCCTCCCCTTCTGCAACTACGTTCAGGTCTTTGTCAGTAATGATTGCAGCTAGTTGGGTTATCGAGTCGACCCTCGGGTCAACCAAAGACGTCATTTCGAGGTCTATCCACACCAACAAATCGTCGCGCTGGGCCATGCACAAACACTACCATAATCCCCCGAGGGGCGACGCTTGCCACTCATGCTCGAACGCTAGTACAATGTATAGACTATGTGGACTCACGTCTGCGTATCGTTTATATGCCACTCCTCAAAGACATCATTGTTCTCTATCATGCCAACTGCCCTGACGGGTTCGGTTCAGCGTTTGCTGCTTGGAAGAAATTTGGCACCGATGCGTCCTACATTCCCGTCATGCACAATAAGCCGTACCCTGACGGCTTGGCAGGCAAAGAGGTATACATCTGCGACTTCAGTTACCCCAACGGCATACTGCTTGAGATAGAGAAAATTGCAAAACGCTTAGTAGTGCTCGACCATCACCTGGGCGCACGCGAGTGGGTCATACAAGTCAAAGAGCACGTGTTCGACAATGATCGATCCGGTGCAGGCATTACGTGGGACTACTTTCACCCAGGAGTACCCCGCCCTCTCCTTATTAACTACATCGAGGATGACGACCTCTACCGATACGCACTGGAGGATGCGCGACCACTTCTCAGCGTCATACACAGCGTGCCTCGTACGCTTCTGATGTGGAGTAGACTTGCGGCTCGTCTCGAAAACGATGTCGAGCGGGCGCGCATGATAGAGACCGGCAAGATCTACGCCAAGCATCTTGACCGATTGGTTGATCGCATCATTAGCATGGCAACTATAGTGCGGTTTGAAGGTTACGAGTGCTACTTAGCAAGCGCGCCAGAAATGTTTGTGTCAGACGTTGGGCATCGACTCTCAGATACCAAACCCCCTATTGCGCTCGTAGTGCGTGCTGACGCAGAGCGCATTACCGTGTCGCTAAGGAGCAACGGCACCGTTGACGTATCTGAGATTGCAAAAAGATATGGCGGTGGTGGGCATCCAGGCGCTGCAGGATTTAGTCTCCCGTTCGGAACACTGGCACCCTGGACCAGAATCGCACCATGAGGATCCTTGCCATAGAAACGTCGTGCGACGAAACAGCGATCTCGCTCCTCGACTGCAGTGGTGACCTCTCGGGCGCCACGTTTACTATTGTTGCGAATGAGCTGTACTCTCAAGCGCACCTCCATGCCCCGTACGGCGGCGTCTTCCCGACCCTTGCAAAACGCGAACACGAGATCAACTTACCGCTCTTGTACGAAAAGATTTCTTCTGTCAACGGTGAGACATACGATTTGATTGCAGTAACACAAGGTCCAGGGCTCGAGCCCGCACTGTGGCGTGGTATCGATTTTGCTAAAGTACTTGGTACC
>JAMNXM010000038.1 GCA_023653145.1 Minisyncoccota bacterium | reverse complement strand
TGCATACCGAACGTACGTTCGGTATGCTTTGTGTATGAGCCAATCACCGCACATTAGGATTTTGGAGTTTTATGAGACGCATCGCCGCATGCCCACCTACAGCGAGATGGCGATACTCTGCAACTTGAAGTCCAAGAGTTCAGCGTACGAAATGGCGTCACGCCTCATTCGCGAAGGCGTCTTGGCAAAGGACAAAAAGACAGGCACTTTGGTTCCGCGCAAGAACTATCGAGAGTTACCGTTTGTTGGGTTGGTACAGGCAGGGTTTCCATCTCCAACCGAAGATGTGTTGTCCGACACCATGTCACTCGACGACTACTTGGTCGAGCATCGCGAGCGCACATACCTTATGCGCGCGACGGGCGACTCTATGATCAATGCGGGCATCCACTCGGGCGACATGCTCATAGTCGAGCGCCGCTCTGACGCACCGCTTGGTGCCATTGTGATTGCACTCGTCGACAACGAGCGCACTATGAAGTATTTGCGCAAAGATAAAAAAACAGGAGCGTACTATCTCGAAGCCGCAAACGAGAAGTACCCCGACATCTACCCCGAGGGCGCACTTGAAATAGAGGCTGTCGTCCGGGGCGTCGTACGGAAGTATTGAGTATGAGAAAACAACAGTCACTTGTAATCTACAAAAGTTCAAAAGGTGCAATTACACTAAAGGCTGATTTTAAACACGAAACCGTGTGGGCTACTCAGGCCCAGATTGCGGATCTCTTTGCTATTAAACGACCAGCAATTACAAAACACCTTTCAAATATCTTCGCGTCAGGTGAGCTGAGTCGAGATTCAGTTTGTTCCATTTTGGAACAAACTGCAGCAGACGGAAAAAAGTATAAAACACTCTTCTACAACCTTGATGCGATTATTTCCGTTGGCTATAGAGTTAATTCAAAGCAGGCAACTCAATTTCGCCAGTGGGCAACAAAGACGTTGAGAGAATACATTCTGAAAGGCGCGGTTTTTAATGCTGACCGGATCAAGAAACTGCATGGGCAGAGTATTATGGACTTATCAAAGAAAATAGACTTTATCCAGCGTACTATCCGTTCACGTCAATTATCTCAAACTGAAGCAGAAGGACTACTGTCTGTGATCAATGGATACGCACAGTCGTGGCTTTTGCTCGAAAGGTACGATAAAGGACAACTTATTGCACAGCGAACCAAGGGGACTGAGAAGAAAAGACTCGCCTATACCCAGGTGCGCAAGGCTATTGATCAACTTGCTGGTGTGCTCAGAGAGAAGCGCGAGGCGTCTGAGTTCTTTGGCTCTGAACGAGACGGAACTCTGCAAGGTATCTTGGAGAGCATTTATCAGACGTTTGGCGGCAAAGAGTTGTATGCGAGCCGCGAAGAGCGTGCTGCGCACTTATTGTATTTCATAATTAAGGATCACCCATTTACTGACGGCAATAAGCGCATTGGTTCTTTTTTGTTTATTGTCTTTCTTGAGCAGAATGGGATGTTGTACCGCCCATCAGGAGAGAAGAAAATAAATGATACTGCGCTCGTTGCACTTGCACTTCTTATTGCTGAGAGTAACCCAAATGAGAAAGAGCAGCTCATTGCTCTTGTTACTCATCTTTTGAAGTAATGAATTTGTGCGCGCCGTCACCAAGGATTTGTCCGATACGTACCCACGGGCGATAGTGCACGTGGACGGTGATGCCTTTTTTGCGTCATGCGAGGTTGCTAAGAATCCGACACTACGTGGCAAACCAGTGGTCGTTGGCGGGTTGCGCGGCATCGCGGTTGCGCTCACCTATGAGGCAAAGGCGCGCGGCGTGGTGCGCGGCATGCCCGTCTTCCAAATTAAAAAACTTTGCCCCGAAGTTGTGATCTTACCTGGGAATTACGAGTTTTATGATCAGATAGCTCAGCGTATGTATGCCATAGTGCGCAGGTATACATCAGAGGTTGAGGAATATTCGATCGATGAGTGTTTTGCAGAACTGTATGACGCGGACCCGGAAATGATAGTGCGTTCAATACAGGCGGACCTGATGGCAGAGCTTGGTGTGTCGTTCTCAGTCGGGCTTGCAACGACCAAAGTGCTTGCAAAGGTTGCATCAAAATTTAAGAAACCCAAGGGACTCGTGTGTATCCCACAGGGTGCCGAAGCTCAGTACCTCACAGATGTATCGGTGGGGAAGGTGTGGGGTATTGGCCCTGCAACCGCACAGAAATTGAACCGCGCAGGCGTACGCACAGCACTTGAGTTCGCTGCACTTCCCGAATGGCGTGTGCGTGAAGGTTTTGCAAAGCCGCACGTCGATCTGTGGCGCGAACTTAACGGCGAACCAGTTTTTGCGGTGCACTCAGGCAAACAGGGCATGCAGAAGTCTATTGCGGCAACGCGCACGTTCCGTCCACCCACGAAAGACAAAGCGCTTGTCTTTGCGTACCTGGTAAAAAACATTGAAGAGGCGTGTCGGAGGGCACGTGCACACGGACTTGAGGCGAGGCACTTGTTCTTCTTCCTAAAGTCGCAGGAGTTCCAGTACCGACGGTTCGAGGCAACCTTGGTGCGTCATACGAGCGCTACGTCTGCCGTTGTTGCGGCGGCGCGCCCCTTGTTTGAGCGTGCGTTTAGTACTGACGTTTTGTATCGTGCGACAGGCGTCACGCTCTCTGGTGTGCAGCCAAAGATAGGGCAGTCGGCGCTGTTTGGAGACATCGATGCGGAGCGAGAGAACTTGGTGTTTGAGACTGTTGATCAGGTTGGGCGACAGTTTGGTGCGCACACACTGTTCCTTGCACCAAGTCTTGAGGTACGAAAGGGTGTCACAGAAAAGCCTCATTTTACGCTCCCGTACCTTGGCGAGGTACGCTAAAGAGCGACTACCGATGCGGCACAACTAATGATACAGTGGGGGTATGGCTGCAGAAGCTGCTGGTATTCATATTGCACTTGCCCCCTATGTGCTCGGCGAGGTTGCAGGACTACCTATTACCGCAACACTCCTCACCAGCTGGGTTGTTGTCGGACTTCTAACACTCTGGGCGGTACTGTTTTACCGCTCGCTTAAACTCGTACCTGGGCGCGGACAAGTATTGGTCGAGTCGACCATTGGCTTTGCCTACGACTACACCAAGGAGGTGTTGGAGGACGACAAACTTGCGCGACGCTACTTCCCAATCATTATGAGCATTTTTGTGTTCATCATGGCGGCAAACCTCTTCGGACTCTTGCCATTTGTCGGAGGGGCAGTGGGTATCTACGAAGCGGGGCATGACAAACTGATTCCACTCTTCTACCCAGTGAATACCGACATCAACATGACGCTCGCTATGGCTATTGTTGCCGTGCTAGTGATTGAATTTGCAGGCATTACGGCGCTTGGCGCGTTGAAATACGCCGGTAAATTTGTTAACTTTCACTCGGTCATCGGCTTTTTTGTCGGGATCATCGAACTGGTGTCTGAAGTCGCCCGACTCGTCACTTTTTCGTTCCGTTTGTTCGGCAATATCTTTGCCGGCAAAGTGCTCATTCTTGTTGCCCTCTATTTCCTCCCGTACCTCTTACCAGTACCATTACTGGTATACGAGGTGTTCGTGGGGATTATTCAGGGCGCAGTGTTTGCACTCCTTACACTGTTCTTTATTAAAATAGCGGTCACAGAACCGCACTAAGAAAAACTATATGGAACTAGAAGCAATGAAAGCTCTCGCCATGGCAATCGTCGTGTCAGTCGGTGTATTGGGCCCTGCACTCGGTATCGGCCTTTTGGTCAGCCGCGCGCTTGAGGCAATTGGCCGAAACCCAGAGGCGTCAGGGAAAATTACGACTACGATGTTCATCGGTATCGTCTTTACCGAGGCACTCGCAATCTTTGCACTCGTCGTCGGATTCATCATCAAGTTTACCTAACGTATGGGAGACCTCATCCACACCTTCGGCGTTGATTGGAAGCTCATTATTGCGCAAGCAATCAACTTTGCCATAGTCGTTGTGGTGTTGGGGTACTTTGTCTTTGGGCCAGTGATGCGACTCCTCAAAGAGCGCGCGGACAAGATTGCTGAGGGACTCTCGGCAGCCGAGGCTGCGCGCAAAGACCGCGAGACGCTCGCTGGTGAGCGTCAGAGTGTGCTCCAAGAGGCGCACCACAATGCGGAGACCATAGTGGCGCGCGCTCAAGATGATGGAAAGAACGAACGAGCAACTATTGTGAAGCTCGCACAAGACAGAGCAGAAGCACTTCTCAGAGACGCACAACTTGAAGCAGAGGAGCAGAAGCGCGCAGCACTCAAAGCAAGTGAGGCAGAAATTGCGCGTACTGCGATCCTCGCCGCAGAAAAGATACTCCGCTCAAACGTATAACCATGCAGCCTCTCATACGTCGATACGCAACACTCGTTATGGATGCTCTGAAACACGGAGCCTCTGATGCGTATGCGGAGGCGTTTATTCAGTACCTCAAAAAGCGCGGACACCTCTCGCTCATACCGGCGGTACTGAATAGAGTGACGCGCCTTCAAAAGGCGGAGCGTAAAACAACAGTAACGCTTGCACGCGCAACGGACGCAGACCGATTTGCCGCATCGATTGCAGCAAACCTTACCACCATGCCGCACAGAGATGCTACATACGCAGTCAGTGTGGATGAGCGCATTGTGGGTGGGTATCGCGTTGAAGCAGGAGGGAAGCTTGTAGACCGCACGTATCGGACTGCTCTGGTACGACTTTATCACTCTAGTATTCAGTAACCTGTATGACCCAAAGCATCATTGAGAAATTGAAAAAGGAGATCGAGTCGCTCGGTGTTGATACAACGCCACGTGACGTCGGTGTGGTGCGCGCGGTCGGCGACGGTATCGTCGAGATCGAGGGCCTCGCAGGAGCCGCCATGGCAGAGATGGTGGTGTTTGACGAATCATCTAAACTTTCAGTACAGCAGTCTATCGAACGTGAAGGGAAACTCTTTGGCGTTATTTTGAACCTAGAAGAAGACTCGGTGAAGGCCATAGTGCTCGGTGACGCGTCGCGCATTCAGGAAGGGATGCACGTGCACGGCACGGGGAAACTCTTGTCTGTCCCTGTGGGCGACGCCGTCATTGGCCGCATTGTGAGCACCTTGGGCGAACCTGTGGACGGTAAGGGCCCTATAAAGGCTGACACTGAGTACCCAGTCGAGCGCGAGGCGTATGGCGTTATTGACCGCTCATCGGTTAATGAACCACTCCACACTGGTATTAAGGCAATTGACGTGTTGATTCCTATTGGTCGCGGCCAGCGCGAACTTATCATTGGTGACCGTGGTACCGGTAAGACCGCAGTTGCTATTGACGCAATTTTGAACCAGTTGAACGAGCCAAAGGAGAAGCGACCACTCTGTATTTATGTTGCAATCGGCCAGAAGGAATCAAAGACTGCACGTATTGCAGGACTCTTGGCAGAGCGTGGTGCCATGGAGTACACCGCTATCGTTACCGCT
>JAMNXM010000037.1 GCA_023653145.1 Minisyncoccota bacterium | reverse complement strand
TTGGCACAGATGTCGCGTGCCGTGGGTATCCACCTCATTCTCTCCACACAGCGTCCGTCTGTGAATGTCATTACAGGACTTATCAAGGCTAACGTACCTGCACGTATTGCGCTCCAGGTTGCGTCTCAGATTGACTCACGCACCATCCTCGACGCGCCAGGTGCCGAAAACCTCTTGGGTGCTGGCGACATGCTCTTTCAGTCAGCGGACATGGCAAAACCGCACCGTATTCAAACCGCTTTTGTGTCGGAAACTGAGGTAAAAGAAATAGCGCAATACATAAAGAAGCACAATGAACTGTCGACGGAGGATATCGCCATCACGTCTCAATCGAACGATGCAGGGCCGAACGCTCTCTTTAGTGCAACGCTTGATGATGATGGGGACGACGACCTCTTGAACGATGCAAAGCAAACCGTCGAGGAGGCTGGTAAGGCGTCTACCTCGCTCCTTCAACGCAAACTCCGGATTGGCTACTCACGCGCGGCGCGCCTCATGGACCTATTGGAGCAGAAAGGTATCATTGGCCCCCAGGATGGTGCCAGACCTCGTGAAGTGTTGACTGGCTCACGTGCTGGCGCACCAGTCGACGATACGCAGGAATGAGCCCGTTAAACCCGTTTGCTACTCAGTGGCCCGTTATAGTGGTCGGGGCGTTGGCGTTTATCTGTATTGCAGGGTACACACTCTTTGTTGCGTCCCCCTACCTCACGGGGCCCACACTCACGGTAGTTACCCCTCGCGACAATGACACAGTTACAAGTCCTACAGTGACCATTTCAGGACGCACTGAGCGGGTGTCCTACCTGTCGGTAAACGACCTGCCCGTACCACTCCTTGAGGATGGTGCATTTCTTGTAGAACGCTCGTTCCCCCCGGGGTATACTGTAGTAGTACTCAAAGCGCGCGATAGGTTTGGTCGCGAACTCGTGAGCACCATTAGATTTTTAAACACCTATAATCCCCCACGCCATGGCACTCAAGAAGAAAGCGGAGTCGAAGCCAGCACTGAAAGCAACTGACGGGCGCTCGTCAATTACTGACGCCATTGCATCTATCCGCACCAAGTTTGGTGAGGAGGCAATCACAACGCTTGGCGCAACGGCAAAGACAGGCGTCGACGCAATACCAACCGGCTCGATTGGACTTGATTGGGCGCTCGGCATTGGTGGCGTACCGCGGGGGAGAATCATAGAGATCTTTGGCCCAGAATCGTCTGGTAAAACAACACTGTCGCTCCACATCATTGCAGAGGCGCAGAAGAAAGGAGGGATTTGCGCGTTCGTCGACGCAGAGCACGCACTCGACCCCGAGTACTCGAAGCGTCTTGGTGTAAAGATTGAGGAGTTGTTGGTGTCGCAACCAGACACCGGCGAGCAGGCACTCGATATTGTCGAGTCTCTCATCCGCTCGGGCAAGATTGACGTCATCGTTATCGACTCTGTTGCAGCGCTCACTCCGAAAGCAGAGATTGAGGGTGACATGGAAGCAACACACGTTGGGCGCCAGGCACGTTTGATGTCACAAGCCTTGCGCAAAATGACTGCCATCGTCGCAAAGAGCAAGACCGTAGTCATCTTCATCAACCAGATCCGTATGCAGATCGGGGTGATGTTTGGAAATCCTGAAACAACACCGGGAGGCAAGGCACTTAAGTTCTATACCTCAGTGCGCCTCGACATCCGTCGCATTGCGCAGATAAAGAAGGGTGAAGAGATAGTTGGTGGCCGCGTCCGTGTGAAGGTGGTTAAGAACAAAGTCGGTCCCCCATTCAAGCAGACCGAGTTTGACCTCATGTATAACGAAGGCATCAGTAGTGAGGGCGAACTTATTGCCTTGGGTGAAAAATTTGGCCTCGTCGTAAAGAGCGGCTCAACCTACAAAATGGGCGATCAGAAACTGGCGGTTGGCTACGATGCCACCCGCACGTATCTGAAGGAAAATGCTCCCGTCGCTAAGGAACTCCTAAAGCAGATTAAGGAGAAGTTGAAGGAAAATTAACCTGGCACGACCTACAGCTTGTTGCCGCAATTGCCACAGAAGCGCCTATAACTTGGGTTTAAGGTTTTGCACCCCGGACACGAAACCTGCTCACCTTGCGACTCAAGGATTGGAGCATCGGGAATATCGATAAACGCTCTTTCGAAATTAATAAGTGACATAAAAAAAATAAAGCCCGAAACGGGCTTTTGTGTTTAAGTGCCCAGACTAATTTGATGACCTTTGGAACTCGTACGTCTGAAAAGCGACTGCACCCCCTGCTGCTACCACACCGATTACTGTTGGAATAAATCCGTTCCAACTACCATCATCTGCTAAAACAATGAACCCAGGAATAAGTCCCAGAACTGCTACAGCGAGTCCTAGAATCAAGACTGTGTCAGTAGACGATAGTTGGTCTGGGCTCTTCATTGAGTAGCAATGTAACAAACCCGGGAGTCCGGGTCAAATGGCTACTGTGCCAGGGCGTGAGCGTGGCGGCCGACAACGTAGGTCTCGACGCGCTTCACTGCATCAAACGCAAACCATCCCACCATACCGACAAGAGCAAGAACCGATGCTTGGACAACCAAGGACGTGCCAACAAACGCAACGGCAACAAAAGTAGCGAGTTGTGCAAACCCGCCGACCGCAAACGCATTCATAGCGACGCTAGTGATTGAGACTGAGCTTGCGATAACCGCACCCAACGCCCCCACCGCCCCAAGGCGGGTTACAGGCTTTTTAAGAAGGCGGGCGTAATAGAGCGCATATACGCGCCGCATCACATGCCTACGAATTTGTTCGTCTGTTTTCATAGTTTGTTATTGATTAGTATACTCCACTCCCGTCCACTGCGTTACGCACCGCTAACTTTGCCCGGTGCACCCTGGCTTTAATGGCTCCAACACTCGTCTGCTTCAAGGTCGCGATCTCTTCATACGGCAGCGCTTCAATGTATGCAAGCGTAAGAATCTCTGCGGTGTCGGCGTCGACCTTGCCGAGTACCCTCTCTACCTCTGCTCTGTCCAAGTAGTCATTGTGTGCTGAGTGCGGATCTGCCAAGGATACGTAGTGCTCGTCCTCGAGGTGCACGAACGTCCCGCGCTCTTTGGCTGTCTTTTGATACTTCGTACGCGCGACGTTCATAAGGATAGTCACGGACCAGGCACGAAACGTGCCGTTCTCTGCATTAAACTTTGGTGCAAAACGGTACATGCGGATAAAGGTCTCTTGGACGACATCCTCTGCTTCGTCGCGACTTTTGACCACCACCTGGGCACGCGACAAGAACTCGCGCTGGTAACGACTCATGAGGGTTTCAAAGGCCTTTGGGTGCTCTAAGGAGCGTACCAACAGCTCTTCGTCAGACAGTGTTGTAAGGTCTACCACGTGCTGTAACGGTATCTTGCGTCGGTATCCTACGTCAAGTGTTTGCGAATTGTACATGTGCACGGTAAGGTATATGAGTCCTTAGACACCTTACTTCTAAACGTAGCACTTGGTTACATGGCAGTCCTCACCTATAGCGAAATAACCCCCGGCAAGGTCATCACCTTTGATGGCAATATTTACCTCGTCCTTAAGTCCCACGTCATGCGCAAAGACATGGGCAAGCCCTCAAACCAGACCAAACTGAGGAACCTTAAGAACGGTAAAGTCTCGGAAATTGCCTTTCATGCCGCAGAGAAGGTCAGCGAGGCGGATGTCGAGGATCGTGAGGTCAAGTTCCTCTACGCAAACCGTGGCGAAGCATGGTTTTGCGACCCTAAAGACCCTAAAGACCGATTTAAGTTGGTTGAAGATGTGATCGCGGACCAACTCCCTTACATGAAGCCAAACATGATGGTAGAAATGCGCACCTGGGAGGGCGAACTCTTGGGCGTGCACCTCCCAGTCAAAATGGAGTTCAAGGTGACTGAAGCCCCACCTGCCATTAAGGGCAACACTGCCCAGGGCGGCTCAAAGCAAGCAAAGATTGAAACGGGGGCCATGGTCAGTGTCCCGCTCTTCATCAACCAAGACGATGTCATTCGTGTGAATACTGAGACTGGTGAATACGTTGAGCGTGTAGAAAAGGCGTAAAGTAATGTGCGCATCCTCGCGAGGCTCCGCAGGTGGGTAGCCGAGGACTGACTGGATTTTTAGCAAAAAATCCGCGTACCCAAAGAGGGTGCGCGGATTACTTAGTATGCAATGCTACTCAGCGACGTACGGCAAGAGCGCCATAAAGCGAGCACGCTTAATAGCCTGGTCGATCTTGCGCTGATGCGCTGCTGGGACTGACGAGCGGCGCTTGCCCACAATGCGTGCGTGCGGGGTCACAAATTGCTTGAGGTACGCAATGTCCTTGTAGTTGACGTAGAGCGGAACTGGATTTTGCATGTCAGTAGACTATAGACTAAAACACTAAAAGACGCAACCGAGGCTTAAAATGGGATGTCGTCTGGGCTAATAGACTCCTCTGGATACTCTATCTCCTCAGCCTTTGGCGCTCCCTTACCTCCTGCACGAGGCGCACCACCCATGTCGCCTCCGGCTACTGCGGGTCCGAACTGGAAGTTCTCGATAACAATCTCAGTCCTATACTTCTTTTCACCACTCGTCTTGTCGTCCCAACTGCGGGTCTGGATACGACCCTCAATATAGACCGAGCGCCCCTTCTTGAGATACTGGCCGATGACGTCAGCTTGGCGACCAAAGGCAACGACGTTATGAAACTCGGTAGCCTCTTGCTTGGCACCGTTCTTGTCCTTGTACGTACGGTTTGTTGCGAGGGCAAACGACGCGACCTGCTGCCCAGACGGGAGCGCACGAAGCTCTGGGTCTCGAGTGAGGTTGCCGTAGAGCAATACTTTATTCAGGTACATACTATGCCTCCTTTTCGTCAGTCATTGAGTCGAGCGCCTTGTCGAGATCGACTTGTGACACCTCGCCACCCTCCTCGGTCGAACGCTTAGGTGCGGCAATAGCGTCTGTTGATGCAACCGCGGTTGGCATGATTACCTTACCCTCCTGAACCGCCTTGACCTCGTCCTTGGTGGTCGTAATGACTATGTGGCGAAGTACTGCAGGATTGGTGTCCATAAACTGGTTGACGGTGCCGATAGCGGCTGGTGAGAGTTCAAATGCTACCCAGCCAAAGTATGCAGTGCGTACACCAACAAACTTGCCGTTAACACGACGCTCTATCGAGTATGCAAGGTCTACCATCTGAGGAGCCTGCTCGCCTACCAAAGATGCACCTTCCTTCTTAAGGAAGTTCATAAGGTCCTTAACAGTAGCCGTTACCTCCTGCTCAGAAAGTGATGGGAGCAAATGGTAGCCCACCTCGTATACCTGAGGCTCTGAATCCTTAACTGCGTCAGCGGTAAATAGGGCTGCGACGCCCTCGGTTTCGATGTCTTGTGCTATGTCTGCCATGTGGAGAGATACTACCACGCCCGTTACAGAATCGCAAAGACCCGCTTGGCGTTTTCTACCACCTGCTCGGCCAGTTTGTCCTCGGGGAGCCCGGTAATCTCTGCGAGCGCCGCGACCACAAAACGCACGTTTGTG
>JAMNXM010000036.1 GCA_023653145.1 Minisyncoccota bacterium | reverse complement strand
TATCTCCACTCGCGCCTGTTGGAGCGTGCCGCAAAGTTGAGTAAGGAAAAGGGTGGCGGATCAATTACGGCACTCCCTATTATCGAGACGCAAGATGGCGACGTGTCTGCATACATTCCGACTAACGTGATTTCTATTACTGACGGACAGATGTTCCTCGAAGCGGATCTCTTTAACAAGGGGACTCGTCCTGCAATTAACGTCGGTATCTCAGTTTCTCGTGTGGGTGGCGCAGCACAGACCAAAGCAATGAAGAAAGTTGCCGGCCGTATCAAGCTTGACCTTGCACAGTTTCGCGAACTTGAGGCCTTTATGCAGTTCTCACAGGACCTCGATCCAGAGACCAAGAAGCGTATCGACACCGGACGCCGCCTTGTTGGTGTCTTAAACCAAAACAAATACTCACCAATTCCGTTTGAGATTCAGGTCGCGGTGATGTATGGCGCAACGCGCGGACACTTCGACACCTTCCCGCCAGAAAAGATGGGAGAGGTTGAAGAGCGCTTTAAGGGCTTTATGCAGCGTGAAGCAAAGGATGTACTCGAGGCAATCAAGAAAGATCGCGATATTTCAGACGAGACAGAAACCAAACTCAAAGCAGCACTCACTACGTTTGTCGCTACTGCATAACACATGTCACTGAGAGACATTAAAACCAAGATCCGCTCAGTCGATCGTACCCGCAAGGTGACGAAGGCGATGGAGACTGTCTCTGCAGTCAAAATGCGCAAGGCTCAGCAGCGAGCACTCTCAGGCCGTCCGTATGCTCGCGCAGCGCTTGCGATCTTGGAGCGCCTGTCGCCATCTCTTGCAACCATTTCGCATCCACTTACCAAAGTGCGTCCAGTGCATCGTGCGGCGCTCGTGGTCGTGACGAGCGACAAAGGCCTCTGTGGAGTGTTAAACGCAGCAGTCCTCAAAGAGGCACAGCGTATTATTGCGGAGCACTCAACGCTCACCACTGCGGACTGGGATGTGTATGCCTTTGGTCGCAAAGCTGCAGAGTATTTCGGTCGTCGCGGCTACGCGCTGCAGTCAAAGTTTGAGAATGTCTCAGACGACATAGCGCTCGAGAATCTCGAAACCGTTTCCGCGGATGTTACAGCGCGGTTTGAGTCGGGACTTGTAGACCAGGTACTCGTCGTCTTTACGAACTTCAAATCAACATTTGAGCAGGAGGCAGTGTCACACACTCTGTTGCCGCTTTCCGTTGAGCAGTTTGGAGAGATCGTCACGGCTATTACTCCGACCAAGGGACTCTTGAGTGTTGTTCAGCCAGCGGAGGCACCGGCGTTTTATACCGTAGAGCCAACTGCCGAGGCAGTGCTTGGGGCACTGTTGCCGCGACTTGCGTCTGTGTTTGTCTACCACATGCTCCTCGAATCGAAGGCGTCCGAACACTCAGCCCGCATGGTCGCAATGAAGAATGCCTCCGACAAGAGCCGTGACCTCTCAAAGGCACTGACGCGCGTCTTTAATAAGACGCGTCAGGCAGTGATTACTCGTGAGGTATCGGAAATTGTAGGTGGTATTGAGGCAATGGCAATTAGATAGTTATTAGTTTATAGTACGCATAATCCACTAGTATGAACGGCACCATTACACAGATCATCGGTCCAGTCGTCGACGTCCAGTTTGAGAAGGATGTTCCTGCAATCCGAAACGCGCTTGTCTACACTGGAAAGAATGGTTCCGTCACACTCGAGGTTGCTTCACACATTGGAGTGAACCGCGTACGCGCTATCGCTATGGCAGACACTGCTGGTATGAAGCGCGGCGAGCCTGTCGTTGATTCGGGTGGACCTATCTCAGTCCCTGTGGGCGAGACGTCACTCGGAAGACTCTTTAACGTGGTTGGTACACCCATTGACGGCAAGGGGCCGGTTCCAAAGGGTACTCCGGTCCAATCTATACACCGAGCGGCACCAAAGTTTACGGATCAGAAGACTAAGGCAGAAATTTTTGAAACAGGTCTTAAAGTCATTGACCTTCTGTGTCCCTTTATTAAGGGAGGTAAGGTCGGGCTCTTTGGAGGTGCCGGTGTGGGCAAAACGGTGTTGATGCAGGAGCTCATCCACAACGTGGCGATGGAGCACTCAGGATACTCAGTCTTTGCTGGTGTGGGCGAGCGCGTCCGCGAGGGTAACGACCTGTTGCACGAAATGACCGAAACCGGCGTTATCGATAAACTTGCGATGGTGTTTGGCCAGATGAATGAGGTGCCAGGAGCTCGCGCACGTATTGCACTCACGGGGCTCACCATGGCGGAGTACTTCCGCGACGAGATGGGCAAAGATGTGCTGTTCTTTATGGACAACGTGTTTCGCTTCGTGCAAGCAGGCTCTGAGGTATCATCACTCCTCGGTCGTGTGCCGTCTGCGGTGGGGTACCAGCCAACCTTGGCAGAAGAGATGGGCGCACTTCAGGAGCGCATTGCCTCTACTAACAAGGGTTCTATTACCTCGGTCCAGGCAATTTATGTGCCAGCAGACGACCTAACTGACCCGGCACCAGCTACAACCTTTACCCACCTTGACTCAACCGTTACTCTTTCACGCCAACTCGCATCTTTGGGTATTTACCCTGCAGTGGACCCCTTGGACTCATCGTCTATTGCGCTTGACCCAGACATTGTTGGTGTCGAGCACTACACCGTTGCTCAGGAAGTAAAGCGCGTCTTGCAACGCTACAAGGATCTCCAGGACATTATTGCGATTCTTGGTATTGAAGAGCTCTCAGAAGAGGACAAGAAGCTCGTGTACCGCGCGCGTAAGATTCAGAAGTTCCTCTCACAGCCAACGCACGTTGCCGAAGTGTTTACCGGTATCAAGGGTGAGTACGTTACACGCGAGGATACTGTTAAGGGCTTCAAAGAGATCTTGGAAGGCAAGCATGACGCGGTGGACGAAGGTGCCTTTTACATGAAGGGCGGCATCGACACTGTTAAAAAGTAGTATTTGACAAAAGTATTTTCTTTGCTATAGTAGCGCAATGAATCCAGAGAAGCAACCAGGCGAGATTGATCCGCAGGCAAGCAACCCCCACAATCAGGCAGTTTTTGAAGATTTGCTCGAGCGATCTTTTCCTGAAATGAGCCCTGCTGCGCGTGCGTTGCTCGCTCGCTCTCTTGTTCTAGCCATGTTTGGCATTGGTGTTTCATCACCGATTTGGTACCACCAAATCATTGCAGCATTACTTCCATAGATAATCGCAGTGCTATCGTTTAACTTCTAAACTCTTTCCCAGGGTTTCGGTACACCAATATTGGTGTGAGGACGAGGGTGAGAAGCATCGCAAAGCTCAGCCCAAAGATGATCGCGTATGCAAGTGGGCCCCAGAGTGCTGAGACGCTCGCGAGTGGGATCATGCCGATCACGGTTGTCACTGTGGTGAGGAATATTGGTCGCAGACGACTTGCGGCTCCGTCCACCACGATATCCTCGAGTGTCTGGCCCTCTGTGCGCTCATGCATACGCACCAGTATTGAGTCCACAAGAATGATGGCGTGGTTGATGATGATACCGGCGAGCGCAATGACGCCAAGCATCGACGGGAACGAGAGTGGCTGTTGTGTGATCGCGAGTCCCGTGAACACTCCAATGAACGATAGCGGCACAAGCATGAGAAGGTAGAACGAGTAGCGGAACGAATTGAATGTAAGCACGAGGATGGCGAGCATGAGGATAAGTCCTGCGACAAGGGCAAGCCCCATCTCGCGGAACGACTGGTCTACATCCTCAGTTTCACCGCCAACGCTAAACGAGACTGATGGCGGAAGCGAGGCGGTCGCAATGGCTGTTGCAAAATCGGCGCTCACTTCTGTCGCAACGCGACCGTCAGTGAGATAACTCGAAACGGTCGCAATGTTCTTTTGATCTTCGCGGCGGATGAGCGCGTTTGAACGCTCAACGCTCGGTACGACTAGTGAGCCCAAGAGCACTGTGCCGCGTGGCGTCTTAAGGGGGAGGTTCAGAAGCGCATCAATAGATGCCTGATTTGTCTCTGATGGGTCTTGCCACTCTGGGTTTAAGTTAGTGATGACTAGGACGTCAATATCCTCGTCGTCTTTCTTTATAGTTGTTGCGACTGATCCTGCTACTGCAGTACGGAGTGTTGAAGCAACCGCAATAGGCGAGAGACCCACCTCTGCAGCCTTTGCGCGGTCTATGGTCAACTGAAATTCGGTGCCGTTATCCTTCATTGATGTCGTCACCTCTGCCGTGCCAGGGATAGCTGCCATAGTGCGCTCACCAATATCTACGGCAGTCTCAAGGTCATCGAGCGACTCGCCCGAAAAGGTGATAACGACCGGCGCACCTGTTGGTGGACCGCTCTGTGGTTCAAACGAGCGCACGGTAAAGTCTCTGAACACTGCGACACGTTCGCGCAGGTCTTCGATTACCTGTGTTGACGTGTCTTCGCGCTCATCTGGGTCAGTGAGGCGGATTGTAATGTTTGCGTACTTTGCACCAGCGGTAGGATTCTGCGAGAGTCCGGAGGAGCCGCCCACGGTCGTTACGAATGACTCAATACGCTCGTCTTCATACAACAATTCTTCCACCGCACGTGCCGCAAGATCAGTTTCAAAGAGGGGCGTGCCTTGCTTAGTCTCTATTTCAAGATACGCATACTCAGCATCCTCCTGTGGGAAAAAGATAACCTGCACCGCGCCAGAGATCGGTAGGATAAACACGAGCACAAAGGCAATGGCAAGTCCCGCCATGAGTTTGACCTGCCATCGGCGGCGCTGCAACTTATCTAAAAGCCAGGCTCGGTACCAGGCTTGTGCGCGTAGGTTCCACTCTTCTTGGCGCCTCTCAAGGCGACTCATGGACTCTTTGGTAAACATGATTGCGATGAGCGGCACGAGTCCAAGTGCCACGAAGATAGAGGCAAGAAGGACAAAGATGATAGTGAACGGGATGGACGCAATAAACTGCCCTGTAATGCCCGAGATAAAGAAGAGTGGAGCAAACACGGCAACGGTCGTCATAGTCCCTGCTATGAGCGGCCACGCGTACTCGCGTATTGCTTCTTTAGCGGCAGTCAGCGAGTCACCAAACTTTTTGTAGCGCGTATGTATTGCCTCAGTGACCACGATGCCAGAGTCCACAAGGATACCGATGGACAGAATGAGCGCAAAGAGTGACACGAAGTTTATCGTATTGCCAGAGACGTAGAGGCCAATAAAGGCAACTACAAAGGTAAGCGGGATAGAAAGTCCTGCAACAATAGACTCGCGCCACCCAATAGTGAGGAACAGACACAGCATGACCAGGATCACGGTTTCAAAGCCAACCTGGACTAACTCGCCAAGACTCTTCTCGACCTCTTCTCCGAGGTCAATAGAGACCTGTACCGTAATACCCGCGAGCATCCCGGATTGAAGTTCTGTCAGACGCTCCTTCACTGCACTTGAGGTAGAAAAGATGTTTGCTCCGGGACGCTTTTTGACAGAGAGAGTGACTGCTGATTCTGCAGGAGCGCCACCAACTGACGCGCGCGAGATGCTCTTTGCGCGCTCAATGCCGTTGACGATCTC
>JAMNXM010000005.1 GCA_023653145.1 Minisyncoccota bacterium | reverse complement strand
GGTGCACACACCGGCGAGGTTACCGCAGCACTTGCGCGTGCCTCTGGTGCAGACTTCGCCATTCTTGGACACGCAGAGCGTCGTGCAGAAGGAGAGACGGATGAGCGTGTTGCACGCGAGGTGCGCCTTGCGCTCGACGCAGGTCTCCGTCCGATTATCTGTATTGGCGAGCGGGAGCGCGGGAAGGACGGTCACTACCTTTCAGTTATAGAGAAAATGTTGGTAGCGTCGCTCTCGCACCTCCAGGCGCGCGACATCCCTAAAATTGTTATCGCCTACGAGCCTGTATGGGCAATTGGAGCAACGACAGCGCCCGACGCGCGAGTCGTCCACGAGGCAGTGATCTATATCCGCAAAATTTTGGTGCAACTCTACGGTAGAGACTTAGGCATGAAGATCAAGATTCTCTATGGCGGTGCAGTCGACGACACGTCTGCGCGCGCACTCCTAGATGAAGGATACGCAAGTGGCTTTTTGGTTGGACGTGCCTCTGTCGATCCGCAAAAATTTGCTGCCATCATACGCGCATGCGAGCCCTAACTGTTGAAAGAGCATCAACGCTCCGCGGACACACCGTGCTCCTCAGAGCGTCGCTCAACGTACCTGTCGAAAACGGAGTAGTGCGTAACCCCTTCCGACTCGACGCCGCACTTAAAACGGTCACGCTCTTGTCGAGTGCAGGTGCACGCGTGGTGCTGATCTCGCACATTGATGGCGACGGGTCGCCATCGTTGCGTCCCGTGTATGAGTATCTAAAAACCAAAGTACCACTTGTATTCGTCGAGGATGTTGCAGGCGAGCGAGCGCGCGCTGCGGTGCACGCACTCACTGATGGACACGTCGCACTCATTGAGAACGTGCGACGCGATGCGGGAGAGGTAGTAAACGACGACGCTTTTGCACGCAGACTTGCGTCCTTGGGTGACGTGTATGTAAATGACGACTTTGCAGCGGCACACCGCAAGCACGCATCAATCATTGGTGTCCCACAGTACCTCCCAAGTTATGCGGGACTCCAGTTTGTTGCAGAGGTTGAAGGACTTACCAAAGCACTTGAACCCAAGAGCCCATCACTCGCCATTGTTGGTGGTGCAAAGTTTGTAACCAAGGAGCCACTCATTCGCGCACTTCTCCCAAAGTATGATTTCGTGTTTGTAGGCGGCGCGCTTGCTATCGATTTTTATAAAGCAAAAGGGTACGAGGTAGGGAAGTCGTTGGTCTCTGACTCGCCACATCTCGCTGACCTCCTTACTAACTCGAAAGTCATACTTCCTGTTGATGCAACGGTCGTGGGACCTGCGGGGACGTTTGTTAAAGACGTGCGCGAACTCTTGCCGAACGACACTATTTACGACATCGGGCCTAAGTCTATAGAAACACTAAAACCTCTGGCAGCAAAAGCACGTACCGTACTGTGGAATGGTCCGTTAGGAAATTTTGAGAAAGGATTTAGTTCGATGACTGAGGAGTTGGCAAAGGTGTTGGCTGACGCGCCAGGCGTGTCTGTCGTAGGTGGCGGCGATACTATTGCGGCGATTCAGAAACTTGGACTCAATGACAAGTTTGAGTTCGTTTCGACTGCGGGGGGTGCGATGCTCGACTTTTTGGCGCACGGCACATTGCCAGGTATCGAAGCGCTCAAGAACGCAAAAACCCTCTAGTGGTAGAGTGGGAGGATGTCACCGCTTGTCGAACGACTCCTCACTGAACGTGGCATTGTGGACCACGATACATTTTTAAACCCGCAGTATGATGCACGGCCTGACCCGTTCCTCCTCCCGGACATGGGGGTCGCGGTTGATCGCATACTTACAGCGATAGAGAAGAAAGAGCGCATCGCCGTTTGGCACGACTACGATTGCGATGGTATCCCAGGCGGGTCGCTCCTCTCAGACTTTTTTATGAAGATTGAGTACCCGGCCCGCATGATGGTGGCGGAGCGAAGCGAGGGGTATGGACTCAATGCGCCAGGACTCCAGGCGCTTGCAGACGACGGTGTGTCACTCCTTATTACTGTTGATTGTGGGATTACTGAAAACGAGAACGTAGCGCTTGCGCAGTCACTCGGAATCGATGTCATAGTGACCGACCACCACTTACCGAGACAGGAGGGAGGACATCTTTCACAAAAGTCCTCGGTTACGCAGGGCTCCAGCCAGACTGTTGTTCAAGACATCCTGCCTCCTGCGATTGCAGTGGTAAACCCGCACCGCGCAGACAGTGTGTATCCAGAGAAAGTCTTATGTGGAACGGGCGTTGCATTTAAACTTGTTGAAGCGCTAATACAAAAAGGAAATTTTGAACTACCTCTCGGCTGGGAGAAGTGGCTTCTCGACCTTGTGGCACTCGCCACCGTCGCCGACATGGTTCCACTTACTGGGGAAAACAGGGTGCTCGTGAAATACGGACTCCAGGTGATGGCGAAGGGCAGGCGTTTGGGACTCGCGGCACTGCTGCGCAAAGAGCGCATACCGTTACACGCGGTGACCGAGGACGACATCGGATTCTCCATCGCACCAAAGATTAATGCATCGAGCCGCATGGAATCGCCACGACTCGGCGTCGAACTCTTGACCACCACCGACGAAACGCGCGCCAACGAATTAGCGAACAAACTCGTTTCACTCAACAAGGCGCGCAAACTCGAAGGTGCACGCGTTGCAAAAGAAGTGAAACACCGACTTGAGGGTGCGCCGAACACTGGACGCATCATCGTTATGGGCTCTCAAGAGTGGCGGCCATCCTTGCTTGGCATTGCAGGCAACAACATAGTAGAGACGTATAAAAAGACTGTGTGTCTGTGGGGGAAGGATGGTGACTTGATTAAAGGGTCTATCCGCTCGGCAGGCGACGTAAACGTCGTGGAACTCATGACTGCGGCACGGCACGTTTTTAAAGACTTCGGAGGACACGAGTCGTCGGGTGGGTTTTCACTTTCCCCAGAGTCGATACATGCACTTCCGGTTGCGCTCGAGGAGGCGTATCAGGCGGTGTCGAGTAGTGTTAGCACTGATACTCAAGAGACTGGCGTTCCACACAGCGGGCTTCTTTCGCTCGCAGATGTCACCGACCGCACCTATGACTCGCTCCGCCACATGGCGCCGTTTGGGATGGATAACCCAAAGCCGGTGTTCCGTTTTGATCAGGTCATCATTGACCGCGTGCTGTTCTTTGGGGGGAGTAAGGAGCACGTGCGCCTTGCGCTCTCCGACGAGAGTGGAGCAGATGCGGAGGCTATAGCGTTCTTTATCAACCGATCGTCGTTTAGGGACGAGGTGGAACTCCTGTCGGTGGGGGACAAAGTGACGCTCGAGGCGACCATAGACCGCTCATTCTTTGCCGGCCGCTCCTCCTTGCGTTTGCGTATCGAAAACCTTAAGGTTTAGCGTTTGAAAAGGTTCTCAAAAATATACACGCCTTCGTCGTTGTAATGACCGGCACCAGGTATAAAGTGCCATTTTTTAGACACTGGATCTTGCCAATATCCTCCGTCCACGCCATCTATGTATCCCTCAGGTGGTGGGGGTAAAGAATCCTCGAGTCCATCTCCTGCAATCCCAAGGAGCAACTCTTGGAGTCCGTCTCCGTCAAAAAATACTGTAAATGCTTCGAATGCCATAGGAGGCTACTATGCTCCTCAACAATCATATTGTCAAGTCTCCCTTGTATGGATGCATATAGGTACTTAGTCGGACTGCCGACCTTTCGGAGCTTTCTTTGACGGTTTCTTTTTTCCTTCGAACACGTCCTGTAGATACTCTGTAAAATGACGCATCTCTTTCGTACCTTCTTTGTAGAACCACTCACGCACAGCCTCGGGTATGCGCTTTTTGTCGCGTTTTATATTGGTAAGGATGTCCATGCCGCTTTCAAGTCGAAGTGCTGAACGGTCAGTCTTGAGCGCATAATCATCTATGAATAGTGACGTGACTTGCTGACGCGCCCACGATTTCGAGTCCTGCCAGTAGGAGCGTACGAGCGTGCGGAACTTTTCTTCTTTCTTTTTATTCTCGATGAGGACGTCGATCCAGGGCGTGAGTGTGCCGTGGTCAGGGCGCATGTGCCCCGCGCATGACATGACAGTTTCGAACCCGAGCAGGTTAAGGAGTGCCACTGTCTTTTTGATACCCGGGTCTACCTTCTTACCAAGCCCATCGTGATACGTGCCGACTTTAGCAAGTGCGGCTTTAAATTTTTGTGTGCGAGATGCGTCCATACGTCCAGTGTACTCTACAGGCCGAGTTGATACACTGTATGTATGAAAGAAACTCTTATCGGTATCGGCTCGTTACTAGTACTGCTCACCGTGTTTTTTGGTTTTAATGCCTACATCTACTCTGAAAAGCAGAGAGATGACGGACTCTTTGCCGACCCGCGGAACGGCCTCTACTTTATAAGTGGCAATCCGGTGCAACTCATCGACGGCGTCGCACAAGTGCCTGCGGCACCAGACTCGGCAAGCATGATTACAACGCAGTACTTCGGCAACGAAGCGCGTGGCGACTTTGATGGTGACGGTGACCAAGACATTGCGTTTTTGATCACTCAAGACGGTGGTGGAAGTGGGATCTTTTTCTTTCTCGCAGGGGCTATTAACGAAGGTGGCACATATCGCGGCACCAACGCCATGCTCATAGGAGATAGAATTGCGCCGCAAAACACTCAGATTGGGAACTTTACGGACACTTCTCGTCAGTACGTGGTCGTAAACTATGCAGACCGCGCCCCGGGCGAGCCGATGGCGCAAGTGCCGTCAGTCGGGAAGTCACTGTATGCCAAGTACTCTGCTGAGACCAATGACTTTGGTGAGTTAGTACAAGACTTTGAAGGTGAATCACGATGAAACAGGTTCTCGTCATACATGGAGGGGATTCGTTTAAAACGTACGACGAGTATCTCGCCTCACTACAGGCATACGAACTAGACGATCCGCGTATGCCAAGAGGTAAAGGGTGGAAGTCGTTACTCGGAGAGCGTCTTGGGAGCGACTATCAGGTCATAGCGCCCCGCATGCCGAACGCCGCAAATGCACGTTATGGTGAATGGAAGATTTGGTTCGAAAAGCATATACCGTTTCTTGATGAGAAAGTAATCCTTATAGGTCATTCGCTTGGCGGTTGTTTTCTTGCGCGATACTTATCTGAGGAAAAATTCCCCAAAACTATTTTGAGTACGTTCCTCATTGCAGCGCCATTCGGTCCTGGCGAGGACGGTCACTTAACAGAGTTTGTCCCTCATGGACCATTTACGCTTTTTGAGGCGCAGGGGGGATGGTGTACCTATACCACTCGAAGGATGACGAAGTCGTGCCGTTCTCAGAATGTGAAAAGTATCGCACAGCACTCTCAACTGCAACCGTACGGATCTTTGAGGATCAGAATCATTTTATAGACGATGAGATTCCAGGATTGGTAGATGATATTAAGGCACTTTCGTAATGCACACAGTTATACATAGGGCAGAGGAGCGAGGTGTGGCGGAGCACGGGTGGCTCCACTCACGCTTTAGTTTTAGTTTCGCAGACTGGTACAACCCAGAGCGCATGGGGTTCGGAGCGCTTCGCGTCATCAACGACGACAGCATAGACCCCGCGTCTGGCTTTGGCATGCATGCGCATAAAGACATGGAGATAATCACGATTGTGATGGAAGGCGCTGTGACGCACCAAGACTCGATGGGCAATCGCGGCACAGTTGAGGCGGGCGAAGTGCAGGTCATGAGTGCGGGGACCGGCGTCGTGCACGCCGAGTTAAACGAGTCGGGCGACACGGCACTTAAACTTTTTCAACTTTGGATAGTCCCTGACCGCGCGGGGCACGCGCCACGCTATGCGCAATCACCTATTATGCGCAGTCCCGTCGGTGACACAGTGTTGGTGGGTCCTATTGGCACCAACGCCCCACTCCATATCCACCAAGACGCATGGATTACGCACTACGGTATAGCCCCCAAGGGCGCAGAGCGCGTGACACTCAAACACCCGGACCACGGCGCCTATGTCCTCGTAGTATCTGGGAGTGCAAAGTTTGGCGACGTCACCCTTGGGACACGCGACGCGGTAGGGGTACGCGGCGTATCGTCCTTTGACCTCGCCTCTCAAGAGGGAGCAACGCTCCTCGTTATCGAAGTGCCACACTAGTGGTAGTATTGGGGCATGCAAGTACCGTTCGATGTCACGGTAGGGGAGGATGGAGTTGTGTATATGCGACTCATCGGTACCCTAGACCGGAGCAATTTTGATGCACTCAAGGCTGAAGTCGAGCACGCTAAAGCGACGGTAAAAGGTGAGTCAGAGCGCCGAGGAGCTCTCGTCCCTGTTTCGTTCGATCTCACCGACTTCTCTGGCACCTACAATGTCGAGGCAATGCTTGCCATGAAGAGTCTAGAAGAGCACAACCGCCCGTATGTCTTAAAGACGGCATTGTTTGGCGGAAGCGCAGCAGCGCGCGTCGCGGCTGAACTCACGCTCGCGCTCATTGGGCAAAAGAATCTGCAACTGTTTGCCACCAAAGACGAGGCACAAGCCTGGCTGAACGAAAAATAGTTGCTACCATAGGGGTATGACTACTGCTTTTTCTATCAAAGAGTCTCTTGCGTTTGGCTGGGAGGTGTTTAAGAAACAACCTTGGTTTTATATCAGTGTTATTTTGGCACTTACGTTATTCTCGATCATCGTCGACGTGCTTATCAATGGAGGACGAAACGATGCGTCACTCCTCGGGTTTATTATTTCGTTCCTTGCATCAACGATAGTTTCTATTGCGTACGCACGTCTTGCGCTCTCAGTTGCTGACGGTGGTACACCAGTTGGCTGGGAGGGGCTTTGGGTGCCGGACCGCTTCTTCCCAATGCTCGGGACTATCGCGCTCCAAGGAGTTATTATTCTTGTCGGTCTCGTACTCCTTATTATTCCGGGCATTATTGCTGCAGTGCTTCTTATGTTTGCGCAACTGGCTGTGGTCGACAAAAACCTAAACCCTGTTGAGGCACTCAAGGAGAGTTACGCGCTCACCAAGCCGCACCTCTGGCAGTTGGTACTCTTTTCATTCGCTATCCTTGCCTTGAACATTGTCGGATTCTTTGCACTCGTTATCGGACTCTTGGTTACGGTTCCTGTCTCAGTAATCGCTGTAGCGCACGTCTACAAGAAGCTTGCAAAACTGAGCGTCCCTGCTGTGGTGCCAGCGCCAGAGACACCAGGCGCGTAATGCGTTACAGTAGCGGGGTGATCACTATCTACACCGACGGCGGCTCGCGTGGGAACCCAGGGCCCGCAGGCGCAGGTGCTGCAATTTACAAAGGTGATACAGAAATAGGTACGGTATCTAAGTTTTTGGGCACCCGGACGAATAACTGGGCAGAGTACGAGGCGCTCATTTTGGCGCTTGAAACGACGCATACACTACTTGGCGGGCCCATTACGAGTAAGGTGACCGTAAAGATGGACTCGGAACTTATCATCAAGCAGATGAAGGGCGAGTATAAGGTAAAGAACCCTGACATGAAGGTAAAGCATCAACGGGTCAAAGAGTTGGTGCTCGAGTCGTTTCCGAACATCGAGTTTGTGCACGTCAGGCGCGAGTATAACAAGCGCGCAGATGAACTTGCGAACGACGCCATGGATAGGGGAGAATAGGAGTGTGAGAATCCCTGCACTCGACTACGAACACGGTGAGGGACTCGGTGCATATGTCGTGCGCACGACACCTACGGAGATAGCACAAAACACTTTCGAGATTACGCTCGATAAGCCCGAGGGTATGCGGTACAAGCCAGGCGCCGCCATGAAATGGTACGAGCGCCTACCTGACGGTACGTACGCGCGCCACCGTACGCTCTCTATGGCGAGTTCTCCGCACGAGGATCATATCGATTTTGCGTATCGCGGGAGTAGTTCAGACTTTAAACAGCGCTATCTGCGCTCGCTCATGGTGGGCGACACCGTGTACCTCCGTAATCCGCAAGACGAGATGCGCTACGTACCAGGGGACAGCCCTCTCCTCATGGTTGCCGGAGGTATTGGGATCACGCCCATGATCTCCTTGTTGCGCTATGCAGCGTTTATTAGTGCAAAGCGTCCCATAACGCTCTTGTACGCAAACCCATCTCCTGAAAGTGAGGCGTACCGTACTGAACTCGACGCGTACGCACTGGCGCACTCGCTCACGATTGAACGCTTTTATGCGAGTGAGGGGCGCACCATCCACGAAGGAGACTTTGCGTCGCATGTCCATACAAAGCCAGAAGTGTATATTGCAGGGCCCGAGAGTATGACGCGCGCATTGCGGAGCGCAGTGCTCGCGTCTGGTATACGGGAATCATCGGTACAAATAACCGATTTTACTGGGTATGCGGATACTGGCGGTTTTGCGTAGTGCATACCTCGTTCACACACTCTCGGTTTTTAGTATTGTCGGAGCGGCAGTGTACTCGCTCACTGCTCCGCTCATTTCGACCCCAGAACTAGATGGTGCTTTGGGTGAGCGGGTGACGATAGTGGGTACAGTGGTGCGCGAACCTGATGTCCGTGAGGCGTTTATACAACTGACCACAAAGACAGAGGTTGGCACGGTGTTGGTACGCACTGACCGATTTACGTCTGTTGCGTATGGCGACGTCATACTCGCCTCGGGGAAGATCCAAAAACCAGAAGCATTTAAGACGGACACCGGGCACGTGTTCAATTACCCGATGTACCTCTACGCACATGGTGTAACGCATGTAATGAGTTTTGCTGAGGTCACTATTCAAACACAAGGGAATGGTAATTGGGTTATTGCAAGGCTCGTAGCACTCAAGCACTGGTTTATTGCAGGCATAGAGAAGGCGCTGCCCGAGCCCGAATCAGCACTGCTTGCAGGACTTCTGCTCGGCGAGAAGCGTGGGTTGGGCGAAGACTTGACCGAGTCGTTCCGCACCGCAGGCGTGGTACACATCATTGTGCTCTCAGGCTACAACGTTGCACTCGTCATCAACACGGTGCGTGAAGGGTTGCAACAAGTATTGCCACGCACTGCAGCGCTCGGCTCGGCGGGCATTGTTGCGCTCATGTTTATGCTTATGACGGGCGCGTCAGAGACGGCAGTGCGCGCAACGCTTATGGCACTGGTAGTGTTGGCCGCTAAAGCGCTCCACCGCCCGGCGGATGGTGTGCGGATACTGTTGGTTGTTGCTGCAGCAATGGCGATGTGGAACCCATACCTCGTACTCTTTGACCTGTCGTATCAACTTTCAGTACTTGCAACATTTGGGCTTGTGACGCTCGCACACCGCTTCGTGCCGTATCTTGTGTGGCTTAGGTCCAAGGCTTTGATTGAAATAGTGTCTACGACACTCGCTACACAGGTCGCTGTGCTCCCGTTGTTGGTGTTGTCAGTCGGTCAGGTGTCGCTCATAGCTCTCGTGACTAACATACTAGTCCTTGTGTTTGTCCCGTACGCAATGCTTGCAGGTTTTTGCGCTGCGCTCGTTGCAAGCGTCTCGACGACGCTCGCGTTTCCGCTGAGCGCCGTTGCGTACGCACTCCTGCGCTACATTATCGAAGTGTCCGTAATGTTGGGGTCAGTGCCCTATGCTGCAGTAAACCTCTGAGCAACGACTGAGCCGTTGAGGTTTGCAAAAAATGCATCGACATACTGTGCTTTCTCTGCAGGGACGTAGTCAACCATAAACGCGTGCTCCCACATGTCGAGCGCAAGGACAGTGGTGAGACCGTTTAGTTGCCCGAGTTCGTGGTCGGCAACGAAGTGGTTAACAAACTGTTTCCCGACTGGGTCCCATGAAAGAATAGCCCATCCAATACCGCGCATCATGGCGACTCCTTTAAAGCGAGCGTGCCACGCTTCAATACTCCCGTATTGCGCGGCGAGTGCATCAGCGAGTGGCCCCGCGATAGGGGACGCAGCACCTTCCCACTGCGCAAAGTAGTGCTCGTGCATGCGCATTCCGTTCCACTCAAAACCGATGCGCCGCGTCACTTCTGCCAAAGCGTATGCGTTTTTTTCTGAATCTTTGAGTAATTCTTTTTGCTGTTCTTCGATCACGTTAATGAACTTGACGTACCCCTCGTAGAGTTTAATGTGGACGTCGAGTTGCTTCTGAGAGATGCCCTGCAATGTGCCGAAGGCAAATTGTTTTGGTGTGTAGATCATGGGTCGAGTGTACCATGTGGGTATGCGTGAGTGGGTGACGTTTCTGGTGCTGGTTGCACTGAATATAGTGTTGTTTTCCATACCGACCCCACAAGGGCTCACCGTCACGTTTTTTGATGTCGGGCAGGGCGACTCGATACTCATTGAGGGCCCAACGGGCGTGCAGGTACTCGTTGATGCGGGCGCAGACACGTCTGCGCTTCGTGGGCTCGGTGCGGCACTCCCATTTTGGGATAGAACACTCGATGCAGTAATTGCGACACACCCTGATCAAGATCATATCGGGGGGATGGCAGATGTCCTCGAACGCTATGACGTCGGACGCATCATTGATCCTGGGGTAGAGAAGGGGACTCGTGCGTGGGAAGTCACGCTTGATGCTATACGTGCTGAAGTTGAGGCCGGCGCGAGCCGCACAACGGCTCGCGCCGGACAGCGCCTCGACTTAGGTGGTGGGGCGTACGCAGATATCCTGTACCCAACCAAAGATGTGTCACGCGTGAAAGATACCAATGCAGGCTCAGTGGTCATGCGCGTCGTCTATGGCGAGACGAGCGTCATGCTCACGGGGGATGCACCGAGTAAGGTTGAGCAGGAGTTGTTTTTGAAATGGGGATATGGACTCGATAGTGACGTGTTGAAAGCCGGGCACCATGGCTCAAAAACGTCCTCGCTCCCTGACTTTGTCGACAGTGTTTCGCCCGAGTATGTCGTGTTTAGTCGTGGGTGTGATAACCGCTATGGGCACCCAGCGCCATCAGTTGTTTCATACTTTGAGTCACTAAATGTAAAAATCCTCGACACGTGCGAGGATGGGACAGTTACTTTTTCTTCTGACGGTCTGAGTTTCCGCTAGCGTCTTTACCAATAACACCAGTGGCGCCCAGTACGAGCGCTGCTGAGAGAGCAAGCAAAAAGACTTGCATCGCAAGTCCCGCGCCAATTTGTTGCAGTGCAACCGCTTCTGCACTTATGAATCCGCAAATACCGCCGGTCTTTCTAAACGACACCAGCTTTTTTTAGCGTGACGTACGCGCCACGCTTTGCGATGGTCTTGAGTCCACGAGCAGAAACGATAAGTGATACGTGTTTACCAAGTTCTGGAACAAAGATCTTGCGCTTCTGGAGGTTGGCCTTGCGGCGTACTTTGCCACACGGGTTGTATTGTGTCGCACGAGTTGCGTTAGAGTAGCGGCCGCCCACGAGGGTGCCTTTCCCAGTGATTTCACATACCTTTCCCATAGTTATAGAAATCTAACACGCCTAGGATTGCTTTTCAAGGTAGACCGAAATGGTAGGTGGCTGCTGCCCATCGCAGAGCGCATATTATTTGACACAACTTCTTTTAAGTGATATTATATAATAAGTTACTAGCCATGTTAAGTTTTAAGTATGAGTTTTGAAATACTGGATTACGACAATAATGGGGTCATAGATTTTGGTGAAGGCTTACTTGGGGTAGGTGCGGTAATTACTCTTATAGGTGGTCTTGGTTTCCTTTTTGCAAAATTGCCCCGCGATCCTGGGGCCCCAAGCCAGCAGCTCAGACGTGCCCTTGATGCAATCAATCAATAGCGCAGCATCCTAGTTGAGAATAGTCGTCATTTTCAAAAAACCACCATAAGTCCTGGTGGTTTTTGAACGTTAAGAGGGTAAGTCGCTATGTATTTTTCTCAAGATACACACTCACAGTACGACGCTTCCATGGGGAGCCGTCGACTTTGCGGTGCTTAAACGACTTCTCTATCTTATGAATTTTGAAAAAGTCCTCGTATTGCTCGCGTATAGCGCCCAAGGTCCAGACGTACTCGGCATGACCCATCTCGGGGTGTATGTACATGCCCTCTTCAGGCCCTGGTGACTCGCGGAGCATGCGGCGCGCGTTTGCGTCGTCGTCTAAAAGGAACGACTTAAAGAAGAGCCATCCGCCAGGGCGAAGGACTCGAAGCACCTCGTACATCAAGGTCTCGCGCTCGCTCTTCGTGAGGATATGAGACGACATCATGTCGAGTGCGAGCGTCACTGAGTTGTCAGGGAGGGGGATAGGTTTGCGCAAATCCTGAACTACAAACTTGAGTGGTAACTCTTTGCCCGCTTCAGTCGCTTGTGCGATAGCCTCTTTCGACAAGTCGTACCCAACGCCTCGCATGCCATACGTCTTTGCGAGGTGGATTAAGTTGCGCCCATTGCCGCAGCCAATATCGACCGCTTGTGTCGTTACGTTAAGGAGTGCCTTGCCAGAGCGTCGCTCGAGAAAGCGGCAAAACTTTTCCAAGTCCTCTGCGGGCTCGTCAGAGAGGATGAGATGCTTCGGTCGTTGATACTCTTTGTCCCAAAAGTTTTTAGACATATGTCATTTCTTAGAGTGAGTACGGTGCCATTCATACATAACAACTGTTGCTGCTTGTGCGGCGTTCAGTGACTCGGTGCGTGGGTTCATTGGTATTGCAAGTATATGGTCACACGTTTCTCGGACCTCTGGCGAGAGTCCAGCGCCTTCGTTGCCGACCACAAACGCGACAGGGGAGTCGAAGTTCTCAACTCCCAAGACTACCTCACCGTCTCCTGCAAGACCGTATGTTTTAAAACCTTGCTTCTTTAGGTCACGCATCACCTCCTCTAAAGAGTTGATAGAGACGAGGGGGATTCTAAAAATCATCCCCGCAGAGGTCTTTGCGACGGCTCCAGTAATTGGCGCCTGGTTCGTGGTAGGAATGAGCACCGCCGCTATGTTGAATGCCGCCGCTGAGCGGATGATGGCACCCACGTTGTGCGGGTCAGTAAGTCCACCGAGCACCAGTACTGCAGTGTATGGGGTGGGCACCAACGTTTTGGCAAACGTTGTATAGGGCACCAAGAGTTTGTCGACGTCGACGACGGCGACATAGCCGCCATGACCCTCGCCTTTGACGCCGGTCATCACTTTCTTGAGGACGTGTGGGGCATGCGCCTGAGCCTCTTCAATAGCGTGTTTCCCGTAGATGTAGACCGTCTCGCTCTTCATGCGGGGAGTGTATCATGTGGGTATGGAACTCGTTGCAGTCGTTATTGTCATTCTCTCGATCATCTTTCATGAGGTGGCGCACGGGTATGTTGCAGACTGGCTTGGTGACCCGACGGCAAAGTACGCCGGACGCTTAACGTTGAACCCTATCCCTCATATAGATATGGTGGGCTCTATTATTGTCCCTGGTCTCGCACTTCTTTCTGGGTCGCCGTTTCTCCTTGGATGGGCAAAACCGGTTCCCGTAAACCCCTACAACTTACGGTGGGGGAAGTGGGGAGAGGCGCTCACTGCATTTGCAGGGCCCGCAACCAACATACTCATTGCAATCGCTGCAGGCCTTTTGGTTCGGTTTGGTGCGCTCCCCATTTCCGAAGAGGTAATTACTGCGGTTCTGATTGTCATTATGGCTAACATCTCCCTTGCGATCCTCAACATGCTCCCGATCCCACCCCTCGATGGGTCAAAGGTGGTCGCCGCTTTTTTGCCCCCGGGGCTCTATTACCAGTACCGGCAACTTGAGGGGCTCACCTACGCGCTTGGCCCATTTGGGCTCATCTTGGTGCTGATTTTGATCGTTAACTTCCTGTCTGCTCCGATGGGGGCAGTCACGAGTGTCGTCTTCAGACTCCTCACCGGTCTGTAGCCCTTGCAAATCTCAATGTGAGATAGTACAGTAGTGAGGCTCCGTTGGAGCGTTTTTTCATAGACTCATGGCAACCATCAATCAGCTCCGCAAGCGTCCTCGTCGCGACACTGCTCGTAAGTCAAAGACTATCGCCCTCACGCGCGGTTTTAATGTACTCAAGAACAAGCCAACCTTCTACCCATCACCTTTTAAGCGCGGTGTGTGCACCAAGGTGACGACCAAGACGCCTCGTAAGCCAAACTCTGCTATTCGTAAGATTGCTCGTGTCCGCCTTTCAAACGGTATGGAGGTGACTGCCTACATTCCCGGCGAGGGACACAACCTCCAGGAGCACTCAGTGGTTATGCTCCGCGGCGGTCGTACGAAGGACCTTTCAACCCGTTACAAAGTCGTACGCGGTAAACTCGACACGGCAGGGCTCGAGAAGCGCCGCCGCGGACGTTCACGCTACGGTGCTAAGCGACCTAAGGCATAACCTCTATGCGACGTAAAGTAAACAGAAAAATAACAGTAGCCGCAGACGCAAAGTACCAGTCTGAGACTGTTGCGCGTTTCATTAACGCCATCATGTGGGACGGTAAGAAGTCAGTCGCGCGCGCGCTGGTGTATGGTGCGTTCGACATCATCAAGGCGTCTGGCGACAGCGTTGATCCAATCGTCGTTTTTGATACTGCGATTACGAACGTCGCGCCAAATATCGAGGTGCGCTCACGCCGCGTCGGTGGTGCCAACTACCAGGTCCCTACCGAGGTCCGCCCAGCGCGCCGCCGTTTGCTCGCGTTCAAGTGGATTATTGATGCTGCTCGCTCAGGAAAGGGCAAGGGTATTGATCAAAAACTTGCCGCAGTTCTTATGGAGGCAGCAAAGGGTGAGGGTCCAGCGATTCGTAAGCGCGACGACGTTCACCGTATGGCAGAGGCAAACCGCGCCTTTGCCCACCTCGCGTGGTAATCTTAAGTGACGTGCCTCTGGGCACGTTTTAAGTAACAGATATATTATTTAACGTTTAATTTTTTATGGCTCGCGACTATCCAATCGAGAAGGTTCGTAACTTCGGTATTATCGCCCACATCGATGCAGGCAAGACGACTACGTCTGAGCGCATTCTTTTCTATACGGGTTCACAGCACAAGATCGGCGAAGTGCACGAAGGCGAGACGACCACCGACTGGATGGAGCAAGAGCGCGAGCGCGGCATCACGATTACCGCCGCCGCCATCACCTGCTTTTGGACGCCGACGAGAGAGACAGACAAGAAGGATACTTCGAAGAAGTACCGCTTTAACATCATCGATACTCCAGGCCACATCGACTTTACCGTGGAGGTAAAGCGCTCACTTGTCGTTCTCGACGGTGCGGTCGTGGTGTTCGACGGTGTTGCGGGCGTCGAGCCACAGTCTGAAACCAACTGGCGTTACGCTGACGAAGGCAAGGTGCCACGTGTGTGCCTCATCAACAAACTTGACCGCACCGGTGCATCGTTTGAGCGCTCATACAAGTCAATCTTGGACCGCCTCACTAAAAAGGCAGTCCGCATGCAGATTCCTATCGGCGAGGAGGGAGAGCACAACGGCGCTATCGACCTCTTGACCATGCAGGCGGTCTACTTTGAGGGCGAAATGGGTAAGGAGGTTCGCTACACGAATGAAATTCCTGAGAACCTTAAGGCTGATGCCGCAAAATATCGCGGCGAGCTTATTGAGCGCATTGTTGAGCAGGATGAAAAGTTAACTGCCGACTACCTCGAAGGCAAAGAGCCATCGATTGAGGTTTTGAAGGCAACACTAAGAAAGGCGGTCATTGCAAACGAGATCGTTCCTGTGTTCTGCGGCTCAGCGCTCAAGAACAAGGGCGTGCAGTTGGTGCTCGATGCGGTGGTTGAGTACCTCCCCTCACCAATTGACCTTCCACCAAAGACTGGCATTGACCCAAATACGGGTAGCGCTATCGAGCGCCACCCTGCTGATGACGAACCATTTTCAGCACTTGCCTTTAAACTCCAGACTGACCCATTCGTCGGAGCACTTACGTTCTTCCGTGTGTACTCGGGTACGATCTCTGCTGGCTCATATATCTATAACTCATCGACAGGTACCAAGGAGCGCTTGGGCCGTATTGTTCGTCTCCAGGCAGACAAGCGCGAGGAGGTAAAGGACGTCTACGCAGGAGAAATCGCTGCAGCGGTCGGACTCAAGGATGCTAAGACGTCACACACACTCTGCTCAGAGGATAAGCCTATTGTACTCGAGGAGATTAAGTTCCCAGAGCCGGTGGTGTCTATGCGCATTGAGCCTAAGACCAAGGCTGACCAAGAGAAGATGGGCCTTGCCTTGAAGAAACTCCAGGACGAGGACCCAACGTTCCGCGTCTCAGCAGACACTGAAACAGGTGAGACGATCATCCAGGGTATGGGTGAGCTCCACCTCGAGATTTTGGTTGATCGTATGAAGCGTGAGTTTTCTGTTGAGGCAACGACAGGTAAGCCGCAGGTTGCCTACCGTGAGACGATTCAGAAAATGGCAGAAGCGAATCACAAGTACATCAAGCAGACCGGTGGCCGTGGACAGTATGGTCACGTTGCACTCCGCATTAAGCCGCTCGAACCAGTGGTAGAAGGGAAGAAGATTGCAAGCAACGTTGAGCGCGAGGACCACTTCGAGTTCATCAACAGCATTAAGGGAGGTGTGATTCCTCAGGAGTACATTCCTGCAGTGCAGAAGGGTGTGAAGGAGGCAATGGAGCGCGGTATTTCTGCAGGCTACAAGATGGAAGACATTTCAGTTGAAGTGTTCGATGGTTCGTACCACGATGTGGACTCGTCTGAAATCGCCTTCAAGATCGCCGCAATTCAAGCCTTTAAGGAAGCGGCAGCACTCGCAAAGCCGGTTATTCTCGAGCCTATCATGAAAGTAGAGGTCGTCACTCCCGAGCAGTTCATGGGTGACGTCACCGGTACTATCACGTCAAAGCGTGGTGCCATCGAGAGTATGGAGGAGCGCGGTATGGCAAAGGTCATCAACGCAACTGTTCCATTGTCTGAAATGTTCGGCTACACGACACAGCTTCGCTCTATGACCGAAGGTCGCGCATCGTGGACTATGGAGTTCGACCACTACGAGGTTGTGCCTTCAAACGTCGCCGAGGCTATCAAGGAGTCTCGCAAATAAGCACACCACACACAAAACCCCGCATGTGCGGGGTTTTGTTTTGCTACACTTCCAGTATGTATAAAGCACTCGCTGTGCTCCTTCTTGGAGTTTTTAGTATCCCATTAGCAGTTTTTGCAGAGGAGAGTGCGCCAACGAGCGTCGAGCCGCAGTGTCCAACTTTGGTACGCACGCTTGAGCGCGGCTCAAGAGACGCATCGGTTAGGGAATTACAAAAGTTCCTTGCAGCGCGTTACGGTGTTGACCAGACAGTACTCGTGTCTGGGTTTTTCGGCTCAACGACACAAAGTTATGTACGCCGCTACCAAGCAGATAATGGACTACCTGCTCTTGGCATAGTGGGCCCCATGACGCGCGAGCATATGCGCCGTGCGTGTGCCAAAGTGTCGACTCCTTCTGTTACGGACTCACCAATAACCCCAACTACGCGTGAGAAAAGGGGTATTACCTGCAAGATCTCAGCCTCACCAATCTCGATACGACCTAATCAGCCCGTCACGTTTTCGTGGACGAGCACCGGTGCAGACTATGCCGTGTGGGGGAGTGGAGACAAAGATACTGCCAACGAGACGTCACGCGTCTTCACCAACATTTCGTCGACAACCGTGTTTGCACTCACATTCTTTGGTCAGTCGGGTAGCGTTACCTGCCGGTTGAAAGTTGAGGTTGCTGGTACCGATGTTATTGAGCAAAAACCAGTGCGCCCACCGATTACTGATGCATGTCCTGCTATTGGTTGGGTAGAGCCCACATCGTCGTGTGATGGCACGTGGGCTCCACGCTACGGCGCTGGCGGGTGTCAGATAGGGTGGCAGTGCCTCGGTAAACCTCAGGAGCCAAAGCAATGTCCGCAAGTGATGCCAGCCTGCCAAAACCCAGAGGTATCGTACGGCTCTGATGGCTGCAAGGTGCTCAAGTGCCCAACTAAAGGGGCAACCACGACTCTCCCTAGTGTGTGCCCAATGATTGCCTATATACCAGCGCCATGTGCAGGAACGCTCTACTCAACGCAAGACGCAAATGGGTGTCAGACAGGTTTCCGTTGTGAGCTTGGGTCAACAACCCCTCCGGTCATCAAAAAGCCGATTGCCTGCCCCGCAATATGGAGGCAGCCTCTCGTGCCGTGTGCCGGCGAGACTGTACCGCTTTACAACAACGACGGGTGCCAAATCGGTATTCAGTGCGCACCTGCACCAGGAGAGCAGTTGCTCGTAAAACCGGTGAGCCAGTGCACGACACCATGGGGTGAGAAGGTGGTGAGTGCAGGAGAGACCGTTCCGTACGAACCATATTTCTCAGCAGGAAAGTTGAGCGCCAAGGAAGTGATACCGCTCATGCGCTGCTCTGCAGGTACCTGGCAGATCTGCTCAAACGTAGGGACGCGCTGTATTCAGTGGACGCCAGTGTCGCTCCAACTTGAAAGTGTGGCACCAGAGGCAAAGTCTCTGTCAGCGACAGAACTCGCCGCAGCGCTCGTTGCACTGCAAAACAGCATGAACGGAATTTTGAGCATTTTTGGGAGGTAAAAGAGACGTATCATGTCAAAGAACGCACCGCTGGTGCGTTCTTTGACATATAGAGAATTTATGATAAAGTGCCAAAACTATGAATAAAGCACTCATTATTGGGTTAGCAGTCGCAGCATTTTTTATAACAACTCCTGCATACGCAAATACGGTGGCGACAACCACCCCACTCGTAAGTGTCTCAGTTGACTCATCGAATACTGCATTTAAACTCGTTGTTCCAGGCGTTGAAACACAGACCCTACCTATTCGCTTTACTGCAACTGTAGAGCAAGTGACTCTCCAGAGAGTGACTCTTAAGGTTGTCTCTGGTTCATACTCTGATGTCCGCATTGTCCGTCTGTATAATGGTTCGCAATTGGTAGGACAAGGGCTCTTTGTTGGTTCAGATACCACTACACTGACGATTTCTCCCGTGGTAATCCCACGCAATACATTCGTTGTCCTTTCTGCACGCATTACACCAGAGTTGATAGGAGTAGCGCAGCCGATTCAAGAGTCAGGACGTGTTGTAAAAATTGCCTATGCAAGCGCAGAGGGGGTGGGTGTAAGTGGTGCACGCGCCGTGTTCAGTGGTGCTGCTACCAGCGATGGTGTGCGCATTATGAAATCGACTCCGACAGTATCGTTGATCTCACTCCCAGTATTCGGAGCGGCTGATAATCGCATGCTCCGCTTTAGCATCCGTGCAGCCCCAGAAGGTCCAGTGACTCTAGGGTCTTTTGCAGTACAGTTTGTAACTACTGGTGTTTCAGTCCGCGCAGTCGATGCTTATGCCTATACGGATGCAGCATTTTCGATTCCTGCATCGCCGAGCCCACACTTGGGTGGAATTACTCTCGGGACTTCAACGGCGGGGGTACTAACTTTTTCAGGCCGACCGATATACATTCCTGCAGGACAGACCCGTTACTTTGAGGTGCGCGGGAGTTACATAGCCCCAACGCCGTATGCGTCAATCACGAGCAAATTGCTTGGTTCAGCAAACCTCGCACCAGCACAAACACTCTTCTTCCAGGCACCTGAGGCGTTTATGTGGTCTCCAAATTCATTGTCCCAGGCAACCACCTCAACACGTGATTGGTTTAATGGACACGCAGTCGTGGGGCTACCCTCATCAGGACAGACACAGGGTCGTGTATTCGATGCAGTACAGCCACGCCCAACATGCGAATTGAGTAGCGTCTCCATGATCAGCGCTTCGCACAATGCAGCACCGGCACGCATTTCGTGGACTAGTTCAAACGCGACTTCCCTTGTTGTAGACCGTGGCGTGGGGGCCGTGACTCCAGTATCGAGCGGCAGCATGATCGTTCAGGTCAGTACTCGGACTGTATTTACTGGAACTGCAACAGGTCCAGGTGGTACCACCACATGTACTGTAGTCGTTGAGCCACTATTCGCGAACTTGGTACCAATAAACCCAATTGAGATTTATCCTGAAAATCAGGAGGCGTTTTAGTGAGCCTGCACGCTTGACTCTTTGGTGAGCAGGCGATAGTATGCCTACAACGCTACACGCGTGTTTCCACGTCTCTGGACACAAGACGAGGAGGGAGCGGGGTTCTGGCTTCCATACCAAAAAGAATCAGTTGTTTGACCTTATAACTTAATAATCACTAAAAAACGTTATGGCAGGAGAATTTAATCGTACCAAGCCGCACGTAAACGTTGGTACTATCGGACACGTTGACCACGGCAAGACGACGCTCACCGCAGCAATTTTGAACGTGCTGTCAAAGGCGGGGAACGGCTATGGCGCAACCACGAAGGGTGTCGACGAAATTGACAAAGCACCTGAGGAAAAGGCGCGTGGTATCACCATTTCGCTCTCACACTCGGAGTACGAAACACCATCTCGTCACTATGCGCACATTGACGCGCCAGGTCACGCAGACTACATCAAGAACATGATTACCGGTGCCGCACAGATGGACGGTGCCATTTTGGTGGTTGCCGCAACAGACGGTGCTATGCCACAAACACGCGAGCACGTCCTCCTCGCACGCCAAGTTGGTGTGCCAAAGATTATTGTCTTCCTCAACAAGGTTGACATGGTGGCAGACAACGACCTCGTCGACCTCGTCGAAGAGGAAATCCGCGAGCTCCTCACCAAGCAGGGCTTTGACGGCAAGAACACCCCAGTTATCCGCGGCTCAGGTCTCAAGGCGCTTGAAAACCCAGCACCAGGTAACGAGTGGTCAGACAAGGTCATGGATCTTGTTAAGGCACTTGACGAGTACATCCCACAGCCTGAGCGCGATGTTGCAAAGCCATTCCTTATGCCTATTGAGGACATCTTCTCAATTGAAGGACGCGGCACCGTAGTTACTGGTCGTATTGAGCGCGGACAGATCAAGGTCGGTGAGGAAATTGAAATTGTTGGTCTTAAGGACACAGCAAAGACGACCGTCACTGGTATTGAAATGTTCAACAAGTCACTCCAGGAGGGTATGGCCGGCGACAACGCAGGTATTCTTCTCCGCGGTACAAAGAAGGAAGACGTTACTCGTGGCCAGGTGCTCGCAAAGACTGGTACGGTGACTCCACACACTGAATTTGAGGCAGAGGTATACATTCTTTCTAAGGAGGAAGGAGGTCGCCACACGCCATTCTTTACTGGCTACAAGCCACAATTCTATGTCCGTACTACTGACGTGACGGGAGATGTGACATTGCCAGAGGGAGTCGAGATGGTTATGCCAGGTGACACGGTGAAGTTCAAGGTCAAACTTGTGGCACCAGTCGCCATGGAAGCACAGATGCGTTTTGCGATCCGCGAGGGTGGTAAGACAGTTGGTGCAGGCGTCGTTACTAAAATCTTCGCCTAAGGTACACGAGGCGCACACGTATGGCTGACACAACCACACCAACACCAAAAGCGCCTCGCGCAAAGAAGAGTGCTCCTAAGGTCGCACCTGAAACGCACGCGAAGCTCAGGCTTCGCGTGCGTGGGTACGACCACAAGGTGCTTGACCAGTCGGTCAAGCAGATCATCGACACCGCGCTCCGGTTTGATGCGCAGGTAGTCGGTCCCGTACCGCTCCCGACTGACTTTAAAAAGTTTTCAGTCCTGAGCTCGACATTTATTTTCAAGAACGCACAAGAGCAGTTTGAGATCCGCACACACAAGCGCGTGATCGACATTTTGAATCCAAATCCAAAGATTGTTGACGCACTTACCAACCTGTCACTCCCATCGGGCGTGTCGGTAGACGTCAAAATGATGTAAGTATGAAAAAGTTTCTTATCGGTACCAAGCAGGGGATGACCCAACTCTTCGACACCACAGGTGCGGTGCACCCAGTGACGCTTATCGCTGCACCTGCAAACACGGTGACGCAGATCAAAACAACTGAGGCTGATGGCTACAGCGCAGTTCAGGTAGGCTTTGGCACACAAAAGGAGCAGCGCATCAACCGCCCACAGAAGAAGAAAGGTTTGTTCCGCTCATACAAAGAGTTCCGAATGGGAGATACAAGTTCATTTGTTGTCGGCAACACGATCGATGTCTCGGTCTTTGCAGAAGGCGACATTGTCCAGGTCTCAGGACTTACGAAAGCAAAGGGCTTCCAGGGTGTGGTTAAGCGCCATGGCTTCAAGGGCGGTCCTCGCTCGCACGGTCAGAAGCACTCTGAGCGTGAGGCAGGTTCTATCGGTGGCGGTCCAGGTCGCGCCGGTGGTCGTGTGGTTAAGGGTCTTAAGATGGCAGGACGCATGGGTGCTGACCGCGTGACGACCACTAATTTGAAAATTGCAAAAATCGACGCAGAGAAGGGCGAGATCTATGTCACCGGCGCAGTCCCAGGACGCAAAGGCACGGTTATTGAAATCGTTCAGAAATAATATGAAAGCATCAATTTACAACAACAAGGGTAAAGAGACTGGCTCAATGGAGTTGCCGGTTGGCGTCTTTGGCGCAAAGCGTAATTCTGCTCTTGTTCACCAAGTGGTGACTGCAATGGCAGCAAACGCACGAACCCCTGTTGCACACACGAAGGGTCGCGGTGAGGTTCGTGGCGGCGGCAAGAAGCCATATGCGCAAAAGGGTACTGGCCAAGCACGTCATGGTTCTATCCGCTCTCCTATTTGGCGCGGCGGAGGTACGACACACGGTCCTTTGAAAGAAAAGGTCTATGCGCAGAAGATCAACAAGAAGATGCGCGACAAGGCACTTGCAACCGTTATTTCAGATAAGGTGCGCTCGTCTCGCCTTATGCTTGTTGACGCGCTTCCATTTGCAGGGCCAAAGACTAAAGATGCACGCACCGTACTTACTGCACTTGGTAGCGTAAAGGGTTACGAAGAGGTGGGGACACGCCGCAAGAATGCAGTCTTGTTTGCGCTTGCTACCAAGGACGCAACCGTCATCAAGAGTTTCCGCAACATGACCAACGTGATGGTAGAGGAGGCACGTAACCTCAACGTCATGGATGTGTTGAAGTACCGATACCTTGTTATTGTGAATCCAGAGGAGAGTGTTAAAAAACTTGCTGACCGCATCAGCTAACTACTATGGCTATTTTTGGATCAAAGAAAGCGCCCGTTGAAAAGAAAGCCTCACCCAAGAAGGCTGGAGGTCTTGCAGATGTGGTGAAGACGGTAGCGCAAAGCTCTGGTGCTGACACAAAGAAAAAACAACCAGCAGTCGTTGGTATCAAGAACGTCATCCGCCGCCCTCGCCTTACCGAAAAAGCAGCAAACCTCTCAACCTTTAACGTTTACACTTTTGAGGTCACTCCAACTGCTACCAAGCACGAGGTGGTTGCGGCACTCAAGGCACTCTACAAGGTGACACCTCAGCGTGTGAACATGGTTAACACCAAGGGCAAGAAGGTATTTCTCCGCACGCGTCGTGGCTTCGGTGTTCAGAACCGGATGCGCAAGGCGTACGTATTTCTCAAGAAGGGTGACTCTATCGACTTTGCAGCATAATAATTTTGTATGAGCATTAAAAACTACAAGCCACGCACACCAGGTACGCGCAACATGTCGGTCGTGAAGTACCGCGACTACCTCACTACAGATACGCCACACAAGCGTCTGGTTTCGGGTGGCAAACAGCGTGCCGGACGCAATGCCTTTGGCCGCATTACGACCCGCCACCAGGGCGGTGGTAACAAGCGCAAGTTCCGCATGGTGGACTTTATGTTCGACAAAAAGAACATCCCTGCCAAAGTTGAGCACATCGAGTATGACCCACACCGCACTGGCTTTATTGCGCGCATGGTCTACCGCGATGGTGAGCGCCGCTACATGGTTGCGCCACAGTCGCTCAAGGTTGGGGACTCAATACTGATTTCAGAGACCGCTCCTGTAACACCAGGTAACCGCCTTCCGCTCAAGAACATTCCTGTCGGCACCTTTGTGTACAATATTGAGATTCAGACCGGAGGTGGTGCAAAGATCGGTCGTGCAGCAGGCAACTACGCAGAAGTAGTAGCGCACGACGCAGGCTACGCACAGATCAAACTCCCATCATCTGAGGTCCGCAAGATTATCGATACCGCATGGGCATCTATTGGTGAGGTGTCGAACCCTGAGTGGCACTTGGTAAACATTGGAAAAGCAGGTCGCTCACGCGCTATGGGTATTCGCCCTACGGTACGTGGTACTGCCATGAACCCAGTAGACCACCCACACGGCGGCGGTGAGGGTCGCCAGGGTCGCGGACTCCGTCGTGCAAAGAGCCTCTGGGGCAAGCCAACCGGCAAGGGTCAGAAGACACGCACCCCAAAGAAGTACTCAAACACTTTCATTGTTTCTCGTCGCAAAGTCGGGAAAAAGCGAAGCGGTGCCTAGCCAAAAGCCCCTCCTCGGAGGGGCTTTTTTGTTTACAAATCGAACTCTTTTGCGGGGCTCGATTTTACGTAATCTGCATAGTTTGACTCCTTGGTGCCCGCAAACTGGTCCAAGATAATCTCTTGGGCCAGAAGCCCGCCCCATCGGTTCTCCTTCACGTAGTCTCGGTAGGACGACCATGGGTATTCTGCCTCTCGACCTTTCCATGGCTTTAGTTCGCGCGGGTTGCGGTGTATATAGGCAGAAAGGTGCATGAGGTACTCATTGTCCCCAATGTGCTTCGCCTTATACCGTCCCTCATACACATGTCCAGAGACCCCATACCGCGTGTTGAAGTACTTGGTGTACGCGAGCTCGATCCGCTGCATGTAGCGCATGAGACCCCCCTCTACCAACTCGCGCACAATGAGATGAAAATGGTTTCCGAGTATGCAAAACGAAACAAGCTCAACCGTACGCGACTCAAGTATGTGCCCAAAGGAGTCTTCGGGGATATCAAACCCATCAGTGTCACTAAACGTGCGCGCGAGCCTACCGACCTGGGGGAACTGGACAGGGGACTGAAACGCAATGACACCAAACAAAAACCGCATGTAGTCGGCACGGTCCCTATGGATACCATTTTTAAATGCACCGCGATTATAGACGTGGTAATAGTCTCCGGTTACGATGTCGCGAGGCAGCGCCATGTGCCCATTCTGTCAGAAAACCGGTTTTCTGACAAGTCGCTTGCGCGCCAGCAGGGGTGATGGTAGGATGCCCTGGTATGTCACGATCCCTCAAGAAAGGTCCGTACATCTTCCATAAGTTACTAAAGAAGATAGACGGCAAGACTCCGCAGAAAACCGGACCCATTAAGACCTGGGCCCGCGCATCGATGATTGCCCCAGAAATGGTCGGCTTCACCTTTGCGGTCCACACAGGCAAGGCCTTTGAGGATGTGCTGGTCTCTGAAGAGATGGTAGGGCACCGTCTTGGCGAGTTTGCTCCAACCAAGAAGTTCCTCCGTCACGGAGGTAAGATGCAGAAAGAGCTTGAGCAGAAGAAGAAGGAGTCTGAAATTGCTGCTGCACAGGCTGCTAAGGCACCTGCCGCAGATAAGAAGAAGAAATAAGCATGAAGGCAACACTTTCAAACTACGGACAGTCTCCACGTAAAACACGCCTGGTTACCAACTTGGTAAAAGGGAAGCGTGTCGGTGACGCACTCGTTGCACTCAAATTCCTTGAGAAGCGTGCTGCTGACCCTATCGCAAAGTTGATCAGTTCTGCACTTGCGAACGCAGAAAAGCAGGGCGAGAACGGGGCGATGCTTATTGTAAAGTCAATTCGTGTCGATAAAGGCTTGGTACGCGTTAAGCAGATGCCACGAGCATTTGGACGTGCAACACCGATCCGCCGCCGTATGAGCCATGTCGTAGTAGAACTCGGAAAAAAGTAATATGACAAAAATTGTACATCCCTACGCACACCGCCTCGGTATCATCCGTGACTGGAAGAGCCGTTGGTTTGCTGCTGACCCAAGGAAGTATCGTGAGTTTTTGCGCGTTGATGCTGCAATCCGCGCACTTCTTATGAAGCGTCTGCGTACTGCACACGTTTCAACCATTGAGATTGAGCGCTCACAAAAGGCACTTCGCGTACAAATCCATACTGCACGCCCTGGTATGGTAATCGGTCGCTCTGGAGAAAGCGCAACCAAGCTCAAGAAGGACTTGGTGCAGATGTTGAAGTCGATGAAACTTTCATCAGTTCCTACGCTTGCACTCGACATTGTTGAGATTCGCTCACCTGAGGCAAATGCGGCAGTAGTTGCTGCAATGGTCGTAGAGAGCCTCGAGAAGCGCATGCCATTTCGCCGCGTCTTAAAGCAGACGATTGAGAAGGTTATGGCAAATCGTGAGGTGCTCGGTGTTCGTATCCAAGTGTCAGGCATGCTTGGCGCGGGCTCGATGAGCCGCACTGAGAACTTGAAGAAGGGTCGTATCCCACTCCAAACCATCCGTGCAGACGTTGACTACGCACACGACGAGGCCAACTTGCCACTCGGTAAGATCGGGGTCAAGACCTGGATTTATCGCGGCGACATCTTTGCAGATCGTAGCGGAGCACGCGAGCCACGTGCTCGTATGGAAGACCGCCGTCCGCAGCGCCGTGCACCACAATCAGCTAACTAACGCATATGTTGTTTCCTAAAAAAGTAAAGTTTCGCAAGTGGCACACGACTCGGGAAAATCCGAACAAGAAGCGTGTTGCAACACGTGGCGTTAAACTCGCGTTCGGCACGCACGGCTTAAAGTCACTCGACGCTGCGCAGATCACCTCGAACCAGATTGAAGCCTCACGCCGCGTGTTGGCACGCGCATTGGGAAAGACGGGTCGCGTATGGGTACGCATCTTCCCTGACCGACCTGAGACCAAGAAGGGAGGTGAACTTCCGATGGGTAAAGGTAAGGGTGATCCATACCGTTTTGTGGCGCGTGTACGTCCAGGTTCGATGCTTTTTGAACTTGATGGCGTCCCCGCAAAGCAGGCCCAAGAGTATTTAGTAAAGGCGGGGCACAAGTTGCCTGTCCGTACCACCGTCGTGGTCCGTCATCACTAATCAACTATGAAAACTGCTGATATAAGAAAGAAGAAGCCTGAGGATCTTGCAAAGACTGTTGCAGAGATCGAAGCAGAACTCCGTGGTATCCGCTTCGGCACCGCATCAGGTGGAACCAAGAATGTAAAAAAGGCACGCGCGCTCCGCAAAGACATCGCCCGCGTTAAAACGGTCATGAATGAAACAAAATAATATGGACACCAAAACACAACTCAAGACTCTGACAGGCGTCGTGGTGTCCACAAAAATGAAGGACACGGTGACGGTCAAGGTTAACCGATTCGTCAAAGATGCAAAGTATAAGAAGTACGTGCTTCGCTCCAAGAAGTACCTCGCGCATGCGCCTGGGAACACCTTGGCAGAGGGTGACCGCGTGACGATCCGCTCGTCCCGCCCGATCTCAAAGCGTAAGCACTTCATCGTCGTCAACTAATATGGTTCAAGATCGCTCACTCGTCATCATTGCAGACAACACCGGTGCAAAGATCGGACGTATTTTCAAAGTGCTCGGTGGTTCAAAGAAGCGCTACGCAGAGATCGGTGACCTCGTGGTTCTCTCAGTACAGGTTGCAGAGCCACGCAAGACCGTTAAGAAGAAGGACGTGCTGACTGCGGTCGTTGTCCGCCAGCGCAAGCCGTTTCGCCGCAAGGACGGATCGTACGTACGCTTTGACGACAACGCAGTAGTGGTGCTCGCCAAGAACCCGAAGGATCCATTTGAGCCTAAGGCAAACCGTGTCTTCGGCCCAATACCACGTGAGATCGTCGACATGGGATACCAGAAGATCGGCTCGTTAGCTCCTGAAATCGTATAACACTATGCATATCAAAAAAGGAGACAAAGTAGTCGTGATTACCGGCAAGGACAAGGGCAAGAAGGGCACTGTCGAGCGCGCGTTCCCAAAGAACAGCCGTGTCATCGTTTCGGGAGTGCACATCGTTAAAGTCCACGAGCGCGCCCGAAAGGCAAACGCAAAGGGAACGATTGTAGAGAAGGCGATGCCGATTCATGTATCGAACGTGAAGCTTGCAGATGCAAAGCCAGCAAAAGCCGCAAAGAAGTCAGCTAATAAATAAGTATGGCAACAGGAATATCAACCCGCATCCAGAACGCCTCAAGCTACGAAACGCTCAAAGGCACCTTTGGATACAAGAACAAACTTCAAGCTCCAAAGCTCGTGAAAGTCGTAATTGCAACGGGCACTGGAAAGATTAAAGACAAGAAGAAGATTGAGTTGATCCAGGACCGTTTGGCAAAACTCACGGGACAAAAGTCTGCTCCACGCGGCGCCAAGAAGTCTATTGCAACCTTCAAGGTGCGCCAAGGAGACATCATTGGCTACCAGATTACGCTCCGCGGTGCACGCATGTTCGACTTTTTGGATAAGTTGGTCCACATTGCACTTCCTCGCTCTCGCGACTTCCGCGGCATCAGCCCAAAGGTCATTGATGCGATGGGTAACATGTCTATTGGGCTCAAGGAGCACACCATCTTCCCAGAGACGTCTGACGAGAACCTCAGTGACGTGTTTGGTCTTGCAATCACTATTGTCTCAACTGCAAAGGACAAGAAGGAGGCAGAAGCGTTCTACCGCCACATCGGTGTCCCTCTTCAGGAAAAATAGGATTGACATCCCACAAGTGGGGTCTATAGTAGAGTCATGTACGGGAGTCCCCAAATTTGGGCCCTCTCAAAGACTTTAACAGTCACGGCGAGCCTTGTGCTCGCCTTTTTGTTTGCTCCAAGCGTGTATGCGGGAGACCTTGGTGGTATCGACAGTGTGACTCATGGCGGAAAGACGATCACACAAGGTGAGACAGTGTATCGGAGTGATTTCGGGTCAGTAAGTAACAACTGGACGTTCAACTTTTCTTGGCCAAACTCAGTAGGAAATACGAACGCGATGCTCGCTGTTATACGAGGAACTTTTGGTAGTATCGCAGGTGGTACGCCGCAGAGTGGAGTGAACTTTGATGCAAACTTTCAGGCCTGGTCTTCAGGTACCAACAGTGTCACGAAAAGTATTGGTATGCCTCCGCTTGGAGGGCTGATCGCACAGAGCGATACCTATACAGTGCTTGTTGCTCAAACGAACGGAACTTTTAATCAGTCTGGAACTATGCAATGGTTTGCGTCTGGGGGCACACTCGGGCAGGAGCCAGTCAACTATAAACTACTTACGTTTACGTATAGCGCGGCTGATGTCCCGACGCAGTTGCCTGGTGCACTCAACTCAGTGCAGTACGGACCGAGAAGTATTAGTGCGGGGGAGGCAGTGCCTCAAGAAGACGTCGTACCCAATGCCGGTAACCCATCGCAGTATTGGCGCTTTTCATTTGTGTGGCCAAACGCAGTACCCAACCAACAGGCACTCGTTGTTGTTTTCAAAGGTACGTATGGTGCACTTGATGGCGGTGCTCCAGCGTTTGGTGTGAATTATGCAGCAAATCTCCAAGCATGGGCAGCTGGAGCTAACACTATTGGGAAGTCGATGGCGCTCCCAGGCCTTGAGTCAGATGGGGTAGAGGGAGTCTATACCGTGCTTATTGCTGAGCGAGATCCTAAATTCAGTAGCAATTCTACCGATCAGGAAGTGCAATGGTTTGCCTCCGGTGGCACACAGGGAGTTGCGCCGCGTAAGTACACAACGCTCACCTTTACGCTCACCAACCCGCCTAAGTGCTGTTCGTCGGTGCTGTTCCTACCTGGGTTTATGGCAAGTCGGCTCTATAAGGATGGAGAAAAGCTTTGGGAACCCGGGTTGTTTACAGACTCGACGCAACTACTTTTGGACGAAACTGGTCACCCAGTAAT
>JAMNXM010000004.1 GCA_023653145.1 Minisyncoccota bacterium | reverse complement strand
GTCCGCGTCAGTGCGAACACCAAACCACGTATAGCCTGATGCATCAATGTTACCTCGACCAGTACTGTTTAGTGCAAAGTTGTTGTATGCAGCAGTGTTAAGCGTTGCAGAGACGAGTTCAGTATCGCTCTGCTTGACCGAGTCCCAGCCAGTTACATCGTAGTCAGCACCCGCCACAGTACTCGCGCTCCCAGGGACAGTGTGATCAATGACGACACTCTCGCTAAACCCACCTCCCGCCACCCACCCGTAGAGTGAGAGAGTCGCGGCACTCACCGTGTCGCCGTTTGCAATAGGCGCAGTATCAAACCCAACAATGCCTCGCCCAATCTTTCGCCACCCACTTGCTGCAGAGCGTAACCCCGCAAAGATGAATGTGTCAGACGCGGAGATGTTGTCGTTTCCTGTCACCTGCCCCTGGACACCTGCCCAGGTCGTGCCCCCAGCGCCAACGTCGTATGCCACGGTGCCATCCATTGGCGCTGTGGTACCGGTAGCAGGATAGAACGTCGACGTCGTGTTCCCCACTTTCTCCGCAACTATTCTTTCTGACCCAAATTTCTCTTGCTTCACGTCAAGTACGTGCTCTAGCGACTGGAGGAGCGCTTCGCGGATGTCCTCGCGGTAACGCGACGTTCGTGTTGTACTGGCCATAGTATCTAAGAATGACCGCTCAATAGTCCCTCGTTCATCTGGTACAAGAATTGGTGGGTTAAAGAATCGGAACCGCTCGACGTCGACTGACCCGTCAGCACCGAATCCTATTTGGTTTCCCTCCTTGTCCCAGGCTCTCGCAAACACTTGCACCCCACCCTCTATAGCCTCCATCGAGAGTATCTCTATCTCATACCCACCACGCTTCTCGCGTTCTACCTTTCCTATCTTTGCTATCTCACGTCCCTTTATGGTTGCCATTTCTTCCGGTGACTTCTCATGTATCAGTGTACTTATTGGACTTGGATCAGCATCAACAACTGGCTCAGGCACTATATCTTGTACTACTTCTACCACTGGAGCCATCACTTCTTCTATCACTGATTCTGTTGTAGACGTATTGAAGTCTAAGTCACCCTCAAGCGCCCACGGAAAGGCTTGTGTCGCCTTTGCCAGGTACCGCATAAACTGTGACGCACCAAAGGCCATGGGACCTCCTCCACTCCAGGTCGATGATGCAATCGTCTTTATGTTCGTGAGGCGATACAACGCGTTTGCGTCGTACGTGTACGAACTCTGCACCCCATTCCCCAGCGCCTTGAACGTGACACGTTCAGTCGGTGCATAGTCTAAGTCGGTGACGAGGAAGCGGAAGACGTCGTTCGACTCGCGGTACGCCACAGTTTCGGGGAGTCCTGCAGCGTTGTAGAGATACCTCACCCACGAGTTGTCAGGGTGGCGAATATGCGTCTGGTTTCCTGCGCGGTCGTAGAGGAATGTAGTTACGTACGGCGTGCTTTGTATAGTGCGGGTTGATGTTGCAACGAGCCCGAGCGCATTGTATGACTGCACCGTTGCCGCTCCAGTCGACGTTGCAATGCAGAGGCGTCCCACGCCATAGGTGCACGTGTCATAGACATACGTTACTTCTGTGCCCGCGGCACCTGTAAAGTTTTCAGTGAGTACGCGACTCAGGTCATCGTAGGTATAGTCCACCTGCAGAGCCTTAGGGTCTAGGGTTGTAGTGAGGTTCCCCCCGTTGTCGTATGTATACGTCCACGTACCAAACGTAGTGTCAGCCGGAGCGTGGAGGTCTTGTGCAGTCAGGCGCTTAGAGCGTCCGTCGTAGGTAAAGGAGCGCACGTTTTCTAGAGCATCAGTAATCTTAGTCAGATTTCCAAGTGGGTCATACTCGTATCTCGTGGTGAACAAGACTGACCCCAGTGACTCAGTGACACCCACCAGTCTACCGAATGCATCGTATGCAGTGCCCTTCGGATTTCCGTTCGCATCAGTCGTTGTTGCGCTCCAGGCACCATACACCGTGGTCGTGGTGCCTACTGCGTTTGCTGCAGTAAGGAGCCGGCGCCCTGAGTCATACGAGTAGTTGGTAAAAAGCGCGTTCGTGCCAGAGAGCGTCGTCCGCGATGTACCGGACGAGAAGTACGGCAGTGACTCACGAGAAAGGAGTCCGGAGGTGTTATAGACAAAGTCACGCACCACATACTGCCCCACGTCCTCTGCTTCTTTTCTCACCTGTATCGGGCGATCAAATCCGTCATAGTATTTGTGAGTGACAGCGTCTTGAGTAGCGTCGAGAAACTGCGTCTCTACTACTTTACGCAAGCCTACGGTATCCGTGTAAACGTACGTCTTTTTGGTTACGGTCGATGCCGGCGCTGCGAGGTCAGGCTGCTTTTCAGTGAGTGGTCGATCGAGCCCGTCGTATACGGTCTCAAACGTGAGCCCGTTCGCATCTATTGTTTTCTTGGGCTTCCCAAGCGTATAGTCGTAGTAGGCATGCGTCGATTGTGACAGTGGGTTCGTCGATGTTGCGACGTAGAGGTTTCTAAAGTCGTAGGTGTTCGTGGTTACTTTCCCGCGCGGGTCAGTCGACGATGCAACAAGCCCATATGCGTTGTACGCGAACTGGTCACTCACGTAGGTCGAGCCCGTCACCCACGTTTCGCGCTTCGTGAGGTCTCCGGTCCGCACCGCGCCATGCGCAAGCGAGTCGTAGTAGTACTTAATTTCTTTAACTCGCGTCCCGCTTTGGTTCGTCACGGTCTCTTGCGAGGGAAATGCAAGCGGCACCCACACATCGTTTTGTGAACTCTCAAACGCAGAGTGCTCAACAACGAGTTTAGGATCAGCAGTGGTCCCTACGTTGTCTGCTGCATAAAAACCTGCATCAGACTCAACGTTGTTTTCCCATCCAGGCTCAGAGTTGTTAAGATCACTATCGGTGCGAAACCCAAACCAGGTCAGTCCAGTTTTTGACACCTTTGCAAAACCTGTCGCGTTGAGTTCATAATCGTTGTAGCCACTGGTATTCCAGGATGCGAAACTAATCTCTGCGTTGCTCTGCTTGACCGAGTCCCAGCGCGTCACGTTAAAGTCTCCAGCGACCAGTGCATTCGTTGATGCCGGTGCGGTGTAGTCGACTACCACTTTAAGACCACCGTAACTTCCCGTATTGTTTTTGAACGCTCCGTATACTGAGAGCGTTGCTGCTGCAACGTCATCTGAATCAGGGAGAGCCGCAGTATCAAACCCTGCTATCGAGCGGTCAAGGGTCCGCCACTGGTTAGCGGTAGTCGCACCGCGCAGGCGCACAGAGAGGTACGAGTCTGTGTGGTTTGCCCCTGTACCGGCATTTCCTCGCGCTGTGGCCCACGTGCCGCCCGTTGCACTGGGGTCATAGCGCACCAATCCATCAACTGGTGCGGTGCCACCCGAGGCAGGATAGAACGTTGATGTGGTGTTGCCCACTTTTTTAGGGACAATATTCTCAGGACCAAATGCTTGTTTTTTAACTGCCACCACATGCTCAAGTGATTCAATGAGTGCCGCTCCTGGGTCTGCGCGGTACCGCACGTTGTATACGACGCCTTTTGCTGTGTCACGTACCTCACGAACAATGTCCCCTTGCTTATCAGGGACGAGAATTGGCGGGTTAAAGAAGCGGAAGCGCTCGACATCGACTGACCCATCACGCCCGAACCCAATTTGAACACCGTCCTTGTCCCACACTCTTGCGTGCACTTCAACACCACTTGGGATTGGCTCTATGGACACCAGTTCAATATCGTAACGCGCGCCACGGATACGCACCCCAACTCGCGACTGGAGCGCATCACTAATCGCACCTCCCTTTAAGGTTTCTTTTTCCTTTTGCGGCTTCTCTGCAACGCGTTCATGGAATGGGCGTACGTCTTCTTTTGGTGCTACTTCCTCAGTTGCTCGTGCAAAGAACGAGTCGAATGCTTTTTTAAGCAGTGCAACTCCACCACCGCCGTAAAAACTAGTGGTGGTTGCAGTGGTTGTAGCACTTGCATATGTTGTATTCGTGATACGCATGTCGGTCCCGAGATCAGTAAAGGTGCCGTTCGTATTTCCAGTAACCTCGCCGTATTCGGTAACGCGGGTCACGTCATACATCTGCGTCGTGGTTGCATACTGATACTCAGTCGCTTTGTCTTTCTGCTCACCGTTTGCGCCATAGGTGCGCACCAACTCTGCTCCGATGCCTACAAACGTACTACTCCCTACCGTGTGCGTATCGTAGCGATACAAGGAGCGCTCAAGAAGTGTGCCCATAAGGTCAAAGACATCTTTGCGGAACGGACGGTTAATGAGCGGGAAGCCATCACTTTGCTCTCCCATTCCGGTGGCTACTGCATTTCCCTGACTGTAGTGGGCAGTGGTTATTGCGTCTGGTGCCGTCGTCGTCGCAACGGAAAATCCTGCAAAGCGTCGGTCAACCTTACTATCGAGATACACACTCCCTCCTGCGTATGCAAACGTGGTAGTGCTTACCGTCCCGAACCCATCTGAGACTCCAATTGCGGTTACCGCAAGAAGCGATAACGGAAGGTTTGGGTTTGTGCTCATCTGCGCCGATGGCGTATACACTACGCTCTCAGTGCCACCTTGTGGGGTTTGAATGTAGATCAGCACATCTTGGGCAAGCTGCCCGTTCGCAGTCCAATTTGCGTACTCATCATACTGCGTCCCACCGACTGCGTTGCAGGTGGCGATGTTCCCAGAGAGTGTATATGCAGTTGACGTTGCCCAACCCTTACCAGTGTTCAGAAGCACTGTGCTATTTGATCCAGTTTCAACACACGACACTGCATTACCTTGGTACTTGCGCACCCAATCAACAAGCCCGTCGCCATTGACGTCAAGAAATCGCGCGCCGCGGTCGTACGCTGTTGTCGTACCAATAGTCCACTGCGCGCTCGGAAGTATCTCCCATCCCTTTGACGTATTCAGGCGTACGGTCGTGCTCCCGGTACCAGACAGTACCCAGTCATCGAGCCCGTCTTTGTTAATGTCTATCAGTTGTGAGTTGGTGCCAGGAAATGTGACCGTGGGCATAGACTCCACTGGTTGAAATGCGACAGACGAGGTTGCCCACGCTGAGCCGTTTCCTATGTACGTGTCTCCTGCAACAAAATCTACGTATCCGTCACCGTTTACTTCCCCAAACAATCCTTTGGTAAGCGTGTACCCATCGGTAGTCAGTTGCGCAAATGCGGGTATAAGTCCGGAGAAGCTCGTGGTCGCTGTCCACGTAGTGCCGTCACCTAGAAACATCTTGGTCGTCATTTCTCCGGTTTGCTTGTTCTGGTACCCCTTTATGACATCGGCTTTACCGTCACCGTTTGCGTCTACAAACCGAGTTCCTTCTTCAGTAGCAGTAAAGTTTCCTGCAGTATTAGTGCTCCACGAACGTGGCATGGTTTGGCCTTGGTAGTATTTTGATCCCCCACCTTGATCTAAGTACCACTCTGCTCCTCCGTTGTATGGGAATGCAGTGTTAATGTATGAGACCGCGATATCGTTTCGTCCGTTTCCATTAATGTCTGCGGCCACATGGGCAGCTGAAAGCACTTTCATCCCGCCGCTCGACGTATCGCTTTGTGCGACGAATAATTGCGATGACGATGCATATCCAAACTGATATGCAGGCAGCGTCGTTCCCACCCCACCCTCGTCGTATCCTGTGCGCTGAATAGACGTGAGCAATGAGCGCTTGCCATTTGAGCCATACCCATACCCCAGCGTGTACGAAGAGACGAGTGCTCCCGAGACGTAGGCACTGATACTTGAGATCCTGTAATTGGTCGTTACCTTAAAACCCGCACGATAGTTGTCGCGCGTATCTGGACGTGTTGATGTAGCGAAGGCAATTTTAAACGGACCATCGACTGCGCCTTTCCCTGTATAGAGAATCTCATACGGGTAGAGCTCGTTTGCGTTTCTACTATACTTATACGCAACATAGTTGCCGTTTTGATCTCGCACCTCCTCGAGCATCCATTTGAATGTCTTGATGGAGGAACTTGCGGTCACCGCGTCATACTGTCGCCCAAAGTCAGAAGCACCAAAGATATAGCGTGTACCTTTCTTGTCATAGACAACCCATGCGTTGTTATCGTATATGTACGTCAGCGAGGTGCCCGTATTGATTCGAGCACGATACGGTGTCCCTGTTGCCGCTGATTTAATCAACTCGCCATCCATAGAGGACGAAAAGACTGGCGCACCGTAGAGATCTTGCGTTCCCGTTTTGTTGAGTCTTTCGATGTACGGGATACTCACGCCCCACCCATACCCCACGATTCCATCCTCAGTTCGCTGACTGTTATACTCGAGGACGAGGTCAGGCTGTACACCGTTACGCCCTGACGGAATAGCAAGTTGCACACGCTGCGTGTATGCTCCCGTTGGACCATCAACTTTAAGTTGTGTTGATTGCCCAGAGAATGGATTAGGTACCGGAACTGTCGGCGCGCCGTCGCCAAAGGCAGCGAAGAGCGTGAGCGGACTATAAAGTCCGATAACAAAAAACGCCAGCACTAGTGCTGGCGCTCGAAGAAACTGCATCACACCTTTCGTGTATAACCAAGGAACACGTTGGTTCCGTACTGGTCTCATACCGCCATCATTACACCTGGCAGGTTTCTGTCAAGAAACATACAAGAAGACTGGCCCTACTACGGCAAGTCTACGCCGAAAGTTGACGTCACGATGCGCAAAATGCCAATGACACCTACCATAATGATGATGCCCAACACTCCCCAAATAAGGTGCTGTGTTGCGTTCTTGCGCTCGTCTGCTGAGTCCGCATTAAAAATATACTTAGCAACGCCCCACACAAAGTATGCGACTCCTGCAACGAGGAGGAGTACCACCAGCGGCTGGATAATGAGTGCGACGACATTTGAAATAAACCCTTGGAGCGCATCCATAGTTAGCGATTAACCGTCGGGACCGAAATGCTCGACGTCCCTTGTGTTGTATTAGTGATAATGGCAAACAGTATTGCTCCAAGCGCCAAAAGAATGGCAGCGCCGAAGACGAGGTACCACCAGGTAGAGCGGGCGTTACGCGCCGACAGGCGCTCAAGGGCGCCTGTCGGTTTTACAGAGTCAAGAATGGATGTACGGTCCTCCACACTCACTAGCGAGCAGAACGGTCAACAGTTGGTGGAGTGACGGTGCCACTGCCTGAGATGCTGAATGTAGTCTGAAGCACGTTGATGATGCCCCAAATAGATACCATCACGAACAAGGCAATAATGCCGTAGATCATGATGCTGATAGCCTCCTTGCGCTTCCCTTCATCAGCGGAACCGAGGATAAACTGACCAAGTCCCCAGAAGAAGTAGACCAATGCGAGCGCAACGACGATAGGTGTTGCGGCACCGATAAGTTGTCCAATAGTGTCGAGAATGCCGCCAAGCGTTTCTGCGAACGCGAGTGCAGGTGCAAAAGCGAGTGCACCGACGATGGTTGCTTTCAAATGCTGTTTCATAATGCGTCTGTATCTATAATTTATATAATTGGTAACTTCCCCTATTGTACCACTTGGGCTACACCTACGTTACGCCTTGAGGACCGCTGTGGATTAGCCCTGGAGGTCAGGAAACGTCGTTGTGAACACGGCAATAATGCCGCCGAGCGACACCACGACAAAGAGAGCGATGATAGACCAGACCAAGGCGTTGCGTGCCTCAGCACGAGAGTCCACCGAGTCGAGCTTCCCAAACGACTGGTATACCTGCCAAAAGAAAGCGAAAAGCGCGAGCGCGAGCGCAATAGGGATAGTAAGCGCGATAAGGTTGGTGATCTCCTCAATGAGGGACGTGATGGTCATAGTTGGTCGACAGTTGCCTTAATGGCCAGAGACAGCGCCTGGGCGCCAAGCACGATGAGTGCACCGACCAGTGCCCAAAAGAAATACTCGCGCGCCTCTTTTAACTTTTCTGGATTCCCTTGCGAGGACACAAACAAGAAACCTATGTACACAATAAAGAGGGCGATGAGTGGAAAGACGATCATCACCACGAGGTCTAGCAACTTGGCCAAGAACGTCGAAAGGTCTGTGGTCTGGATCGGGTTGTAGAGTTGTGCCGCAAGCACGGTAACCGGTATGAGGAGGACCGACGCAGCGAGGAACGTGATGCGAGTGATGTTCATACCAGCATTATCGCACCCCGACGAGTTCTCGCAACTCGTCATGTGCATCACGCACGGCGTCGGAGAGCGCTGACCGCCCTGAGGCAATGTTCTCTATCATGCGCGAGAAGATGGCGTTTGTAGCTGGTGGGTCAGGGTCGAGGAATGTAAACGAGCGGAGCGCCGATGCACGAAAGACCGTCCAGTACGGGTCACTGGTATCAGACACCTCTACGTCGCGGCGAGGCGACGGCAACTCGAGTTCTGTCGCAAAGACTAACTGCTGCTCGGGCGAGGCCAGCACCGTTGCTACCAGGTACGCACCGCGCGGGTTAGGAGCGCCACGAGCAATAGCTACACCAACTACGTCTGCCGCTACTTCTTTGCCTCCCAAGCGCGCAGTTGGGAGCGGCGCAACGTCATAGTTCAAGTTTGGGTTCGCTGCTCTCAGTCCCAAAAGTTCTGATGCGGGCGCAAAATACATTGCCAAGGTGCCCGCAAGAAACGCGTCGCGCGAATTCTTTTGCGAGCGGTTCCATGAGTACATCGGCTTTACCGGGTCGGCAAAGTCTGCGTAGTAGCGGACTGCCGACACTGCTGGCGTAACTCCATCCTTCTTTGCATCAAAAAGGCTCGCGGTATAGGTCCCATCCTCACGCTGCTCTACTACGGGGTTACCCAACTGATGTATGAGTGTGACCAGGACCCTTTTGGCATGCGCAACGTTGTCCCACTGACCAAGCGGCACTGCCGCGATAGTCACCGATCCGTTTTGGGTGCGCTCGGTGAGGCGTGGTGCTACTGCTGCCACGTCGTCCCATGTGCGTGGTGGGTTTGGAATAGCCGCGTTAGCAAACAAGGTGCGGTTCCAGTACATGACCATAGGGTCAATAACGACAGGGAGTGCCGCAATGCCGTCTGGTGTTAAAAATACTTCCCCCGCCTCTACAAACGTGTCTTGGAACTCGCGCCGCGATATTACGTCGTATGAAATCGGTGCCAACTTGTCTCCATCTTTGACCATCGCGTCTCCGGGGAAAAATACCAGGTCCGGACCGCGGCCCGCAGCAATTGCCTCTACTACTGCCGGAACTAACTCGTCCTCAGTGTATGGACGATACACCACGTCACTAAAGTCCTCGCGTTGGTCGCGTACGTGCTGTAAGACCTTCTCTACCGACTCGCGCGGGAGTGCTCCCCAGATCTCTACAGTGCCGATTGCCTCGCGAGTGCCTGCACTAAACGTTGCAAAAATAAACACGCCAAAGAGCGCCATACCGACAAAGATAAACAGTACTACTGCATGGAAGGACCTCATGGTGTTGGTGCTACAGGACCGGTGGCAACGAACGCATAGTGGTGCGTCCCCGCGGGGAGCATGGTTGATGTAGAAAAGCCCGCAGCGCGGAAAAGTCGCACCGCGTCAGCAGGCGCAAGCACCATCGGCTGTGGTGGCCCCATGCTGTCAAACGACCCAGCCCAGTCGAGCACCAACACTTGCCCACCAGGAACGACGACCCGTCCTAACTCATAGACAAAGTGCTGGCGTCGCGTTGGGTCTACTGCGTGGAGCGTGTTTGCGACAATGGCAACGTCAATAAGGTTGTCGCGGAGCGGCAACGCATCTTCAAACTCAGCACAAAGCGTCATGCATTGCTTCCCTGCACCTTCGGCAGAGCGACGGATAGACTCGAGAGACTGTGGGAGTGCGTCGAGCGCATACACTCGCCCCTCCTCACCAATGCGGTCAAGCAAAACCGATGTATACGCACCTGAGCCGGCGCCAAAGTCTGCAACGCGCATACCAGGCATCACTGACACGTACTTGAGCATCTCACGCGGTTCCGCGATCATGCCTGTATTGTACCAAGTAAAAAGCCGTATGCGTCGTTCGCGAGACTTAGGTAGTGTTTAATGCTTCACCAAATGAGCCTCATACTGACTTTTAAGAGTTGCAACGACTAGTGGGATTGCTAGGTGCACATACATTTGAATATGTTCAGGAACCTTTCTGTTCAAGAGAATCCGATTGACGATAAGCATGAGGTGACCAGCTGCGGCTTGATATGCGTTAAACGCAGCAAGATTCCGATCCATGGGAGAGCGGGTAAGATTATCAACAAGTACCTGGTTGTACACGTCCATAGTCGGAGGACCAATAGTAGCAATCGCTTTTTGTAACTCATCACCGTATCGAACCACTGGGTCACCAGTATCCGCCCAATTTGCCGCTAGCTGCGACCGCGCACTCTCAAAGGCAGCGATGGTTTGAGCAACCTCGGCATCAGAAATTTTGTTCTGAGCAAAATCCGTCATGATAAATTTCACACCTGCTGCGTACAGATAATGCATTTGATTGATGCATAAGTCACGCTTGGTAGGCTCAGTATTACTGATCATTGATTCGTAATGCTGCACCAGAGCAATAAACTCTCCTACTCGGAGTTGCTGATAGGATTCTTGCTGTCCACGCCGTGCACGGTACTGTCTATAAAATCCGAACGAAAGCGACTCAGTTGGAGCAGAGCGATCAGTATCTTCAAATTTTTCCATAATTACATTCTAATGACTTTGCTTGAAACTAACGGAGCGGTCTATACTGCCTCTTTTTTCTCCAGGTGTGAACGAAATGCGTTTACGCCGTACTGTGCACCTGATGACGCAACATAGCCCGCACCATATAGTGATGCGATTAACGGTAATAAGAGAAGGTTTGAAGGTTTTTCAACATACCACTCTGGATCACCACCAAAGTATTGCATTGCTGCATCCATGCTAACGGTATTGAAGTCCATCTCATAGCCGAGGTACCCGAGCGCCGCAAGATGTGCAACATGCTTTGCGGGACCACCTCTTGAAAGCAGCATAGTCCCGACACGAGCCAGTGACCCAGCCATGACTGGTGAAAAAAGTTCTGAGGCAAACCCAAGCGTATAACTATCAAATATACCCCCAGACTCACTGAGCACGCGCCATGTTGCGTACATCCACCCAGCGGTGGCTAGTTTGGTCAGCGAAGAGACCTCGTGTGCCATAGTATTATTATAGCACTTTTCTACTATTTTTCAAGTATTACTAGAACACCGCGAAGGACGCGATTTTGTCGCCCTCGTAGAGCTTCATAATACGCACGCCCTGGGTCACACGGCTTAAGGTTGGGACCTGCCCGAGTTCGGTACGGATCACCTGCCCCTTTTGGCTCGCCACAATGATCTCAGCCATCGCGGCAGACACCACACGCCCCGCTATCACTGGTCCTGTCTTTGCGGTAACGTTTGCGGTCTTAATGCCACTTCCGCCACGCTTTTGGATCTTGTACTCTTTAACCTTCGTGCGCTTGCCGTAGCCGAGATTCGTCACAACCAAAAAGTCACTCGACTCGTCGCTCACCACATCTGCGCCAACAATCAGGTCTTTACCACCCACCTTCATAGCACGGACACCACCTGCGGTGCGTCCCATCTCGCGGATATCAGACTCCTTGTAGCGGATAGCCTGCCCTGCTGCGGTCGTGAGCATAACGGTATTGCCTTTAGCCACAGGGAGCGCCGCGATGAGTGTGTCATCTTTCTGGAGCGACATAGCAATGATGCCGGACTTCCTGACGTCCGCAAACTGCTCTGCCTTCACTTTCTTAGCAACACCCTTTTCAGTCACGAGCATAAATGCCGTTGCCGCAACCTTCGACTTCATGTCTTTTGGCATCGCAACAATAGAAGTGATTTTCTCGTCTTGGCTGAGCGGCAACACGTTCATAATAGACTTGCCCTTAGTTGCGCGCTTGCCTTCCGGAACGTCATACATACGTGTCTGATAGACCTTGCCCTTGTCGGAGAAAAAGAGGATGTGGTCGTGCGTCGAGCCTTCAAGGAAAATGGTGACAAAGTCTTCCTCTTTGGTATTGAGGTCAACGACACCGACACCGCCACGGTTTTGTTTGCGGTACTCTGCAGGGTTCGTGCGCTTCACGTAGCCTGATGACGTGAGGGTGAGCATTGCGGGAGCCTCTGCGACCAAGTCTTCCTCGGTCATGTTTTTGACGCCGCCCTTCACAATCTTGGTGCGACGCTCATCGCCAAACTTGTCGCGGAGCGCGAGCAACTCTTTCTTCACCACTGCCATCACCTTCTTCGGACTTGAGAGTATTTCTTCAAGTTCCTTAATCAGCGCCTGTACTGCTTTGAGTTCGTCCTCAATCTTCTTGCGCTCGAGGCCAGAGAGTTTCTGGAGGCGCATTTCAAGAATGGCATTTGCCTGGAGTTCCGAGAACTTGAACGTCTTCATGAGGCCGAGACGTGCGTCTTCTACATCCTTAGACTTCTTGATGAGTTTGATTATTTCATCAATGTGGTCGAGCGCCTTCGAGAGGCCGAGCAAGATGTGCTCGCGCGCCTTCGCTACCTTGAGATCAAATTCGGTACGACGCTTAACCACCACCGCGCGGTGGGTAACAAAATTTTGCAACACTCCTCCGAGCGAGAGCGTTTCGGGGACACCGTCTACCAACACCACCATGTTGTAGTGGAATGGCTCTTCAAGTTGCGTGTGCTTGTACAAGTAGTTCAACACTGCTTGTGGTTGTGCGTTATTCTTGAGTTCAATCACGATACGGATGTCGCGGGTCGACTCGTCGCGGATGTCGCGGATGCCCTCAAGTTTCTTTTCGTGGACGAGGTCTGCAATTTTCGTAATGAGGTCAGACTTGTTGACGCGGTACGGGATAGAGGTGACGACAATAATATTGTTGCCCTTCTTGTCTTCAGTGATCTCTGCCTCACCACGAACAATGACAGGGCCACGGCCCGACGTGTACGCGTGCTTGATGTCGCTCTGATTAAACGCAATAGCGCCTGTTGGAAAGTCAGGACCCTTCACAAACTCGAGGAGGTCCGCAGTGTCAGCATCAGGGTTTTCAATAAGGTGCACGGTTGCATCAACCACTTCAGTGAGGTTGTGTGGCGGGATATTGGTTGCCATACCGACGGCAATACCGAGCGTACCGTTTAACAAAATGTTTGGCGCAGCAGCAGGTAGCACTTCAGGCTCCTTTTTGGTTGCGTCATAGTTGGGGCGCCACGAGACGGTCTCCTTCTCAAGATCGCGGAGCATCTCGCCGGACACTGCACTCATCTTGGCTTCGGTGTAACGCATAGCGGCTGGCGAGTCGCCGTCGAGAGAACCAAAGTTCCCCTGCCCCATGATCAAGGGGTAGCGTGTCGTAAAGTCCTGTGCGAGTTTCGCAAGTGCGTCATACACTGCAGTGTCTCCGTGTGGGTGATACTTTCCCAAGACATCGCCAACGACCGCAGCTGACTTACGAAACTTAGCGGTCGAGTTGAGACCCATCTCGTGCATGGCGTACAAAATGCGTCGGTGCACAGGCTTCAACCCGTCGCGCACATCGGGGAGCGCACGCGAGGTAATGACCGACATTGCATAGTCGAGGTATGACGTGCGCATCTCGTCCGTGATGGACTGTGAGACCACGTTTATGTGTGCTGGCTTTTCAGGCACGGGAGCGTCTGAATCTGCGTCCTTCTTTCGAGACATAGAGTGTATTTTATCAGAGTTTCGCGTGAACTCCTATGGCGCGATGCGCTCTGCCTCGTACGGAGCGGCGATACTATCGGTGCGACTCTCAAACACGGCACCGTCGAAAAAGAAGTTAGAGACCACCATACCTACTATATAGAGGAGCAGTATGACCGCCATGACCACAATGGTCCACAAATGCACCACACGGCGCTTGACGTCAGGCGGCTCTTTGCGCATCCGTTCAATATATTCAATAAGCATATTTACAAATAGACGAACGCACAACCTGAAGCAACTGCCACAATAGCAGCGAGGTACCACCTACGTGCATGTGGATCCCTTTCTGAAGCCGCAAACCTTTTCAGTTTATTGATATGTCTTTGTCTATTCTGGATTTGTGCGCCAGTCAATCTCTCACCCATAGTTAACTAAGAAGCACAACCTCGCCGTCTTTTGCGGCAACCTCCTTTGCGCGAACTGTGAGTTTTTCCTCTGGCTTTCCGCCCGTTACACCCTCGGCTTTCAAAAATGCTTGAAGTGCCTTGTCAGCGTCAGTTCCAACGCCATACGGAATAATTATTTTTGGCTCAATAGTAACCATGAGGTCGTGAGCGGTTTTTGGGTCAAGGGTTCCCTCGCCCACCGGGACCAGTGCGATACCTATATTGTCGAGTTCTGCACGCAAGTCTTGTGGAAGTTTGCCCGAGGCAAGAGCGCCGAGCGCCAAGACGCGGATCCCATCCATCGTAAAGACGAACACCGTGTTCCCTACTTCATACTCGGCACCACCATAGGCAGACGGAGTACCAAAACCAGAAATAGTGATCTCTCCTACCTCGTACGAGCCCGGGCCATTGATGACGAGTGGTTCTTTGTCTCCGTGCGTTGCGGTGTCAGCGCCATCCCAGTCTGGGTGGCGGAGCGAGACCATCACAACATCCGAGCCAAACTTGTTGACCTTGAGTTTACTTTTTGGATCTGGAGGGTTGAGCGCCACGGTTGTGGGCCCGGCAGAAAACTTAAAACAGTGTGCGCCTACTTTCTGTATAACCATGTGCCGAGTATAGCATTTGAATGAAACTGAGCGCCATGGTAGAGTCAGTTCATATCAATCACTTTGGTGTGGAATAACCCTCCCTCGCGGTAACGCTCGGGACACCCGCACTGATCACTGATATGCCTAAAACTACAAAAAAAGCAGTTGTTGAAGAGAAGGCTCCGACCGTAATGGACACCCTCATGGAGGGAGCAGTACAGCCACCCTTGGTTGGAGACACCGTCGAGGGACCCGTCGTCGCGCTTGGCTCTGGCCGCGTGTACATTGACTTGAAGCCCTTTGGTACCGGTATTATCTACGGCAAGGAATACCTCTCGGCACGCGACGTGTTGAAGAAGGTCGCCATGGGGGATACCGTCTCTGCCAAGGTAGTTCACACTGCAAACAAAGAGGGGTACATCGAGGTCTCTCTCAAGGAAGCACGCCAGGCAATGATCTGGGGTGACGCAGAAAAAGCAATTGCAGGTGGCACCGTGTTTGACCTTATGGTCAAGGACGCAAACAAGGGCGGATTGATCATCGGCTGGCAAGGGATTCAAGGCTTTCTCCCCGCATCACAACTCAAGCCTGAGCACTACCCACGCGTCACCGGTGGTGAGAAGCACTTGATCCTCGACGAGTTGAAGAAACTTATTGGCACTACGCTCCAGGTTTCGATCATTACTGCAGACCCACGCGAAGGAAAGCTTATCTTCTCTGAGCGCGGCTCAGGTACAGACGCCGCTAAGGAGGCAATGACTGGCGAGTACGCAGTTGGCGATGTGTTGAGTGGTACGGTGACTGGCATCGTAGACTTTGGCATCTTTGTAAAGGTGCGCGAAGGTCTTGAGGGCTTGGTACACATCTCGGAAATTGACTGGGGATTGGTTGAAGATCCACGCCTCTTTGCCAAGGTTGGCCAAGACATCGACGTCAAAGTAATCGACATTAAGGACGGCAAGATCTCACTCTCACTCAAGCAACTTCAGGAAGACCCATGGGTCACCGCAAGTAACAAGTACAAGAAGGATGACATGGTGTCAGCGGCGGTCATTAAGTACAACAAGTACGGCGCACTTGCCTCTATCGAGGAAGGTGTTGCTGGCCTCGTCCACGTCTCAGAGTTTGAGAACGAACTAAAACTCCGCGAAGCACTCTCACTCGGCAAGACCTATGAGTTCAAGATCACGCTCTTTGAACCAAAGGAACACCGCATGACGCTCTCGTACAAGAAAGCAAAGTAGGTAACAAGAAAAACCCCCGGCTTGCCGGGGGTTTTTGCTAGAGCGGTTTATCATTTGCTGGTTTGAGTGCATTTAGTGCGGCCTCACCTATCGCCTTTAGCCATGGAACTTTTGCTGAAACAAATGCAAAGTCGAGCGCCGCACTGCTTCCCGCAAAAGCAAAAAGCGTACGTTCAACGTCTGGCGGGATTTGATTTCCCAATACTGCGTTATCTATAAACACTGACAACGCTGCTGCTAAATACGCACATCGCGCAGACACACTCACTAAGCGCTGACCTATTTCAGAGTCATGCGGAATTTCGTCGCTTGGTGGCTGCTCATTACCCATTTATTAATAATAACACTATAACTGCCGAGAGTCAAATACCACCCTGCCTAGTTAAACTTGGTCATTGCCGCTTGGTATCCCTCCGACACAATGACCTCAAGTGCCTCGTGTGCCTGCTTACATACCTTTTTGAGCACCAAAAGTTCTGGTGGTGTAAACTTGCCGAGCAAAAACTTGAGCACACGCTCCTCCCCTGTTGGCTTTTTAGCGGTTCCTTTGGTGGTTTTCGGACTCACCCCTATGCGGATACGCACAAAGTCCTTGGTTTTGAGTGCCTTAATAACCGACTCGACACCGTTGTGGCCTCCGGACGACCGCCCATGAGAGATTTTCATACTCCCGAGCGGTAAATCGAGGTCATCATAGATCACCACGGTATTCCCTGCCCCTTTTTTGTCTTTTACAAAGTGTGCAACCGCGCGTCCTGAACTATTCATAAAGGTGTCAGGCAAGACGAGCGTTGTTTTTTTCCCATTCAGCGTTGTTTTTATCCAATGCATGGGCGGCTTCTTCTCTACACGCCACTCGGGCGCATCAGAAACCTCATGCAAACGCTCAACACACATGCGTCCCGCGTTATGACGCGTCTTATTATACTCTTCTGTCGGGTTTCCGAGCCCAACGATCACATGTTCTGCCATACACACATGTTACCACGCGCACTTTTGTCTGCTGTGCACATTACGCAACGCAAATCCGCTTGTGAGCAAGCGGTGCAAGACGTACAATGCACGCATGGAGAACGAATCCAATGATGCCGTGAAAGAAACACCATCGTTGGTAACGCAGAAAACAAGTTTCACCTACGACGTCGTTACGTTTGCACTCATCGCACTCGCCATTGTGGTGCCGATCCGTTGGTTTGTCGCGCAACCGTTCATTGTGCGAGGTGACTCGATGGTGCCGACCTTCCACTCAGGAGACTATTTGATCGTCGACCAACTCTCCTACCGCTTTGAAGAGCCGAAACGCGGTGACGTGATCATCATGCGCTACCCTAAGGACGAGTCAGTCTACTTTATTAAGCGCATTATTGGCCTTCCTGGAGAGACGGTAGAACTTCAGGGCACTAACGTGATCATTCGTCGCGGCACAGACGAGTCAGCACTCACACTTGCGCAGCCGTACATCAGCACCATGCCGCACCGCCCTGAGTATGGGACGTATGCACTTGGCGCTGACGAGTACTTTGTCATGGGCGACAACCGCGACGCGTCGAGTGACTCGCGTGTGTGGGGCGCACTCCCACGGGAGAACATTATTGGACTCGCATTAGTTCGCCTCTTTCCACCAACCACGTTTACTCCGTACCCAGGATCTACAACTACACTATGAAATTTGAACGCACCAGAGAACGCGAGTCGCTCGACGCATCAATTATGAACATCGCGCAGGCGTACGGCTTTACCGCACCCGCAATCAACGTCTCGAAAAAAACGATAGCGGACCTCGACGACTCGCTCGACATTGGAACCAAGGTGACGACCGCACTCGTTAAGGCGCGCCAACCAAGCAAGAAGCCACAGCACCTGTGGGGCGCGACTAAGCGCTCGAGCGGTACCACACTCTCGTTTACCATCCTCGCATCGCGCCACGCGATCTCTCATGCGCTCGTCGTTAAAGCTGCAGTGTCGATAGCAGAGGCAGCCGGATTTACTGACCTTGCCGTTGGTGTGTCGTCAATTGGAGATAGCGAGAGTCGCCGCAGGTTTGCGCGCGAACTCGGCACTTTCTTCCGCAAAAACGCTGAAGCGCTGTCGCCCGAGATCCTGAAGCGCGCAAACACTGACCCCGAGGGTGCGTATCGCGCTGTCCTTGCTGACGGGAGCGAACTTATCGAAAAACTCCCACGACCTATCGACTACTTGTCAGAGAGTTCGAGGAAAACCATGGTCGACACGCTCCACCTCTTTGAGTCAGTCGGTATCGAGTATGAACTCCAGGCACACCTCCCTGCCGTCATCGGCACACACGCAGAACTCTTGTTTGCAGTTTCAGGCGTCGACCAGAAGGGCGAGCGTGTCATCCTTGCGACCGGCGGCCGACTCGACGACCTTATGAAGAAGCAGGACAAGTCGCCACAGGGACACGCGGTTGGGGTATCCGTTACTGTGCCCGAGGCACTCGACCTCTCTCCACAAGCAGACGACGCACACTTGTCATGCTTTGTGGTTCACGTGGGTGAGGCGGCAAAGTTGAAGGGCTTCAAACTCCTCGATGCGCTCTGCCGCGCTAACGTCTCGGTCCAGGAAGCACTGCTTGCAGAGTCCTTGAAAGACCAGATGGACGCCGCCAAAGCCACAGGCGCCAAATACATCGCCATTATTGGACAGCGAGAGGCGCTCGACGGCACCGTCATCATCAGAAACGTCGGCTCGGGCATGCAACAGTCCGTATCGACCGAACGGCTGACCGCCCTCGTGGCACGCAGCAAGTAGGTACCTCAAGTCGGATTGCACATTGGCGTCAGATGTGTTTTACTAGAACACATGATTAATGTTTCAGTAGCAAAGCACGGAACGGAAAACGCAACCGCGCTGATCCGCCGATTTACGAAGCGCGTCCAAGGCGCAGGCATCATCCGTCGTGTCAAAGCTGCCCGCTACACCGAACGTCCTAAGTCTAAACTCCGCCGCAAGAAGTCAGCTGTCCGCCGCATTGCTCGCCGCGAGGAATACGCAGAAAAAGAGCGCCTCGGTTTGATCAAAGAAGTGGTACGCGCTCCGCGCCGTGGCTAGCCTCACCCAACTTTCGTCGCGCACCGTATCCCGATTCAAGAACACCATTCTTGGTCGGGATTTTGATTTATCGGTTGCCTACGTTTCGCGCCAAGTTATACAGCGACTCAATCGTGAGCGCCGCGGCATTGATGCACCGACTGACATACTCTCCTTTCAGCTCTCCGACACGTCTGGAGAGTTAATTCTCTGTCTCCCGGAGGTGGCAACACACGCACGCGAGTGGCAGATGCCCGCACCACAGTATCTCAAGTATCTCTTTATCCACGGCATGGTACACGTCCAAGGGCACGATCACGGGCGTATAATGGATGGACTGGAGACTCGGCACTGCAAAGCACTAACTGTTTTGCGCCCCACATCCCCGGTTCATCATGGCAGAGCGCATCGCAGTCGGCATTGACGTAGGCACGTACCAGGTACGGGTCGTTGTTGCTAAACACGACAGCGCTGAACACACCTTCCCTAAAATCATTGGCACCGGATACGCGGAGTCAAAGGGCTTGCGCCACGGGTACATCGTCAACATCGATGACGTGTCGCGCTCAGTGCGCATTGCGGTACAACAGGCAGAAAAAGTTGCAGGCATCAAAGTACGCGATGCGTTCCTTGCGATCGGCGGCATCGGACTCGACGAGGTGCGCTCGCGCGGAGAAACTATTATTGCACGCGCAGATGCAGAGGTTACTGACCTCGACATTGAAAAGGCAGTCGACACTGCACGCGAGCACGCACAGACACGGTTAGTAAATCGCCGCATCCTCCACACGATCCCGCTCTCGTACACCATCGACGGCGTTGAGGTCTTGGGTCGCCCGCAAGGGATGAAGGGTACCAAACTTGCGGCAGACGTCATGTACATCACTTGCCTTGAGCAGCACGTCACTGACATGGTCGACGCAGTCGAAGCCGCTAACATTGCCGTGGTCGACGTTATGGCAGCACCACTTGCCGGGTCCATAGTTTCCCTCTCTCCATCTGAAAAGAAGGCAGGCTGTGTCTTGGCAAACATAGGCGCAGAGACCGTGTCGGTGGTGGTGTTCGATAATGGCATCCCTATCTCAGTCAAAGTGTTTAAGATCGGCTCAATGGACATTACCAAGGACATTGCACTTGGGCTCCGTATTTCGCTCGACGAAGCTGAGCAGTTAAAGTTAGGCGCTATCACCCACACCACCTATCCCAAGAAAAAACTTGACGACATTTTAGCGGCGCGACTCACTGACATTTTTGAACTCATCGACAACCATTTAAAAAAATTGGGACGCAACCAATTGCTGCCTGCCGGAATTATTTTGACTGGCGGTGGTAGTGGCATTGGACCGGTGAAAGATATTGCAACAGAGTCATTGCGCCTCCACTCAAAGACGGCGTCCTTGTCTATCGCACCGGATGCCAAAATGCGTGACGCATCGTGGATGGTTGCGTACGGACTCACCATCTGGGGACTCACAGGAGCTGACGGCGTTGCAGGCCCTGCACTCAAAGCGGCGGCGTCTCATTTGGGGCGCTCTATTGGTGCATTTTTTAAGCAATTTTTGCCTTAAAAGTCAAAGTTGGCAGGGGGGTGACGTTCCTCTATTATAAGGGGACTAGCAAATCCTAACCCTATGCCCCAAATACATTCAGAACCCGAGTCAGCTGCACGCATCCGCGTCGTGGGTATTGGAGGCTCAGGTAAGAACGCCATTAACCACATGGTTAACTCCAAGGTTAAGGGTGTCGACTTTATCGTGGTCAATACTGACGCGCAGGACCTCCAGCAGTCGATGGCAAAGACCAAGATCCACATTGGTAAGAACCTGACACGTGGACTCGGTGCCGGAATGAACCCTGCTATCGGCAAGCGCGCTGCAGAAGAAACACAATCAGAAATCCAGGATGCATTGCGCGGCTCGGACATGGTATTTATTGCCGGCGGTATGGGTGGCGGTACCTGTACTGGTGCGTCCCCTATTGCGGCACGCCTCGCCAAAGAGTCTGGTGCCTTGACCGTTGCTGTGGTCACGAAGCCTTTCTCGTTTGAAGGACAGGCGCGTATGCGCCTTGCAGAGCAAGGCCTCGAAGAGTTGCGAAAGGAAGTAGACGCACTCATCGTCATCCCGAACGATCGACTTCTTGCAGTGGTGGACAAAGACACGACTGTGCGCTCAGCGTTTGCGATGTGTGACGAAGTCTTGCGCCAAGCTGTTGAAGGCGTCTCTGACCTCATCACGACCCCTGGCTCTATCAACCTCGACTTTGCCGATATTAAGGCAATCATGGAGGACGCAGGCTCGGCACTCATGGGTGTCGGTGTTGCCATGGGCGAAAAGCGTGCAGAAGAGGCAGCGCGCGCCGCTATCAACTCGCCACTTCTTGATATCTCAATCAACGGTGCCAAGGGCGTCCTCCTGTCTATTGCAGGCGGCGAGGACCTCTCGCTCCTTGAGGTCCAGGCTGCAGCGCAAATCGTTACCGAGTCCATCGACAAGAACGCAAAGGTCATCTTTGGTACCTCTAAGGACGAGCGCCTGCGCAAGGGCGAGATCCGCGTGACGGTCATTGCAACCGGCTTCCCTGAGGAAGGTCCAAGTTCACGAACGCCGCTCTTCCAAATGACTCAGAAGAAGAAAGAGGAGGAGTCGACCATGGGCAAGATCTACAACACGATCGCCACACCAACCAAGGACGACGAGTCAGTCCCACCAATCTCTGAAAAGAAGCCAGAGCCAACCCCCAAGGTAGACGAGGACGACGACTGGACAGGCGTGCCTGCATTCTTGCGCCGTAGCAAGAAGTAAGTTTTGGGTGTTTGCGTCTTCAACTGCTACAATGCAGAGACTTTTTATTGTTGTAAGCAATCACACACACGTATGTACGACCTAGTCATCATTGGAGGTGGGCCCGCAGGTTGCGCGGCTGGAGTCTATGCGGCACGTAAACTCTTGCGCACCACGCTCATTACCGAGACCTTTGGCGGTCAGTCTGAAGTTTCTGCAGATATAGAAAACTGGATAGGTACTCCACACATCAGCGGCACACAACTTGCAAAGGATCTTGAGACCCACGTACGCACCTACGCAGGGAGCGTGGTTGATATCAAAACCGGCGTACGCGCCGTATCGGTCATCGCACACGGCGGACACTACGCCGTGCACCTTGATGACCAGAGCATCGTAGAGGCAAAAACGATACTGGTGGCGTCTGGTGGCTCGCGTCGCAAACTTACAGTGCCAGGTGCAGAGTTGTTTGACCAAAAGGGTCTCACCTACTGCGCATCGTGTGACGGGCCGTTGTTTTCTGGACAAGACGTTGCAGTTGTAGGAGGCGGCAACGCTGGGTTTGAAACTGCGGCGCAACTCCTTGCCTACACCAAGAGCGTCACCCTCCTCCAAACGGGTGACATGTACGCTGCAGACCCTGTCACGGTAGAGAAAGTCTTGGCGCACCCAAACATGCGCGGCATTACGAATGCAGAGACACTCGAAATTACGGGCACCAAGTTTGTCACAGGGCTCAGGTATAAAGACAAGAAAAACGGTATGGAGCATACACTCCCCGTAACGGGCGTGTTTGTCGAGATCGGCTTGGTACCGTCGACCGACTACATCGCGCCGCTCATCGACGTTGACCAGTACAAGCGCGTTATTGTAGACCAGCGCACTATGCGCACGTCTATGGCGGGTATCTGGGCCGCGGGCGACTGCACCAACGGTCTCTACCACCAGAACAACATTGCCGCCGGAGACGCAGTCAAAGCGCTCGAGGACATCTACGTGTACCTCAAAGCTAGCTAAACAAAAAACACCGTCCAATAGGACGGTGTTTTCGTATCAACTTAATAATGCCGAACTGTGGCACCAGTAGGAACTGTCTGCAGCAGCGTTGCAATAAACAGCATTGCTGACATGCCAATGAAGAGGTGATCAAAGGAAACCAACTCAAGAAATGATTCTGGATTTGTCATGAATTTCTGTATTAACTACTAACTGTTGTATCGACACACAACTTTTAGAGCATATCGCTCATGTATGGCTTTGTAAAGCCATAGTTGGGGATTATCGGTTATCTAAAAAGTCCCACAAATACCGGCACGCGAGCGTCCGGTACGGGCGCCACGGTTCCGCCAGTTTTTGCATTTTCTCTGGCGTGGGAAGGGTCTTTAGTTTAAATAGTTTTTGCATTGCCTTTTGTGTCCCCAAGTCCCCTGTCGGTAGCACGTCTGGCCGGTGGAGTGTAAACATTAAAAACATGTCGGCTGTCCAAGTACCAATGCCTTTAACAGCAACTAGGTGCCCGCGTATCTCCTCGTCTGACATAGTACTAAAGCGCTTTGGCGCCACTGTCCCGTCTAAAAATTTCTTTGAGAGGTCTAGTAGGTAACCTGTCTTCTGATTAGACACCCCAACACTCCTAAATTTTTCTATACTCGTTTTCGCTACCTTTCGTGGAGTCAGCTGATTACCATATAAGGTAATAAATCTCTTGTATATAGTAGTTGCGGCTTTCACTGACAGTTGCTGTCCGACTATGGCGCGACACAGTGCCTCAAAAGGATCGCGGTCTTTCTCGAACTTTGGCTTCGGATACTTCTCTATCAGCACCTTCAGCCGTGCGTCCTCCGCAAGGTGCTCAAGCGCGGTGCGCACGATATCAGGTTTCATTTACTTTCGCAGACTTTGTACTACATCCTTGAGAGAAAACAGCATCCACACCACGTTGAGGATGATAAACGGGATACTGCCGAGGAGTACAGCATAGTACACCAAAAGTCCTGACCCAACGGTGTTACCAAGGTCGTACCAAAAATTATCTATATCAAGAACCTTGGTTTGATTAAGCACAAAGAAAACCAAGATAATCCCAGCCCCCACCACACCAATGAGCGTGGTAGTGTCCATTAGAACCCAAACAAAGACAGATGCGAGCCAATGTAGTAGGGCCAGATAAAGAACGCCCACACGCCATCCCAAAACCCGAGGCTTAAGTACCCCACCGTGAAGAGCCAACCCGTGAGCCAGAGGAGCCCTGACGCGCCATGGTTATCGATGTTTATTTTTTGCATACCTACAGTGTACTCTCCTTCGCCTCTTGCAAAAAGGCAAGTTCGCGGCGAGTCATAAATCGAGCGAGGTATACGTCGTTACCCATCTCGCGCGTCAGTGTCTCTATTGCGGTGTCGAGTGGCATCCACACCGTGACGAAGCCCTCTGCCTTCTCGCCCTCCTCTAAGGCTGGCTCACCCTTCTCGCCCACAACGCGGGCGGTATAACAGTACGAGTGCTGGTGGAGCGCGATTTTATTTCTAAACTCCTCGACGTATCCGAGCTCGACGATGTCGCCTATCTCGCACCCTATCTCCTCTTTCGCCTCACGCTTAAGCGCCGTCACAAAGTCCTCGCCCGTCTCGACGCCTCCGCCCGGTAGCTTGTGGTAGTTGTGCACTGTCGAGTACATAAGACCGACGTTCCCCTCTGCGTCATACACAACCGCACGTGCGGCAGTGCGCTCCTCGTACACCGCAGGTGCAGGGATGTCTGATGCGATATCTAAATCTCGTAGTACGGCTAAGGTTTTCATTGATTACGAGACTGATTCCCTTACCAGGTCTTTAACAATAATCTTTTTCATAACGAACATAGCCTGCATCGCGTAACCTCTTTTATCTGCATCCGCACTGGTCGAAAGTTCTCTGAGGAGCTTTGGTTCTACTTGCCAAGAGAGACCGTACGCATCCTTGCACCAGCCACACTGACTCTCTGCACCACCGTTTGCGGTGAGCGCATTCCAGTAATAGTCCGTTTCTTCCTGATCCTCGGTACTGATGGTGAGTGACACCGCCTCAGTAAACTTAAACATCGGACCCGCAGCTAATAGGTCGTACTTCGTACCGAAAAGCTCGATAGTCGCAAACTGATACGCGCCACCCGGACCAGTCTCGAGGTCACCGAGATACACAACCTGTATGTTGTCCTTAAAAATACCCTTGTAGTACTCAATGACGTTTGGTAAATCTTTCTCAAACCACAAACACGGAGTTATTTTTTGCATAGGTATTATTATCTGTGTGGACACCCCGCCCAGCAGCACGGACGGCGCATTCCCCCTTCTAACTTAGATACTGCTTTCCCTATTCTAACCCCTCGGGTCTCGGCGCGCTTTCCCGACGTGACCCAGCAGGCCCACTCGCTCTTCGCGAGCTCGGTAGTCGCGTCCCACGTTCGCTGTGCCCGTGCACTCGCCGTAACGGCCTTCCGTAAGTCTGCTGGCATCCTATGCACCGCCCCCTTCCGCTTCATGGGTGCATTTTAGCAGGCTTGAAACCTAAAACTTAAATCACTTGCCTCATTTTCTGTATGGTCTCAAGTCTCATCTCACGGACAAACTCCTTCAATTTTAGAAGTAGTTGGAGGATCACATCACCCCCAAGCCAACTGATAGCAAGATCTTGATTACTTGAAAACGAACCGTACCTAACTGCCTCGACATCCTTTATACTCAAAAGATAGGGGTGATCTTTAATTTTAAATCTATACTCGCTCACAAACCACTCCTTACTAGGATTTTCTGGAACTCTAGAAATTGACTCAATTCCGAGCTTGTCCATAAGTAATAGATTCGCCTCAAAAGCACTCTTGAGGTTGTGGCAGTTCCTTTTCTGTTCTTTTACAATCTCATCTCTCAACGCATTGACTGTCAGATCGATATTATTCTCATGTTTCAAATGTTTCAAACAAACTTCATGTCCAACAATCACTTTTGGATATAGTTCAAATGCAACTGAGACCAACAAATGAAAAGATTGAAGGTATTCCGAAGAGCCTGATTTACTTTTATACAGAAGCTCTGCTGAGCGCACAAAATCATCCGCAATAGAAATCAGATGATGTAGGTGCGCACTAGCAACTAAAAACGCAGGTGTATGGTTTTGATTTTCTTCTGTGGAAATTGGGTCAGTCACCATTTAGTTCTTTCCTACCTAGGGGCTGGGGTATATACATTATCCCACAGATGGGCTCGGACAAGTAATCCCTATATGTCGTACCGATCTGGGTCATTAACCTTTAGTTTCGATAGCACCGGGTTCGGAATACTCTTCAAGGGCTCTATGATGGTCGCACCCGAGAGGATGCTCTGTACGAAATCGATAACTTGTCTCTGGTCAGAGCCAGCCTGTAGCGCAAAACGCACCACATTCTCCTCATCTGAGGCGTTTTCTACCAGGCACGTATTTCGTTCTCTATTGAAAAATGGGGTCAGCCACCATTTAGTTCCTCCCCACCCAAGGGGCTGGAGTATATACATTGTCCCACAGATGGGCTCTGCAACAAAAAATAGCGGGGTTGGCGGCCTCACCTATTCTCCTATCACTTTTCGGCCTCTACCTTTAACTCTCTTGCATAGGTATCAAATGATTCATCAAAAGACGGGATCATCATTGCAAACAATGGGTACAGCGGGCCGCCTATCTTCTCTGTCATAGTAAATAATGTTCCGTCAGGCACTTTTTCAAGCAAAAAAGTTCGACGCCCCATCGCATCACCTGAAACCATTTTGGTATACGGTTCAAATGCTTGTATCTTCAGCGTAAACGTTCTATTCGGACTTATGGCGGGTACAATTTTTATAACCCCACCAGGCTGTATCTCCCCCTCTATCGAAACGATAGTACTATTCCAGTTTTTATAATTACCAACAGTTGCCAGTATCTCCCAAATTTTTTCAGGTGTTGCATTGATAACTATCGAAACAGATGTCTCTCTGCTAAAAAACTTTTTGGTTGTATGCGCCTTTTGCGGCTTTTGCATATCAGTAAAAAATGAGATTTCTAGTTAATGGACTGCTCGTTGTGCAACCCCTCCAGTATACCCAAGCCTACTGAGGGGGTCAGTGGTACCATTAAAGTACCTATGAACACCACACCACCAACCATAGCCGTTATTGCAGGGAGCACTCGCGAGGGCAGATTTAGCGACCAGGCAGCCGCCTGGGTAGCGGCGGAACTCGTAAAGCACGGCGCCACCGCAGAAGTCATCGACCTCAGGGACTACGACATGCCGTTTTTTAACGAGTCGGTCTCACCTGCCATGCTCACCACCCCGTACACACACGAAGCAGTGGTGCGATTTACTGCAAAGATCAAGTCGGCAGATGCATTTGTGATGGTGGCACCCGAGTACAACCACAGCACCACCGCGGTACTCAAAAATGCTTTGGACTGGGTCTACCGAGAGTGGAACCAGAAGCCTGTCGCCTTTGTCAGTTATGGCAGTGTTTCCGGCTCGCGCGCCGTTGAACACTTGCGACTTATTGCGGTAGAACTCCAGATGGCGCCGATCCGAAACGCAGTGCACATCTCCGGCGACAAGTACTTTGGTATGCGCGGAGGTTCAATGACTGCGGCAGAGTTGTTTGCGTCACTCCAAAAGCCAGTCGATGGCATGATCGAACAACTATTGTGGTGGACTCATGCGCTCAAGGCGGCACGCGGTTAGTATGCGCGGCGACCCTATCGTTGTACCAGAGCGGATGGTGTACGCCGGCGAGGAGTATCAGCACTACAAGGGCGACTGGTACCGCGTTGTATGCACCGCGGAGCATTCAAACACGGGCGAGATGATGGCGGTCTACGAGCCCATGTATGACAACCCCGATTGGCCGTACTTCACCCGCCCCGTCAACGAGTTTTTCGACATAGTAGAGTGGCAAGGCAAAAGCCTCCAGCGCTTCACCAAGCGCGAGTCATCACACGAGCAGTGTGGGAAGCCTAAGGAAATATAGGCGCTCTCTACACTCCTAACTCGCAATGTACTTTTTGTTGATGTTGACTGAGATATAGCCAAGTCCAATGAAGATAAACCCCAGAATGACGAGAGATATTGGCCACCCTAAGGAATCAGCAAAATACTCCCCCGTGATATACGAAACGTGGGCAATGAGGAACAAGGTGCTCAGTACCAAAATGCTGCGACTCCTCATATACACCGACAAGGCAAGTCCACCGAAGACGATAGCAAAGTAGAGCAGTTGCCACCCTACCGAATCAAACACTTGCGAAAAAGCGGCGCCAAGAAAACCTATACTACCGAAGAAGTACAAGAACCCGACAAGCCTGTTATTCCAACCGCCACGGAACGAGTGCGCCAACAATAAGTAACTCGCGCCCATCGCCATTGTTAGGTATGTAAACAGATCCTCATAGAAATAAGTAGGACCATCAATAATAGCGGCAACAAGGAGGTACACAAAGGCAGTACCATTTGCTATTGAGAAGAACGTCAAAATCGAATTTTTGTGTACCGAATTTAACAATAGATAAAAGGCAAAGATCACTCCAAATGTTAGTGCTACCGGCCACAAGGAAACTGAATCAACATTTATTTCTGAAAGCGTCACCACTGCCCCACCTGGGATCAGCATGCCGCCAATAAAGTGAAAGACGGTCCCGATGCTTTCCTGAGGCCTGCTCTTCAGCAAGGTAGACCCTGCGCCAGCGAGCACAAGGCCGAGCCCGAGCGTCATTGCAATTCGCTCAAATGAGCCTGTATCGTTCCAAATTTGAGAAACAAAAATAACAACACCAACCACGACGATCGCAGCCCCCAACACGTAGAGCATTTTCGTTACCGAAAATGTGGTGGCGACTTTTGCCTGTTCAGATACTGGCGCCCCGGACGTCGCAGGGGTGAGGTGCAGGCGTGCCGTCAGTTCTTCGCGAGTTATCTCACCCGTACTTATTTTGACCAAAAGCTCTTGCACCAATTCTTCTTTGTTCATATGCAGTGGTATGAATGGTTAGTTTCTTGGGGGTAGTACCCATCCAACAAACTGAAAATTATTTCTGTAATAATACTGGTCGGTGCTGTTAATAAGATTCAACTTATCCCTACTCGCCCCCTTAGTAAGGTAATACCCGTGCGACGAAGAGCCTCCTCCAAAGATGAAGAAAAAGTCTCCCCCACCTCGGTCATAGTGACTTGAGACAGTGACACCATCGGGCGATGTAATGAGACTCGTGAGTGTGAGTGTTTGCGCCTCTTCGAGGGTAATTTCCCTACTCTCGTTTTTCTGCGTGTCGTGTAGGAAAATACGAGCAGTGTAGTTTTCTTTTACATCAGGTATCGAGTCACCATCTGAATCCAAAGTCGGGTCTATTGTGTTCGCCACAATGGTGTTGTCAACAACTGCGTACCGCTTTTGGAGGTAGTTGTTGCAGTTATATGAGTAGTAATACTCTGACCCGTCAGTACATGACGTGTAAACAAAATTATAGTTAGTAGACAGAAACAGTGACGGGAGATACGTACTTAACGCAACAGCACAAAGTAATACTATAGGTAATGCAAACGCGAGGAGGAGCGCAAAGTTTTTCTTTAAAAAATCCATAATTCCCATTGTAACGTAATTATTCCGGTAGTCGAACCTCAAACTACTTAAGCACGACACCCTCATAGAATAGCTGGTCGCTATTCTGTGAGGTCGTTGCGGAGAGGGAGGGATTCGAACCCTCGAGGGGGTTACCCCCCTGCATGTTTTCGAAACATGTTCATTCGACCACTCTGACACCTCTCCGTGTCACCTTCGAAACTGAGCGTAACGTCCAAGATGTTTAGCGTTCGATGACCCTATAACCCTGAAGTACGTATCAACCTCTTTGGCTCTACGCAAGAATACCCTATGCGGGGTCGTTTGTGTAGGGTGGAGACCGAGTGTGGTAAGCACCTGGGTAAAATGCACTAACAGTTCTCGTGACTTACTTGCAAACGCAATACCAATATTTCGGTACTCTTTACCGCGTATTAGATGCACATCTTGAAATACACACCCATCAGAGTCAAAGAGTCCACGTGTAAATGCGTACTTGTATACACCCTGTGCATTAATCCAGTGCGGGACACTCAGTCCTTGAGCAATTTTATTGCCCCTCGGAATCCCCTCACGTTCAAAGTAGTCGCATACATTACGTGAATTTATTGTTATCGTGCATGCCTTACTATCCTTCCTAAGTGAAAACGAGGGTGTCAGTTTAAAAACCGCGTGCACAAGTTTCTGTATATACTGCGCATGCTCGCTATCAGTGTCAGCATTAGTCGTTATAGTTGCTTGATACTTATCAACGTGACCATCACCGTACATAACACCAATGAGTTCTGCAAACGCGGCAGAGCGTTTCGGAGCACGCACTGGTCGTAGTAACTTGAACCCCGTTTTGGATGTACGATGCGTCTCAAGTGAATGCAGACCTCCTTTTCGTCTGCCCTCCTCAGTACCAATGTTACCTTTCTCTACACGAACAAGTCCGCCAAGTCTTCCTGATTCGCTTTTTGAAAGTTTCCTTTGATTATTTTTTCGAACCATTATGCTTATACCAGTCTAACATATATACAATAAATGCTTTTTACGATATACTCATCCCTACGGCCCTATCGTCTAATGGTTAGGACACCAGCTTTTCAAGCTGAGAATCCGGGTTCGATTCCCGGTAGGGTCATGCCGACAAAAACATCCGCTTATTGCGGATTTTTTGTTGGCACATGAATCTCTAAACGAGATAATCGAAGGGCGTACTCTCGCCCCGGCCCGGAGGGGATTCCCGGTAGGGTCACAAATACCAAAATCGCACAGGGATGTGCGATTTTTGATTTGTGACGGCCGGAGCGAGCACAGGCGAGTGAGGCGGGGTCGCGGGTTTTGCGAGCACGCAAAAACCTGTGACCATGGACACTCCTTGCCGAGTCGGTGCCCAGACAAACTGCCTAGCAGTTTAGTCGCGGGCGATTCCCGGCCCGGAGGGGATTCCCTCTAGGGCCCCAAGTCACCAGCCACTGTAATTCAAAAGTGTAATGTTCTGCCCGCACGCTCGGCTCTATAAGTACTGGGGGCACGGTCGACTACTCCACATTATTATTGCTACACATAATTACACCTACATCATATGAAACATATATTCGCCCTTACCGTTGTGGCAGCAGTCGTTGCCCTACCAGTACTTACTTTCGCCGCTACTTTGGAGCGTCAACTTGAAGTTGGTATGACTGGGACAGACGTCTCAGCGCTTCAGACATATCTTGCTGCTGACCCAACGCTCTATCCACAAGGATTGGTCACTGGCTACTATGGCTTTCTTACTAAATCAGCAGTGTCTAACTTT
>JAMNXM010000035.1 GCA_023653145.1 Minisyncoccota bacterium | reverse complement strand
CATCAATACGAATTTTGAGTACCTTTGGATCGACGACGTCAAGTAATTTCTGCTCTAATACCTCGATCTTTGCAAATTCTGCTTTGTGCGCCTCAATATCTGCAAGTGTTGCCTGCAACTCTTCATGTGCAATTTTGAGTTGATCATACCGAGCCTTATCAGCAGCATCATAGAGCATCGTCCAACGGTACTCATCGAGCACTGCCCGCATCCACGCGTCGTGCGTTCGTAAAATTTCTGCAGTCTTCTCAAGATCTCCTACAGTCAGTGGTGCTCCGAGCGCTGCGAGGAGCGACTCTGGAATGCCAAGTCGCGCAACCCTATCATTCACCTCATCAAACGGGCTGAGTCCCTCTGGGACCTCGCCCGCGTGCGCGTCAATATCAAATGCGAAGAGTGCTGCACAAGCCGCCACACCAAGTGCGGCGAATGAGATGCTTGCCACAGGGGGACGAAACTGATCGTACGATGCCATAGGAAAACCTATACATCATATACTATATATTGACTTTTGTCAAGAATACTAGCCTCGCTTGGTGCCGTGGAAGCGTTTGTGGATGTCGCGGAGGTGCTTGTCAGTGACGTGGGTATAGACTTGTGTCGTTTGAATATTGGCGTGTCCCAAAAGTGCCTGCACTGAGCGGAGATCTGCACCATTCTCTAACAAGTCAGTAGCAAATGAGTGCCGGATCACGTGCGGCGTTACCTTTTTGGTAATGCCGGCCTTGATGGCATAGTACTTTACCGACATTTCAACTGCGCGCGGTGTCAGCCTCCCGGGCTTTTGGTTGCCGCGACCATAGTTTACAAACAGCGCCTCCTCCATATCTTTGCGTGCTTTGAGGTACTCTGCGACCGCTTTTTTGGCAGTATCTGAAAGAAACACGACACGGATCTTCTCGCCCTTACCACGAATAGATAACTCGTCACGCGAAAGGTCGATGTCCGAGTCCAAGGAGCACAACTCTGATACACGCAGTCCCGTAGAGAACAGGAGTTCAAGTATGGCGCGGTCACGGAGCCCTTTGAGGTTGGTCGTGTCGGGCGCCTTCATAATTCGTCCCAGTTCTACTGACGTAATGAGGTCGAGTGAGCGCTCAGGCACCTTGGCCAACTCTATCTTGTCAGGCTGGAGGCTCTTAACATCGCGCTTTGCCATGTACTTGAGGAACGCACGGAGCGCAATCAGGTGAAAGTTTTGAGTTTTGCGCTTCAAGGTGCCGGTTGGGGCAGGGAGGCGGTTCAGCCACAGTCGGTACTCTCGGATACCCTGGTCGGTAATGTCAGCAGGGGACTTGGCTTTAGCGTACGACAAGAAGCGGGTGAGGTAGTGGTCGTAGTTTGCGACCGTCTTGATGCTCCGCCCCTTGGTAATCTCGAGGTACTCTAAAAACTCACGTTTTAACTCCTCGAGGGTCATACACTTAGTATACCGCCACACTTCGCACAATAATCCGTTGCAAACAGAACTTTTGGAAGTATGATTTGTCCGAAATGAAATACGAGACCGATGGAACACTGGTATATGTTGGAATTGGGATCGCATTAGTTGGGGCTATTGCTGTACCTGGCATATATATGGACGACTGGCGGTATTCGTACGGCACAGGTATGGTTTTGTCCGGAGTAGGAGGCCTTTTGTTCATATGGTGGGCCATGGACACGAACGACGAGAAGTAGTTGCATTTGGTAAAAAAGCGTGCTAGAGTAACGCCATGCTCACGAAGACGCAGAAAGCACGAGTCGTAAAGGCTGTCGGTAAACACGACACCGATACGGGCTCAGCATCAGTCCAGGTTGCCCTCCTGACCAAGAAAATCGCTGAACTTGCAGCGCACCTTAAGAAGCACCTCAAAGACAAGCACAGCCGCCGCGGCCTCCTACAGATGGTTGCTGACCGCCGCTCGCATCTCAAGTACCTCGAAAAGTCAGATAAGAAGGAGTACGCTAAAGTCATCAAGACCCTCGGTCTCAAGAAGTAACTCGCCACAGCGGGTCAGAGTTTAGTATACTGAAGGAGTATTTTTTATTTTTAATGCACGCGGCTCGTACGGGTCGTTCGCGCCTATTTTTTACATGGCAGTTATCAAACATAAAGCGCAGCGGGTTGGCGTTTTTATCGACACGCAGAACCTATACCACTCGGCCAAAAACCTCTTCCGTGCCCGAGTAAACTTTGGAGCTGTACTTAAAGAAGCAGTAGCAGGGCGCGTCCTCATACACGCGGCAGCCTACGTCGTAACCACAGAGTCTGGAGACGAAAAGGCGTTTTTTGAAGCGTTGAATAAAATTGGTATTGAAACAAAGACCAAAGATCTCCAGGTCTTTTATGGCGGTGCCAAGAAGGCCGACTGGGACGTCGGTATGGCAATAGATGCGGTGACATTTGCAGGGAAACTCGATGCTATAGTCCTCGCGACTGGAGACGGCGACTTTGTACCACTCGTTGAATATCTCAAAAGTCAGGGTGTCCAGGTAGAGGTTATTGCGTTTGGTAAAAGCGCGTCAGGGCGCCTCCGCGAGGTTGCGGACGACTTTGTCGACATGGGGGAACAGCCAAAAACGTACCTCCTTGCGAGCGGCCGCTCTGCTTCACCGTACCTCCCAGCGTTTATTGCAGGCACGACACCGGATGAACCTGATCAACCTGAGAAGGGGGATGCCGACCTCGACGACGACTCAACACCAACCGTCGTCGGTGCAGACACAGACGGAAAGTAAAGCAGATACAAAAAAACCGCCTCAGTGTTCCTAAGGCGGTTTTTTGTTTCGCGTGATACAGTGAATACATTATTGGGGAGGTTCTCAGATATGCAGGCCCACGCCTGAAATCTGCGAATCTCCGTAAGCATAGAGGCATATGCAACAAAAAAAGTTTAGTGCTGAAATCGGTGGCAAGGCCATCGAGGCGACGTTTAGCGACTTAGCTGAGCAAGCAAACGGATCCGTCATCTTGAGAATGGGTGACTCGATGGTGCTTGTGACTGCAACGATGGGTAGCAAGGAGCGCACCGATATTGACTACTTCCCGCTCTCGGTTGAGTACGAGGAGCGCTTTTATGCAGCAGGCCAAATCTTGGGCTCACGCTTTATCCGTCGCGAAGGTAGACCGTCTGACGACGCAATACTTTCCGGCCGCATTGTTGACCGCACTATCCGCCCACTCTTTAACCCAGTACTGCGCAAAGACGTGCAGGTCGTCGTGACTGTTTTGTCTATCGACCAGGACGACCCAGATGTCTTGGGCGTTATTGCAGCGTCGCTCGCACTTGGTACCTCTGACATCCCGTGGGGCGGCCCTGTATCAGCGGTGCGCATTGGAAAGAAAAAAGGGAGCGACCAGTTTATCGTAAACCCAACGTACGCAGAGCGAAACGCAGACGATGCAGAGCTTGACCTCTTGGTCTGCGGCAAAGACGGCGTGATTACCATGATCGAGGTTGGCGCAAAGGAAGTACCTGAAAGCGTTATTGCACAAGCCTTTACTGTCGCAATGGCAGAAATCGAAAAGGTGCAGGCATTCCAGAAACAAGTTGTTGCTGCAATCGGCAAGCAAAAGCGTGAGATCAAGACAAAGGAGCGAAACCCTGCAATCCATGAACTCTTCAAAGAATTTGAAAGTGGTTTTGAGGCAGCAACATTCCCCGGAAAGCCTGGCAAAGAAACCCAGAAAGCATTTGCTGATCAGTGGAAAGCGTTGGTAGAAGAAAAACTTCCGACCGAGAAAGACGAAGCAATGAAGTATCTTGACGAGCGCATAGAAACACTGTTGCGGGACAAAGCGATCAAAGAAAAGAAGCGCGTCGACGGCCGCGCGATGGATGAGATCCGTCCACTCTTTGCGCAAGCAGGTGGTATTTCACCTGTGCTCCACGGCACTGGTATCTTTTATCGCGGACAAACGCATATCTTTACTGCGCTCACACTCGGCGGTCCAGACGATGAGCAAGTCATAGACTCTATTGAAGGGCAGGGGCAAGAAACCAAGAAGCGTTTCATGCACCACTACAACTTCCCACCATACTCAACCGGAGAGACAGGACGCTTTGGTGGACTCAACCGTCGTATGGTTGGGCACGGAGCTCTCGCAGAGAAAGCGCTCGCTGCTGTGATACCACCGAAGGAGCAGTTCCCATACGTTATCCGTTTGGTGTCTGAAGCGTTTTCATCAAATGGTTCCACATCGATGGGTTCCGTGTGCGGTTCCACGCTCGCACTCATGGACGGCGGTGTACCTATCAAGGCTCCTGTTGCAGGAATTGCCATGGGCATCATGTATGAAGGCCCAACAGAGTACGCCATCCTCACTGACATTCAGGGCGCAGAGGACCACCACGGCGACATGGACTTTAAGGTCGCAGGTACCAAAGACGGTGTCACTGCAATCCAACTCGATGTGAAACTCGACGGTATACCACCGACACTTATGGTTGATGCGCTTGCTGCAGCACGTGCTGCTCGCATGAAGATCCTTGATGTGATTACTGCAGCAATCCCAGCACCGCGCGCCACGCTCTCGCCACGCGCGCCAAAAATAGTCACGCTCCAAGTACCCGTTGATATGATCGGTCTCGTCATCGGCCCAGGCGGCAAAAACATTCGCGCTCTTGAAGCAGACTCAGGCGCAACCGGTATCGCTATCGAGGAAGACGGCACGATCTTTATTACGGGTATCGGCGACGCGGCAGAGAAGGCGGCCGCAGCAATCCGCGACATGACGCGCGTCTTCCAACCTGGAGACGTAGTTGAAGGGCCAGTAACTCGCATCATGGACTTTGGAGCATTCGTCAAACTCGGAGGTGGTAAGCAAGAAGGGTTGGTGCACATTTCTGAAATCGCACCATTTCGAATCGCTACGGTACGCGAAGCGCTCTCAGTCGGCGAGTCAGTGCGTGTCGTTATTAAAGAAATTGATGATCAGGGACGTGTTAACCTCTCTATAAAGATGGTCGATCCTGAATTCGCAACACGAAAAAATTTGCAACCTGCACCTGCTGACGGCGGCATGCACGGCGGAGGCGACTTCAGACACCGTGGTCCACGACGCGACGGCGGACACCATGGCGGACACCGACGAGAAAGTTAGCAGCGACCCAAACGAACCTCAGCTCATAGAAGCTGAGGTTCGTGCGCGCGCCGCAGCACGCGACGCGCAACTGTCGCATGACATCCCACGATTGCGCACCTTTGCAGACGATTTGTCTGAAGAGATAAAGAAGAAGGGGACAACGGTTGCATCTATTGTGCAGCAAGAGCGCGAACGTGCAGCCCGCGAGATCGCACTCGACGACGACCCGAAACCTAAAACTTCGCCGTTTCAAAACTCTGCACTCCTCATCGGAACCCTCGCACTTATTATTGTTGGAGGACTCGCGCTTGGTGGCGCGTATGTGTACTCAATCATCAACACTGAAGTTACAATCGTGGCCGAGCCGACCATCATATTCCCAAACAAAACCCGTGTGATTGACGTGCCTAACTTCCGTTCACTCTCGGACACACTCCTCGTTGAACGCACCGGCGCCGACCTTGCATTAGGAGAGGTGCTGCATGTGCGCCCTGCATTTATCCAGGCAACCACATCTCCAGAAGTGGTGTTGGCACAATTTAATGCGCCAGCAGGACTCTTGCGCGAAGCGCGCTCGGTGATGGTTGGCGTACACTCCTTCGACCGCAACCAACCGTTTATCATTATTGAAATCACGCAGTACGACCGCGCGTACGGTGCGATGCTCGGATGGGAAGAAGACATGGCCCGCGGATTGGGGAACTTTTTTAAACCGAAGGACGGCACCATCCCTCCGACACTCGCCTTTACTGACAAGGTGATCCAAAACATCGATGTCCGCGTTTCGCAACCTGAGTGGCCAATCATGTACGCATTTCCGCGTCGCGACGTCTTGGTTATTACCACAAACCAATACACACTCTTTGAGGTAGTGACGCGCCTCAGCGCACAGGGGAATCCGGTGCGCT
>JAMNXM010000003.1 GCA_023653145.1 Minisyncoccota bacterium | reverse complement strand
TTGTGAATTGCGACCATTAAAATGTCGGTCGCATTTTGTGGACGTGTGTCCTTGGGTGCGCCAAGAAACTTGACCTCTTCCTCAGGGATCACGAACCAGTCGAGCGCCACCTCGGACACGGGGACCGGGATGTACTTGCGCGCCTCAATAGGCACCATCGACTTTAAGTCGTCAGCGTTTTTAGTAGGGAGCGTAAGGAGTGTGATGAGTGAGGATGAGAGCGGTACTGAAAAACCGCCGGTGCGAGCGGTCACGTTTGCCTCACGGATAAGGTCGGTGCAGGCCTCTTGTATCTTTTCTGCTGGCGGCGAGGTCGACTGCCCAACTTGCGCCTGCGCGTAGGGGCCGAGTGCTATCTCGCCGTAGGTTTCCAAAATCGCAGAGCCGTGCCGCTCGCGCAGTTGTACGAGTTTGATGCTTGAGGTCCCTATGTCAACGCCCACCACTGACTCGCTTTCCTTTTGACCAAGCGCGCCGCTGAACCGAGACAGGTACTCACCGACCTTTCCCAATGAAAACTCCATAGTACTATGGGGAGAGTATAGCATGTGGCGTGCGTTGACTTTATGTGTCGTCGCAGTCTTTGACACACTTTTGCCGCGCCATCCGCGTGCAACCCGAGCACGGATACTTTCTGACGAGGACATTGCAGACCTTGCCACACCGACGGTGCTCCCGGGCCATCCGTGGATCCATGCACTGCTCCCCTATCACGATGAGCGTGTCCGCTCCCTCGTGCAGGCAGTGAAGTATTACGGCGAGCGCTCGGTCGGAGATAAAGTCGCGCCCTTCGCTGCGGACTACCTCACAGAACTCGTGGCAGAAGCGCGCGCCCTCTCTGGTTGGGAGAACGTGGTCCTCGCGCCTATCCCCTCCTCGGCCGCGCGACTCCGCGAGCGTGGGTATAACCAGGCAGCACTCTTCGCCCGCGCTATCGCAGATCGCATGCCCGACGTAACGTACGACGACACACTCCTTACGCGCGAGGACCGCACATCACAAGTACACATTGCACGATCGCAAAGAAAAGCGAACATGCAAGGCGCATTCCGCGCGCACTCGCGTGCGCGCGGCCGCTTCGTCATCCTCATAGACGACGTCACCGAATCCGGTGCCACCCTCTCCGACGCCCGCCGGGCTCTCCTCTCCTCCGGCGCCCTCGACGTCCTCGCTATTGCGATTGCGCACTAGTCCCGACCTTATGGGACGAGGTTGGAATCCTAATCTACAGTTTCTAACTCTTTATTCAGAATCGAAGTAAGGTCTTTGCTGTCGGTATAGGCAAACATTTTTGAAGCAATATATTTTGCAGACCCTGAAGGCTTCATGTCCTTCTGATAGACGCACCATACTGGTACCTCAAAAGCACTTGCCCATCCCATTTCAATTCCAGAACCTGTTGATGGTTCAGAAACTTCTGCAATAAGTAATCCGCTCGTACGGATCACTTCCTTTGTGTTCTCATCACGACCCTCGTCATGAGGCAGAAAGAATTCATGCTTTTGTGAAAGTTCTGATGCTTTCAAGGGCTCGTACAAAATAGTTTTAAAATCAATACTATTCGGATGAGAAATATAGATCTTCATAGCCTAGAGTATAACTGAGAAATACCGTTGTGGACCCTATGGGACGATGTTGGAACCTTAATCAACCACAGCAAATGCTCTGACTGGACTTCCGTCCCCTTCCTTGATCTTTAGAGGCATACCATAAAAGAAGAAATTCTCGGGCAACTCGGCAGTATTTGCAAGATGCTCATACTGGATGATCCCAGTAACCAAGAGATCTTTCTCAATCTCTATATCCCATTCGTATTCGCTTGAGATGCCAACAAATCTGGGTTTTACTTTCTTTATTTCTTCTGCGATTGCCGTATCAATGTTTCTGTCTCTAAATATGTATCCAAATGAGGGCTCCATCGGAGCATCAGGCATGTAGATTTTTGCTGGACCACAGAATGTTTCGAGCGAGTAGTCATCTAAATTTTTACCTCCCGCAACCATATGAATCGGAACATTCATGTGCGTTGCATCGTGCGTGTTTACTTGCATGCGGCGCATATTCCACCCGTCCTTCTCTAGTGTTGCTACGAGCTCAATAGACACTTCAGGATCACCAGGGAAAACTGGCATGCCAGAATACAATGGCAATGTCAGGTCGATTATCTTCATATCAACACTATACCAAAACTCGTTGTGAACCTGTGGAGCGAGTGAGGAACCTATCTAGGAGGCAACCACCTTTATGTATTCCTAAACCGCACTATTCTCCTATTCGCGTGAATAAGAGAATAGTTAGTCGTGTACATCTTGCCCCCACGCCCGCCGTGCGCTCCTCTCCTCCGGCGCCCTCGACGTCCTCGCTATAGCAATAGCGCATTAAACAAGCAACTCCTATTTTCTCCAGAACTGCAGGCTTCTAACTCGCATCTTCCAATACCTCTTTAGAAATCCTGAATATGTCTCCTCAGGATGCTCACGCGTGTGGTAAAGAGTTGTTAGAAGATAGGTAAAGAGGTCTATTAATATCAAACTAAAAATAATGCCGAGGACAAGTATATACCAAGCTGAGAAACAATCTCTTAAAATTTCATAAGCTGCATTTACAGCTATACCAATAAATACGGCTAAACAAGTCGCAACCACAACAAATAACCACTGATCCCACAGTCCCTTCACATCTTTCTCAAACTCCTCATCTTCCGTATTCACAAAATCAGAGTACTCTTCATTGCCTGATTTGCAAATTATGGGACGTTGACTGTCTACATATACGTTATTTCCTTCTAGTAGGATATATGTTGTTTTCTGCTAACGAAACTTGACCTTTTAGTCTCCTGTGGCTTTTGAGGAAGGGCGGCGTATAATGAAAAAAGAATAAATAATCTACATGCAATACAAGAGCTTCCATCTTGAAAACTATAGGGGCATTGAGAAAGTTGACTTAGACTTGCAGAAAAACCGTATCCTGACCCTCGTCGGCTTAAATGAAAGCGGTAAAACTACAATTTTGAAGTCGCTAGAGCTTTTTTACCGCGTAGCTCGAGGCCAGACACCGAATGCTGACGAGTATAAAATGCTTAGACCTAAAGGTACAGACTTCACTGGAAGTGTGGAATTGACGGCATCAGCTCTATTAGACGAGACTGACAAGAATTCCATTCTGAAAAAATGGAAGGAGATCGGAAAAAAGACTACACTCGAAATTGGTGAGGAGTTCACCTATACCATTAACTTTAACTTCAAAGACCATCAGTACGTTGATACTACTAAAACTGTGTCCTTCAGTTCTCGTGTGAAAGGAAAAACTAAAAGCCTTTCTTCTACCGACAAAAATTCATGGGTTGAGTTAATCAAGCATATTCGTGAGAATTTACTGCCAGAAATCCTTTTTTATGAAGACTTTATTTTTGATATTCCAGAAAAAGTACTTTTTTATACCAACACATCAACGCCAAATGACCGTCAGGTCGAAGTAGATACTGAACTCAATAAATCTTGGCAGTCTGTGTTGGATGACATTCTCGTTTCAGTGCAACCGAAATCAACTTCCTTCCAGGAATGGGTTGCAGATTTGTGGACACCTGATCACGATACTGCAGCAGGGAGAGTTTTAAAAATGGAGGGGAAGTTAAATGAAACAATTACTGATGCATGGAAAGATCTGTTTATAGACGGTGGTAAAAAATTAAACTTCAAAGAGATTCGACTTATTCCTGAGCAAAAGGGAGCGTACCTTGAGGTATCATTCCGGGTTATTACTGATGCTAATCAGCAGTTTTCAATTAATGAGCGTAGTAAGGGATGCAAATGGTTCTTTTCATTTCTATTATTCACAGAGTTTAGAAAGAATCGATCTAGGAATATTCTATTTTTGCTTGACGAGCCTGCGTCAAACCTGCATTCAAAAGCGCAGACCAAAATATTGGATGCTATTGCAGACCTGAGTGACAAGTCAATGGTCGCCTACTCAACTCACAGTCACCATTTAATCCGTATGGAGTGGTTGCCAGGCACATACGTAGTTATGAATGAGAACCAGTCGGAGAAAAACTTGGAGGGCGATATGACATTTGAAGATAGTGCAAGAATAAATGCACTTAGATATTTCACCTTTGTTGGAGAGGGTTACGGAGTTACAAAAATGTCCTACTGCCAACCTATTCTAGATTTACTCGAGTACGCACCAAGTGCTGTTGAACCAGTACCAAACATTGTTATCACGGAGGGTAAAAATGATTGGTTTACATTTGAATACATAAATAATGTTATTGGTCTTCGTAAGAAATATGATTTCCGATTCTATCCAGGGGCAGGAAAAGACCAGTTGTGGGAAATTATTCGCATTTACTTATCTTGGGGTGCCCCGTTTGTGGTAATGCTTGATGGCGATGAGGGTGGTGAAAAGGCAAAAAGTGCCTACATTGAGGAATTCGGAGATTTCATTAAGGAGAGAATTTTTACTCTTCAGGATGTACTACAGAAACCTTTTGAAACGGAGGGCGTCTTCAATGAAGCTGAAGTTGATCGAATTATAGATGCTGCCTTAGGAACGAATGCACATGTACAGGCGAGAAAGGATGCACCAGCGCTTAAGAGTGCTCTTAATCATTCCCTTAGCATTTTGTCTTTTAAGAAAGAATCGGTATTGATTACAAAAGCTACAAAAGACCAATTTGAAAAAATCTTTTCTTATGCTGAGGAGGCGCTAAGTAAGCAAAGAAAATAGAAGTTGTAACTAATTTCATCAGACAGGTCCCGGCTTCGGCGAAATGGCGCTAGTTTACAGTTCTTCTTACGGAGACCTCTTTACCATGTCAACTGCAAAGCCCGCGACAGCATTCAAGTATCAACCTAGGGACGCACACTCTCCTATCCGGCGCCCTCGATGTCTTAGCTATAGCAATTGTGTACTAGTGCTTATGGTGGAGCTTCTCTTCGCTCTTGATACGACCATCATCGATGACGATAAGGCGCTTCGCACGGCGGGCGTAGACCTCCTCGTGGGTGACCATCTATTTTGGTCCGTCGGGCTGGGCGGGGCGCTTTATGATTTGCTCTGTCTCGGGACTTTCAAGTTCTAAGTTACGGACTATCTTCTCAGCCACAGACTCTGGGGTCATAAAGTCAGCGTATTCTGGGGGTCGCTCTTCATCAAAGAGATTCGTCTTGATGCCGCCCGGGTAGGCAGTGACTACCTTTATATTGGTCCCCTCGCACTCTCCACGGATAGAGTCGCTAAAGCCGCGCACTGCCCACTTGGACGACGAGTACGCCGACGACGTAGGGCGACCAACAAGGCCCGAGGTTGAACAGATATTGAGTATGGTGCCAAACCCCTGTGTGCGCATCTGCGTCAGTGCAACCTTACAGCCAAGCATGAGGCCGAAGACGTTTGTATCAAACATCGCGCGTACACGCTCAATGTTTAGTTCTGTCGCTGGGGCGTGCGCCATCCACACGCCTGCGTTGTTGACCCAGATATCTATGTGCCCGAATTGTGTAACTGCAAAATCAGCGAGTGCGGCAACGTCGTCAGCCTTGGTGATATCAGCAACAAACGCGGTTGCGCCCACCTCAGCAGCCACTCTCTCAAGTGTTTCTTTATCGCGGCCATTCACAACTACCACAGCACCACGCTGTACAAACGCGAGTGCCAGCGCCTTGCCTAAACCTGTACTAGAACCCGTGATAACGACGACCTTGCCTTTCATGTTACTTTCCCACCTCGACGGCAAAGCCAGCGACGGACATCCGATTCATCTTGAAGGGCATGTTCTTCATATCTTTCTCGCTGTACATAGTCTCCATCTCCTTCATCACGAGCTTGTTGATGCGAGCGCGGTCACCCTTTGACTTGTACACGATGTACGAAAGCCACACCTCCTCCCCTGCCTTAGCCTTTACCATCTTGGCAAAACTCAGTGTTCCGTACTTGGCCCTGGTGTCGTCGTCCATACGGCACTCTTGGTAGTCTATGGCGCCGTGCTTCAACCACGTACGCTTCCCTTCCTCTGCCATCTTTTTATACTCCTTTCTGTTCTTCTTTGGCACGAGCAATATAAATCCGTCTACGTACGCCATAGGTTTTTGTATAAATAAGTAGTAACTACGGACAGTGTACCTCTTCCCTAGTGTTTGTGGTGCAACTTCTCTTCGCTCTTGATACGGCCGTCGTCGATGACGATGAGGCGCTTCGCACGGCGGGCGTAGACCTCCTCGTGGGTGACCATAATAATAGTCTGCCCCTCTTCGTTCAGCTCTTTAAAGATCTGCATCACGGCCTCGGACGACTCGTTGTCGAGGTTGGCGGTCGGCTCGTCGGCGAAGAGGACCTTCGGCTTGTGGGCGACGGCGCGTGCGATAGACACGCGCTGCTGCTCGCCGCCGGAGAGTTGTGACGGTAGGTTGTTAGGCCGGTGGCCGAGCCCCATCCGCTCGAGCGCAGTGGTCGCCTCTTTATACGCCTTCGCACGCTTCTTCCCCTGCATTAAAAGTGGAAGTGCGACGTTCTCGAGCGCGGTCAACTCTGGCAGGAGCGCGTAGTCCTGGAACACGTACCCGAAGTACGTAAGGCGAAACTCGACGCGCTTAGACTCTGGCATCGTGTGCGTATCGACGCCGTCTATGGTTATCGTGCCATCGGTCGGCGAGTCGAGGAGTGAGAGCTGGTACATAAACGTCGACTTCCCCGCGCCGGAGCGTCCCATGATGGCGATAAAGTCTCCGTCCTTCGACTCAAAGTCGATACCCTTTAACACCTGCGTGACGATGTCACCGGTGACAAATGTGCGGATGAGGTTTTTGGTGACAATCATACTATTTACGACCGAGGATAGAGTCGAGCGTATTTTTGCGAATAATCATCCACGCCGGTATGTACCCTGCTATCACGGTAGACACCACGAGGAGCGCGATGCGCGCGACAGTCTCGTCGATCGGCGCCACGAGGATACCGTCAGAGAATGGAAAGTCGATAGGGTTACGCGCGAAGTACGGGACGAGGAGTCCATACACCATGGCGAGCCCAATCCCCGAGCCAATGACTGCGTAAAAGATAGACTGGAACACGTACGAGATTTCGATCACGCGTCCGTGGATGCCGATACCTTTGAGAATGCCGATAAACTTGCGGCGCGTAATCGCGTTAATAAAGATGACGATGAAGATAGTGATAGACGCGACCACGAGCCCGATAGATGAGAACGCGGCACCAAGCAGGTTAAACGTCGCGACGATGTCTTTAAGAAACTTAGGCTGTGCGTCCTCAAAAGTCTGCACGCGCGCGTAGGTGTCTGCACCTGCGCGGATCAGTGTGTCGCGGACCGCTGCGGGGTCGGCATCGGGCTTTAGTCGCACGGCTATTTGGTCGACGTTCCCGTCCGTGCGGCCAATCATGCTCCGAAACTGCGAGTCGACTAAAAACGCGTTGCGACTTACCTCATCAACTTTAGTTTTCAAAATTCCTTTGACGGTAAACTCGCGCAAGACCCCTCCCACTTGGATGCGCACCTTACTCCCGACGTCGACGTTGTCGAGTACTTGGAGTCCTGGACTCTCGACGGGGAAATACTCTTTGAGGAGGTACGAGCCAATGAGTACTTGGTCAAAGTCGTTTGGCCCGAGGTAACTTCCCTTGATAACGAACTGACTAATACCCGTGACCGAGTCTTCGCGCGCAGGGTCGATGCCTGTCACAGCAGTGCCTGCAATGTTTGGCTTGTCCTTGGCGCGCTTGGTTTGATAGTTTGCCTCGACAGAGCCCGTCTCGATGTAGCGCGCTGAGTACGAGTCTATTTCTGGGATAGTGTCGAGGAGTGTGAGGAGGTTAGGACTGTTTTCGATAAACGACTTGTCAGTCAGGTTTGAAATGATCAAGTCCCCTGTTGACTGTGCACGGAACTGGTCAATCGACCCCTGTATGAGTCCGACCAAAATGCCTGACACCACCACCAGGTTGAGGAATGTGAGCACCATCACCCCGATGATCAGGCTCGTCGTCCACAGCGATGCGTGGCGGATCTGCCGCACCGCGAGGAAAAACCCAATCCGCACTGAGAGCGGCAGCATATTACTTTGGTACCACAACCACAGTGTCCCCTGCCTGGAGTCCTGACACTACCTCAACAGACCCAGACGATGATACTACTCCAGTTACTACCTGACGGTCAACATATGTGTCACCAACTTTTACGGTTACTACCTTTACGCCATCTTTGGATCGGACGATGCGCTGTGGAATTGCAATAATGCCCGGGCGCTCGTCAGTCACAATAATCACGTTTGCAGTCATACCTGCGCGGATACGTGGATCTTTCTGATCAAACGACAGGAGTACGCGGTATGTCGAAACCCCGTCTCGCACCGTCTCGGCTGGGTCGATGGCGGTGAGTGTTGCCGCAAAGACCGTCTCTTCACTGTATGCGTCCAAGGTTACACGCGCCTTGTCACCAAGCGCAAGAATCGCAAAGTTAATCTCCGGGACATAACTCTCAATCAACACGTCTGATGCACTGATGAGCGATAGGACCGGGGTGTTGGCCGATGCGACCTCACCCGCTTTAGCATCAACCGTCGTGACGGTGCCGGTAAATGGTGCAGTAATGCGTGTTTTTTGAAGTTGTGCGGTTGCGTCCGATACTGCAGCGCGCGCAGACGCGACACGTGCCTCTTGCGCGGTTATGTCTTCTTGCGTTGCGCCTGCGCGTGCGAGTGCAAGTGACGACTGAGCGGACACGAGTGCGGTGGTTGCGTTTGCGCGCGCGGTTTCTGCACTCGTGAGCACTGTTATGGCATTGTTTATTGCAGAGCGTGCAACACTGACGCCCGCCGCAAACGAGTTAAGGTCCGCCTGAGTTACCGCTCCCGTTGCCCCTCCCTGCGTAATCGCAAGGTTAGTCTTGAACAAAAATGATGCAACTGTCGCAAGGTTGGTCTTTGCCTTAAGGAGCGCAGCGTCCACATCGCCTGATGTCGAGAGTCCCGCAACGTCCCCTGCCCACGCAGCAAGCATGCCTTCCATGTCGCGGCGACCATTCTCTACAGACGCTTCGGTCTGAGAACTTGCAACGGTAAACGTGAGTTGCGGACTGTTGCTCGTAGGGTTTGAGAAGAACTGGTCAGTCTGCGTGCGTACCGCGTCGTCTGCCTCGGTGTATGCGTCTTTAATTGCGTTCACAAGCGCGGACACTGACTGCTCAAGTTGAACGCGCTTTGCAACAACGTCTGCCTCAGACACTGCAACCTGCTCGGGGCGAGTCCCAACTTTGAGTGCGGCAAGTTCTGCCTCGGCAACACGGAGTACGGCACGGCGCTGCTCGACGAGCGCAACGATGTCACCGTTTTCTACCTCTGCGAGCGTCTGGCCCGCTTGGACGACGTCGCCCACTTTGACCGTCACGTACTGAACGCGGCCACCTGCCGCAAACCCGAGGTCAACATCTTTTTGCGCCTCAACTTTGCCGGAGAGTGACACTTCTTGGAGGAACGGAGCGGGGGTGACTGACAAGAGTTCTTCTGCACCATTGATGTCGCGCGAGAGGTACCAGTATCCGCCAACAGCAACTGCAACCACTAGGATGAGTAGGAGTGCCTGCTGTTCAACAATGTGTTTCCAGAGCTTCTTCATACTTCTATCATACCAAGGACTATGCTGCACCGTACTTCTTTTGCATCTCTTTTGTTGACCTCTTGATCAGCGTCGTGAGTGTTGGGACGTGCACACCAGCAAGGCGTTTAATGTAGAGACATGAACCGCCACTGATTTTGTGCGGACCAAGTTTTGCGAGTAGTGCTTTGTACTCACCGAACCCCGGCATGATGTAGATGGTGAAGCCTGTCGCGCGTGATGCAAATGCGACCAGCGGCCAGTCCCCTTTCTGTGCGGAGCGCTGTGACTCATAGTGGTACTTTCCAAACCCAATGATGCTTGTCCCCCACACTACCGGCTTCATACCTGTTGCGTCAGTAAAAATCTTGAGGAGCAGGAGTGCGTCGGCGCGCTTTTGGTCTGGGAGCGCAGTAATCAATGTCCGTGCTGAGGTTTTAGTCGGAAGAGTCTTCAGTGCCATAGTGGTAGAACTTAGAACGAGTTGAGTGCAAAGATAGTAAGTTGGAGCACAGTAGCAAACGCGACCCAGAGGAGGTACGGAAGATTGATGTATGTCACCCAGGGCGCGTATGGATAGATAACGTAGAGTGCCCACGCCAAGGTCGCGAATACCAGCAAGATGTCGACTGACGAAAGCCACAGGCTCCCAAGCCCAAACTGGATGGGAGTAAACGCGATGTTAAAGATAAGGTTGAGTGCAAATGGGAGTGCAACTACGGCAGGTATAGTCCCCATGAAGTAACGGTAAAACACATATCCAAACGAAACCGCAATAAGTGCGTACAAGACCGACCACACAGGTCCAAAGAGCCAGGCGGGAGGTGCCCACGAAGGTTTGAGCCATGCGGCGTACTGCAGATATCCTTCCATATATACAGTGTATGTTACTTTAGGAAGCCGTACCTACGACGCGTTGATTACAAAGGTGGTGGGATTCCTCCTCGCTCCGACTCGGAGCCTGGATGCTGCGCGCACTCGCGCCCTTCTCATCCCACCGTGGCAAAAAATAAAACCAGCACATGCTGGCTTATTTTTTGCAGCGGAGACGGTGGGATTCGCCCGCGAGTCAGTGCCTGCTGACACTGCTCTGGGCACCGACTCACTCGCCTGCGCTCGCTCCGTCGTTCGAATCCCATCCCTACACGCACGACAACAAAAAAAGAATAGCTGGTCGCTATTCTTTTTTGTCGTAGCGGAGACGGTGGGATTCGAACCCACGAGGGCTTGCGCCCTACCCCCTTAGCAAGGGGGCACATTCGACCACTCTGACACGTCTCCTAACGCAGTAACCATAGCACATACTGTAAATACCTATGAAATACGGTACACTCCCGTATAGAGGAGGGATGGATGAGTGGTTTAAATCAGCGGTTTACTAAACCGCCGGCCTTCACCGGCCCGCGAGTTCGAATCTCGCTCCCTCCGCAGCAAACAAAAAACCGGCAGAACCCGGTTTTTTAGTTTTGAATATCGTACCCTACCCCATCGAGTAGAAGAACTGCTCGCGGACGACCTTGCCGTCCTTTACTTCGTACACTGCAAGTTCCGCACTTTTAGTTCGCATATTCATCTCCTTGTTGGTGACATCCATCGTGTACACAACAGCAAAGTGACTGTCTGACACGAGTGGCTCAGACACCTCGACGCCATGAATCTCGTTATTTGCCTCCCACCACTCCATTTTCTTTTGGATGCCGTCCATGCCTCGCACCTCTTGCAAAGGTCCTGGCATCGCCTCGACACTCACCACGTCAGGTGAGTAGAACTCTGCATATACTTCTTTGATCTTATTAGCGCGGTTGTACTCAACAACTTTTTGAGCGACGTCGGCTGTGGTCATAATTTTTTTATTAGTGCTATAGAATTATCGTATCACGCACCCGTTCGGCGCGCTGTTTCTGAACGTAAGATTTTAACCACTGACTTATCGGTGACGCCCTCAGCACCTAACTTCTCCGCACACTCGTTGACGCGTTGTCGTGCTTTCGCGATTTGCTCATCGGTTGCATCTTCTGGGACAGTGACCTCAAACTCCAAACTATAGAGCGGTGGGTCATACTCAACACCGTCCCAGCTGGTAAAAACGTCAGCAGATACTACCAAGCCGCCGCACTCCTCGTTGTTCACGCGATACACGGTGCGTTCGCGGGTACATGAAAAACTTTTCTTCGCAAGAATCTCTTCGGCAGACAGTTCTTGCTGTGTGAGTTCTTTAATCCGAGCACTGAGTGCTTGGAGCGCCTGCTCCTTAGTATCAAACTGCTCAGACACATCTTCACTCCGCACCTTTGCGGGCGCTGCATCATCTGCAACAATACCTTTATTTTTAGTTTTTATCGTCCACTCGTACTTACAGACACCGTTAGTGCAGTACCCACGAATACGTACCGTCGTGTCAGGTAATGCCGGAATCTCATACCGCTCGTCAACAATGGTGCATGTGGGTCTGATGACCTCAGACGTTTTTTTTACTGTAGTAATGATCGACTCATACTGTGCTTTATCAGCACACACAGTACGAACCTCTATTTCAGTTTCTCTTTTGGGCTGCTCCTGACCAGATTCTGGACTCGCTACCATACCTTCATTCTACGCGGTTACGGTAGAGCGCGCCAGGTGCCTCGGCTATACTGATCGGGTGGAACTCGACTCACCTATTGCCGAATTAGTGCGCCTCACCCAGGTACAGCGCGCAGCGCTCGAGCGGCTGAAACTCAGGACCATCCGCGACCTCCTCTATCACGTCCCCCACCGCTACGAGTCGGGCGCTGATGTTCGGCAAGTAGCGCAACTCCATACCAAGGGCGACGTGGTCCTGTACGGCCAGTTTACGAAACTCGAGATGAAGCGCTCGTGGAAGACCAAGGTCCCTATGGCGGAAGGTGTGTTTGATGACGGCACCGGGTCCGTGCGCGTGATGTGGTTTCATCAGCCGTATCTTGCCAAGATGGTACCCCTGAACGAGTTGGTGCGCCTCCACGGCACACTCTCGATAGGAAGTGGTAAGAAGTACATTGCAAACCCAGTGGTTGAAAAGGCGGCAGGACTCCCGATACTCGACAGTTCCGTTGGGCTCATGCCCGTCTACCCCGAGTCCGCTGGCATCACGTCGTTGTGGTTTTATCATGCAGTCAAACGCATTGTTGAGGCGCACCCGACGCTCATACAAAACGTTGATGACCCACTACCCGAGTCTATACGCGAGCGCTACCACCTCCCGGACATCAAAACTGCATGGATCTGGGCACACCAACCAAAGAGTGAGAAGGATGCGTCTGCGGCGCGCAAGCGCTTTGCGTTTGAAGAAGTATTTTTGATACAACTGGCACGCGCCCTGGAGCGTGAGACCAACAAGACGCGACACGCGCTCCCTGTCGACGCTGACGAGCGGCGCGTTGCCGACTTTGTCTCGACCTTCCCCTTTACCCCAACGGCCGGGCAGAAAAAAGCGATTGCGGATATCTTGGCAAACTTTCTGGAGCCGTACCCGATGGCACGTCTCTTAGAGGGCGACGTCGGGAGCGGCAAGACCGCGGTCGCTGCAGCGACCGCGTACGCTGTCGTTACCTCGCGGCCCATACCAGGCAAAACCTTTGGCAATCTCCAAGTTGCCTACATGTGCCCAACTGAGATACTTGCCAAGCAGCACTTTGCGACATTTACGTCATACTTTAAGAACTACCCCGTGCAGGTCGGACTCATCACCTCAAGTGGGTGCTACAAGTACCCGTCCAAAGTGAATCCAGACGGCGCTACCGACATATCGCGCACTCAACTCTTGAAGTGGGTTGCAAACGGCGAAGTGCCAATACTCATCGGCACACATGCGCTGATACAAAAGGCAGTGCAGTTTAAGCACCTCGCGTACGTGATCATTGACGAGCAACATCGGTTCGGAACCTTCCAACGTCAGGCACTCACGCTCAAAGACGGGACGACGCCGCATCTCTTGTCGATGACTGCAACGCCCATACCGCGCACACTTGCACTTACGCTCTACGGTGACCTCGACCTGACCGTACTCGACGAGTTGCCAGCAGGACGCAAAGAAATAAAGACTGAAATTGCGGGGCCCAAAGAGCGAGTACGCGCGTACGACACTATCCGTCGCCTCATTGCTGAAGGGCGCCAAGCGTACGTTATCTGTCCACGTATCGACGAGCCTGACCCAACCAAGCAACTCGCACTCCAAACACGCTCGGTGGCGACCGAAATTAAAAATCTCCAAAAGGTCTTCCCTAGCCTGGTCATAGACAAACTCCACAGCAAGATGTCACCTGCAGAGAAAGAGGCAACCATGCGACGCTTTGAGCAGAACGAAACACACATACTCGTTGCAACCAGTGTTGTTGAGGTGGGCGTTAATGTCCCGAACGCAACGAGTATTTTGATCGAGGGTGCAGAGCGCTTTGGGTTGGCGCAACTCCATCAGTTGCGCGGCCGCGTAATGCGCTCGTCACACCAGCCGTACTGCTTCTTGATGGTAGACAAGGCTGCGTCTCAAGACAACGCACGCCTCAAGGCAATACTCAAAGCAAAAAATGGGTTCGAACTTGCCGAGGCAGACCTCGCGATCCGCGGCGCAGGCGAGTTGTACGGCAGGCAGCAGTCGGGACTTTCAGACATTGGCATGGAGGCGCTCGCGAACGTCAAACTTGTTGAAGCGGCGCGCAGCGAAGCGTTTGCCCTAGCGCAGAAAGACCCAGGGCTCACTGCGCATCCCGGACTAAAAAAACAGGCCCTTCTGAAATTGAAGGACCTGCATTTTGAGTAACAGTAATTAAACTAGTGGGCAGTTTGGTTGCTGTTGAACACGTTAGCAGCAAGCATTTTGCCACCAACTACCATACCGATAAGACCTGCGAGACTCATTGTGCCAATAAGAGCGAGACGCTCATTAGAGTACTCTGGACTCCCAAGCTCACCCTCAATCACATCGTAACCAATCTCATCAAGCAAGAAGCAGCCCATCAAACCGAGACACATAGAACTAGCTGAAAGAATAAACAAACCCTCAGACACATTTAATATTTTGTCTGCTGTAATCATATTTGTATAATAGCATATTATAAATAATTTGTCAATAACGCCGCATATAGGAACCAGAGTGGTATTCCATCAGTAAGTTTTCTAATGGGCTTTGAGCGGGTACACCTAGGGCTCAATGAGGCTGAGGCGGTACGTACTGTCGGGGGCATGAGTGTGTCGGTAGCGCGTGTCGAGGGCGCCGTGGTAGAGCACGCCATAGGCAGTACGGCCTATCACGAGGCATGCCACGCGCTCGCTGCTCTACTCTTAGGCATGGATCTCATAGAGGCGTCCGACGTCCCGGGTCCAGGCTACGGCGGATACACTTTGACTGGCGACTTCCACCCTACTATGGCGGCAGCCGCTGAGGCGATGGGATGCGACGGTACGTCGCACGACTTATGGCAGATTGCTGCCCGAGGCTACAGCCCAGACGTAGCGGTTGCGAATGCGCAAGCACTCCTCTGGGGTCGAGAAGAAGAACTGCGAGCACTCGCAACTGAGATACAGACCGAGCGCACTGCAACTGGCACAGACCTAGCGGATGCCAAAGAACGTGTAAGTGAAGACGTGGTTGAAGTCACCTACACGGACGCCGAGGGGCGCGAGGTGGTGGAGCGCAAGACACTGCGCCGTGGTGAGGTGTACCTCGACATTCCGCGCGAGTTGCCAACGGTTACGTAGTAAAAGTGTGCGCCTGGTTGGACTCGCCCGCGATTCGGGATTAGTTCTAGTGGCCCACATGTCACACGCTCACCTACGTTCACGTGTGCACGCAGGCCCCGCCTCGCGGTTTTACGAGACGTAAAACATGGCTCCGGCTCGCACACAGTCACAAAATCCCGCGCAGGCGGGATGTGTGTGTACTGTGTGCGCCTGCTTGGACTCGAACCAAGGACCGCGGAGGTATAAGCTCCGTGCTCTAACCAACTGAGCTACAGGCGCGGACGTCGAACGTTCGACTGTTCAACTATACATCGTGCCGAACGGCTCGCATAGATGGTTGCCCGCCCCCTATACCACTGCGTGTTCGATATCTTTCTTAGCCTTAGGGGTAACGCCGTTTGCGATCAAGACCTTCTCAAAGTCCTCGCGTTCAATAGTCTCTACTTCAATCAGTTTCTGTGCAATAGCATCAAGGACTGAGCGCTTATCGGTAATAATGCGATGCGCCTTGGTGTATGCCTCATCGATGATGCGCTTCACCTCTGCATCTATCTGCGCGGAGACGGTTTCAGAATACTCTTTGTCAGACACGCCGCGACCAAAGAGTGTGCGTCCACCCTCGCCCTCAAGCGCCATAGGGCCCATGACGTCAGACATACCAAAGCGCGTCACCATGTCGCGCGCGAGCGCGGTCAACACCTGCAAGTCGTTCGATGGACCGGTCGTGAGGTCACCGAACACTTCCTTCTCTGCAACGTAGCCGCCGAGCGACACGGCAATGTCGTCGAGGAACTCGTTCTTTGACTGCATTTTGCTGTCCTCAAACGGCAACTTGAGCGTGTACCCTGCGGCGCGGCCTCGGCTGATGATCGAAATCTTGTGTACTGGGTCAGCAAACGGAAGGATCGACGACACCAAGGCGTGCCCTGCTTCGTGGTACGCAGTGATTTCTTTCTCTTTCTTGTTCAACACATGAGACTTGCGCTCCGGACCGAGCATCACTTTTTCTATCGAACGGATAAGGTCAAACTGTCCAACCTTCTTGCGATTCTCACGCGCAGCAAGTATGGCTGCTTCGTTCATCAATGAGTAGAGTTCTGCACCAGAAAAGCCAGGGGTGCGCTCTGCAATAACGCGCAAGACCACGTCTTCGGCCAAAGGCTTCTTGCGTGCATGAACCTTGAGTATCTGCTCGCGGTCATCGCGGTCAGGAAGGTCGATAGTCACGCGGCGATCAAAGCGGCCAGGGCGCAGGAGTGCTGGGTCCAACACGTCCGGGCGGTTAGTCGCTGCCATAACGATCACCTTTTCGTTCGGCTCAAAGCCATCCATCTCGACGAGGATCTGGTTGAGTGTTTGCTCTCGCTCGTCGTTCCCTCCGCCCACACCAGTACCGCGCACACGTCCTACGGCGTCTATTTCGTCGACAAAGATTATTGCAGGTGCGGCGCGCTTTGCCATATCAAACAGGTCGCGCACGCGGCTTGCACCAACGCCGACAAACATCTCGACGAACTCGGACCCCGAGATCGAGAAAAACGGCACACCTGCCTCACCCGCAACCGCGCGCCCGAGCAAGGTCTTCCCGGTGCCTGGTGCTCCCATGAGGAGTACGCCTTTAGGAATACGTGCACCAATGTCTAAGAATTTCTTTGGGTTCTTCAAAAAGTCGACAATTTCAGTCAACTCTTCTTTTGCCTCTTTGGCGCCCGCAACGTCAGAGAACGTCACACGAGTTGCAGTGTCCTTGGGGTCTATCATACGTGCCTTGGACTGCCCAAAGGTAAAGGCTTGCACACCACCGGCGCGCATCTGCTTCGACAAGAACCAGATAAACACAACGATAAGGATGAGCGGCAAAATGAGTGGCGCGAGCGAGAAGAACCAATATCGGAACCCGGACTGGTTTTTAACCTCTATTTGCACCTTCTCGAGTTCTGGTCCGGTGAGGCCGTAACTTGAGAGCGTCTCAGTCAGCGCTGCGCCCGGCTCTTTCTTCCCATTCTTAGTTACCTCGTCTGCGTATACGACAGTGAGTTCGTCGCCCGCTATGTCGATGCGCTGTACCTCACCCTCGCGGATGTCAGTAACAAGGGCTGAGAGGGACAACGTCTCGGGCGCTTTGTCGTCCTTCCAGAAGTATGAGTAGGCAAGCGCAATAAGCACCACTAAGGCGAGTGTGGTCGTCAAAGAACTCCACTGGTCGCGCGGCATCTGTGGCATGCCGTTTTGCATCCAGCCTTTCTTTTGCTTTGGATCGTCTTGTTTTTTCATTCGAGTAGTTTTTTGGGGCGAGCGTTGGTCGCCATACATACGATAGTATATATGGTGTGCGGATAATCACGAAATAAGATACAGTCTACCTACCATGCTCGCCTACACCTACCGTCACCGCATCAAGTTCCTGCAATACTCGGTGTTTGGCATCAGCGCATTTGCGTTTGACCTCCTACTCCTCTACGGTGCGGCGACGTTCCTTGCTCTCCCCTACTACATTGCGGTCCCGGGCGCGTTTATTATTGCGACGTCAACGCACTACACACTTCTGCGCCTCTTTGTGTACCACGACTCGACACGTGCTATTGGCAAAGGATACGCATTCTTCCTCGCCATTATGTGTACCAACGCAGCACTCATTACGTTACTCGTGTCAGGACTCGTGGAGTATGCACAGGTAGGGCTCTACCCTGCGCGTATTGGTGTCGGTACGCTCTTTGGGTTTTTGTCATTCTTTCTCAACTCGCGATACAACTTTAAACTCCTATGACGAAGTCCGATGAAAAAATTGGTCTGGTCTTAACCGGTGGCGGTAAGCGCTGTGCCTACTCTGCGGGAGCCCTCAGCGCACTCAAAGAGGTATACGGGTTGACGCGACCCTATGCGCTCGGTGCCGAGTCTGGCTCTGCAGGTAACGCGTTTTACTACCTCGCCGAGCAGTATGAGGAACTACGCACTATTTGGTTGCACCACCTCAATGACGAAAAGTTTGTATCGCGTAGAGGTCGGGTCAACATCGACTACTTGATTGACGAGATCTGCAAGAAGCAGGTACCGCTCAACACTAAAAAGCTAAGCGCCGCGCAAACACAGTACTACATCACCGTCACGAACGCCGACACAGGTGCTACTGAGTTTATTTCAAACACATCGTTCTTCGACTACTACGAGACACTCCGCGCCGCCAAAGCGTTGCCCGTCGTGTATGGGAAAAAGGTGCGTCTCGGCCTCAAGCGCTACATAGACGGCGGCATGTCTGCAAATATACAGACGCTTGCATCAAAAATTGCGAGCACCGGAGTGACGGCACTCATAACCATCAACTGCGAGTCGGTGCGTCGAGACACGCTGTCAAAGATGTTCTTAACTGCCGAAGCGCTCCGCTCGCCACGAGGGCTCAGGCTTGCCATGCTCAAAGACTTGGCACTTCCACCAGGACTCTGCCCCACTGGTGTGTCGGCGCGCGCCTACTGCTTGAGCCCCTCACGACCACTCCGTGTCGGTACTATTGCTGGCACACCCGAGGCTATTACCGAGGCCTTTAATCTGGGGTACGCTGATGTAACAAACAGTCAGGAGCTCCAGACACTGTTTGGAAAATCGCATGGAACGAACACACGTCGAAAATAAAAAAGCACACCTCGAATACGAGTTTCTTGAGACATACGAGGCGGGTATTTCGCTTTTCGGGTTTGAGGCAAAAGCACTGCGCGCAGGCATGGCGACCCTCATCGGGGCGCGCGTCGTTGTGCGCGCTGGCGAGGCATACCTCGTCGGTGCATCTATCACTCCCTACCAAGTTGGAAACACGCCAAAGTCGTACGACCCCGAGCGCACGCGGAAACTATTGCTCGGCAAAAAGGAGTTGAAGGCGCTCGAGGGGGCAGAATCCCAGGGAGACTTGACATTAGTGCCTATAATGGTGTATAATAAAAAGAGGTTCATCAAGCTCTCGTTTGCTCTGGCACGGAAGAAGAAAAAGCATGACAAACGGGCTACACTGAAGGACCGAGATGCCAAGCGGGACATCGATCGCTCTTTGAAAAATCAATAACCCTTCGGCACGCCTCTGGCGCGCTCAGGGTACCTGGTCATTCGCGTTGGGGCTGCATGCTCCTGCATGTGTCCCCTACGGGGGTGACCAGATTCGACAAAGAAATTCCTTGTTTGTGTGCGCTGTGGTGATTGCTCAAGAACACCTAAAATCTCGAGCACCAACAGTGTGAAACCTGTTGCAAGTCCGTACTTCACTCCTGCATTCGCAGTTGCGTAAGTACCGACCCGTCTGCCATTGAGCGGACGGCGCTCGTCCCCTGACGCCGCATAGGGTCAGACGAGTGTAATAACCATACGGCTGGTCTACTGCCCTGCTCACGTAGTAGATAAGATCACGAGATCGGTACTGCATTATCTTGTGTGATTCTTACTGTAGTACTTAAACCTCGAAACACACTAGACAGCGTAGCAATGCTCACAAGACCTTCTTTGGACGAGGGCTCATTACCCTCCACCTCCACAAATAAAAACTGCCGTAAGGCAGTCTTTTTATTTGTAGGGTGAGCATGCAAACTACTTTGCATGCGTGAGGGTAATGAGCGCCGGAGCGTTACTCGTCGTATCGACGAGTCGCGAGGCGGTGCCCAGACCGTGGGCGAACGAAGGTGAGCCCACGAGTCGCGGGCAATACCCTCCACCTCCACCAATACATCCCGACCCTGTCGGGATTTTGTTTTTTATGCTGTAGCACTCGTGTAGACGGCATGCTAAAGTAGCGAGGTAACGAACACCAGTGGCTACCCCCCGCATTAACATCAACGCTCAAATCCGCGCACCAGAACTTCGGGTCATTGGTGCAGACGGTCAAAACCTCGGGGTCCTCGAGACTAAAGAGGCGCTCGCGCAGGCCAAAGCCCTCGGCCTCGACCTTATCGAGGTCTCACCTGCCGCAACCCCACCGGTTGCCAAAATAATGGATTATGGTAAATTTCAATACGAGCAGCAGAAGAAGGAGCGCGAGGTACGAGCCAAGTCCCACACCACTGAAACCAAGTCTATCCAGGTGACAGTGACCGAGGGCGAGCACGACTTAACCCGCAAGGCTCGTAACGCTGCTGAGTGGCTCCGCGAGGGGCACCGAGTCAAAGTCGAACTGCAGCTGAGGGGCCGGTACAAGTACATGGACCCAAAGTTTTTGCAGGAGCGCCTCGACCGCTTTGTAAAGCTCATCCCTGAAGAGTACAAAGTGGCAGAAGCGCCCCAGCGAGGTCCCCGAGGCATAGCAACGACACTCGAAAAAAGCACTAAAAAATCATGAAAACCAACAAGTCATTCCAAAAGCGCCTCCGCATTACCAAGAAGGGTAAACTCGTCGGACGCAAGGCTGGGCAGAACCACTTTAATGCTAAGGAGAGTTCGAAGACCAAGGCACGCAAGGGCCGCTCGACCTCTATCGAGATGACGAGCGCAGACCGCGCACGCTACTTCCCTGGCGCATAGTTTTAGTACTTAATACATAGTAGTTACATATGGCACGCACCAAAGGAGGTCCAAAACAGTTGAAGCGCCGTAAGAATATCCTGAAGCAGACGAAGGGCTACCGCCACGGCCGCTCTACGAAGAAGAAGCAGGCGCTTGAGGCAATCAAGCACGCTGGCCAGCACGCATTCCGCGACCGCCGCGCTAAGAAGCGCACTATGCGCGGACTCCACATCGTGCGTGTGAACGCCGCTCTCCGCGAGAACGGCTTTAAGAACTACTCGACATTCATTGATGCCTTGAAGAAGAAGAACATCATGCTCGACCGCAAGGTGCTCTCTGAGATGGCGATGACCCACCCAGAGTCATTCAAGCGCCTGTTGGCAAAAGTAGCGTAACTCTCAATACAAAAAACCGCTCCGACTATAGTCGGAGCGGTTTTTATTTGAACTTACTATCGGGATGAGAATGTCGAACGTATTGTGGGCCATCTACCAATTAGAATTGCTGCAAAAATAAGGGTGGCAAAATAAGTCATTGGCGTAGTAATATCTCCTGCCATCTCAATTCCATTCCCAAAGTTCTCCATATGTTAATATTATACACCCTCTAAACACATTAGTCAAGTACTAGAGTTCGTAGGTCTCCCCTTCCTGTGGGACGTCTGTCGGGAGGCCTAGGAAGCCTGAAATGCGCTGTGCCAAGAAGGTAGCCGCCTCGGTCTCGCCTAGGACCACAAACACGCGCCTGGGCTTCACCGCCTCGACAAAGCCTACAATATCGTCGCGGTCTGCATGAGCAGAAAAGCCACCAATTGCGGCAACCCGTGCGCGCACCTTTACTTTGACTCCATCAATAGCAACCTCTTTTCGCCCATCCTTCAGCCTACGGCCGAGCGAACCTGCAACCTGATACCCCACGAGGAGGAGTGTCGTGTTCTTGAGCGGTAAGTACTTTTGCTCGTGGTGGCGGATACGTCCGCCGTGGCTCATACCGGCGCCTGCAATCACTATCTTTGGGCTCGGAGCCACATCAATAAGGTGCGACGACTCGGTATTGACCGTCACCCGCAACGTCGGAAAGCTGAACGGGTCATCGCCGCGCTCCAGCCGCTCGCGCACCTCAGGGCGCAAAAACGCTGGGTACGCGCGGTATATGTCGGTGACCTTCGCTGCAAGCGGTGAGTCCATGTAGACCGGCACTTTCGGTAGCGTGCCCTCAGTCATCATGCGGTCAAGAGCGGCCAAGATTATTTGTGTACGCTCGAGCGAAAACGCCGGTATAAGGAGTGTCCCCTGCTCTTGGTACGAGCGCTGTACTGCGGCGGCAAGTTCTTGCTCTGAGTCAGACACTGAGGCGTGCGTGCGGTTCCCATAGACCGACTCGGTTACGAGCACGTCAACGCCTTCAGGTACGTCGCGGTCTGGGGCTAAGATAGACGGTACGCGCCCCAAGTCCCCGGTAAACACGACACGCTTCCCTCCTGCATCTATCTGAACAAGTGCGGAACCCAAGATGTGCCCGGCATTTAAGAGCGTCACGCGTGCGTCACCCACCGTCACTGTTTCTCCGTACGGAATGTCGGTAAGCATCTTTAATGCGTGCACCACATCGTCCATAACGTACGGCACATCAGTACCGCAGCGTGTTGCTTCAGATCTCATCAAAGAGACTGAGTCTTCAAGCATGACTGGCATTAAGTCTCTGGTGGGTGCAGTTGCATACGCGCGACCCTTGAACCCCTCTTTGACCAACTTGGGGAAGAGCCCAATGTGGTCTGCGTGTGCGTGGGTAAAAAATACTGCGCCTATCTCCGTTGGGTCGTAGGTAAAGGTCTCGCCGTTCGTTGGGTCACAAAACTGCTCTCCCTGCGTCAGTCCACAATCAATGAGTATCCGCGTCGTCCGTGCGCCATCAACTACGGTGACGAGGAAGTTTGACCCGGTGACACGCCGTGCACCGCGGGCAAAGGTAATTGAGATCTGAGCCATTGCCTCATCATACCGTACACCACCAGTGCTCCGAGTGTATCCATGACCAGGTCGAGTGTCGTGTCGGAGAGAAACGCCTCCTCGTGTACTGAAATACCAAGTGCAAACTCGTACACCTCCCATGCAAGACTGATGCCCCCTACAAACACGATGAGTGCCAGTGCACGCCTCAGGCCAAGCGCAAGGCCGATACACATAAGGAGCGCACCGCCAGCGGCGTGCATTGCAATATCGAGCCACCAATACTGCCAGTACCAATACTCAACAAGAGCGATATACTGCACCACCGCCATGACGCTGGCAATGACAAGAGAAAAAATGAGCAATGTCAGACGCATATATGCGAAACCCCGTCCTAAGAAGTCTCTCGACGAAGGACGGGGGCTTGCGTGGGGCCCTGGGGCGATTACCCGAGCTTTCGCTCAGGTGGGTGCCCGCAACCTAACCCCATTTGAATCCCGAAGGACATCAGTTGTGGTAGGTGATCTAAGACTCCCGAAGCTTTTTTAAGCGGATAATCGCCCGCACGAGCCCCACCCCAGTATACCAAGAGTAGGGTTACTCCAAGATGCCGTCGAGGTTCACGTCGTAAAGTATCTGCTCCCCTACCAAGCGGTACGAGACGATCTCTTGTGGGGTAAACCAGACGGTAATCTCGCGCTCTGCTTCCTCGACGCTCTCTGAGCAGTGGAGCAGGTTGCGGACCGCGCGACCCGAAACTCCTGCATGCTCGTACGAGTCTATCGTAAAGTCACCGCGTATAGTCCCAACGTCTGACGTTGCAGGCTCTGTGCCTCCAGTAATCTTCTTGATGACTGCTGGTGCTTCGTTGCCCTGCACAATGATCGCAACGATAGGCCCCGAGGTCATGAACTGGACGTTCTGCTCGATAATGTTGCGTCCGTACTCAACTGCCTCCATTTCAATGGGCAAGTTGTTGGCTTTGCGGTCTTCAACAATCTTGGTGCCCTTCTTTATAAACCATGCCTCGTCTTTGTGATAGTGCGCTACAACCTGGTCACGCGATGCGATCAGCATTTTAAGCGCAACAATCTTGAGCCCCGTGCGCTCGATGCGGCGCATAACCTCGCCGACCAACCCACGTTGAATGGTGTCGGGCTTAAAAAGAATAAGTGAGCGTTGATCTTGGAACTTCATGCGCGCACTATACCACAGCGCACCTGCTCGTGCGACTCTACTTTTCCTTTTTGAATATCGCGTACTTCTCGCGGATTTCTGCCTCAACTGCCTCGCGTGGACGGCCGAAACGCTGGTACGACAATTGCTTCATTGCGTCTGCTGTTCCGGTATCCCCTGGTGTGAACGGTAGGGTCTCAAGCGTAAACGGTGGAAATGGCGAGTTGTTGTTGAGGAGACGCATTGCCGCTTGGAAGTTTTTCGTCCTCAACAAATCTTTAGCTTCAAAGATTGGTTGAAGTTGGCGCGCCAAAAATTCAACGTCGTCAGGACCAACGCGGAACACTGCCATAGAGCCCACGTTCCCGAACACCGCGTCGCGGATCTTTGGGTAGAGTTGGCCGATAAACTGGTGTGCCATCGTCATTGAGAGGCGGAACTTGCGCGCTTCAGAGAGAATAATAGAGATCGAGTCAGTTGTAATGTTTTGGAACTCGTCGAGATAGAGGTAAAACGCAGGCGGATTCTGACTGACGTCGCGCGCCAAGGCCTCCATCAAGATCTTACCCACAAGCACGAGGCCGATGAGGTTTGCGTTTACGTCACCCAGACGTCCCTTAGACAAGTTGACCAAAAAGATCTTCTTGTTGTCCATAATGTCTTTGAAGTTGAACGCGGAGCGCTGCTGGCCCACAATAGGGCGCATGATTTCGTTTGCAATAAAGATGTCGAACTTTGACGTAATATACGGAACAATGTTTTTGAGGGACCCCTCCCCCGAGACACGCTCGGCAATATCCTCCCAGAAGTGTGCAACCACTGGGTTTCTACAGCGCGAGATCTTGAGGTGGCGGAAGTCCTCGTCTGACAGTACGCGTGAAATATCAAGGAGCGTGGAGCCCGTTTCCGGGTCTTCAAGAACCAAGAGCGTTGCGTTGCGAAAGTACTGCTCAAAGATAGGACCGAACGCCTCGGGCACCTGGCCGTAGAGCTTCTGGAAGATTTTGAACAACTCATCAACCACGAACGTCTTTTGCTCGGGGAACCGTGGATCGTACTCGAGCATGTTGAGCCCCATTGGGCGGTCCGTGTATGCAGGGTCAAAGTAAATCACGTCGTTCTGGCGCTCCTTGGGGATGCGGCTCAGGATCTCCAACACGTCGACGCCGTGCGGGTCTATAAAGCAGACGCCGTCTCCGCGCTCAATGTCTTGAATAATCAAGTTCTTTAAGAAGTTCGTCTTACCGGTACCGGTCTGGCCGATGGTATAGAGGTGGCGCATGCGGTCTTGCATTTGCATACGAACGTCCGTAGTCACGCCGGCGTGCTTGTTGCGACCAAGGAGTATGCCCTCTGACGGAAGTCCAGGGTACGCCATAGCGTACTTCCCTCCTGCGGTGTCGGCCTCACGACTCAGTGTGCCACCCGCAATCGCAAGGTGGAACATCGTTGCAATTTCAGCAAGACTCATCGGCATTGCACGGCTGTAGTACATGAGCGGCGAGTGTATTTTTTCGAAAAACTCAAGGTACAACATCTTCCATACACCCTCTATAGGGCCGCGGTCAAAGAGACGGAAGATAAACTGGCGGAACAAGTCACGTTCCTCAGCACGCGACGCTGGAAAGCGTAGTTTAAAGCGGTTGCCTTGTGGGTCGTCGTACTGGTTTAACACGAGCTCGAAGTCTTTGAGGAGTGCTTGGGCACGTGCGTCGGTGCGCGCGGATGTCGCGATACGAATGTTGGTGCCCATAATGATGTGCTTCATCTTCTTCTCAATACTACTGACCTGCATGTTGTCGACATCACGATCTTGACTCTTCTTTTCCTCAGACGAAAAGAAATCCATAATCGTCCCTATAAAGTTTGGTGCGTGACGCCTAATCCACGAGTTGCGGAAGAGGTAGCGATGTTTGCGGAATATATCTGATGGCGGCATTTTAGGATGCCGCATGTCGTCAAGGAGCTTCATGAAGCGCTTCATGTAGTACTCACCCGCGGGAGCCACGCTGATTTGGAACGCAACACCCTCCCCTTCTTTTGAAATGCGTGCCATCGACGTGAGGAGTTGGTTGATGGGGTCGCTCGTAAACGCGTCATACGTTTTAATTGAAAGCGGCGCAGGGCGATAGAGCGTTGTATATGCAATTGCAGACGCACCAAACTGGTTGAAAATGTTGTAGTCGTCTGGTGCTTCAGATATCTGTGCGCCAGGGAACGTTGCAAAAATCTGCTTCTCAATAAGGTCCATGCGAGAGCGCGGCGCCGCAAGGTAAAAGCATGCGGCCTCATCAGTCGATGACACGGCAATCTCCATAGTGATGTGCTCTTTCTGGATCGCTTTGCGGTAGCGCCAATCCTTAAAGAAGATGGCTTCAGACGGCAACCCGACGAACGGAAGGATCGCCTGATAGACGCTAATCATCTGCTCACACACCTCACTAAGTGAACTACTTGGTTCAGGGACAGAAATCTGAATCACTACAAAGTCGAGCGCTTTAGCGAGCGGGCTCTTTGGATCAAGTCCATTAATCTTCTGCCCTTGCCTCTTGAGTTGCACCAACAGCTTATGGAAGTCGTCTTCGAGGTGCGGGTTTGCAATCCTATCAAGCTCTTTAAAAACGGCATCAAGCCCCTTAGTGTTGAGGATGCCCAGGAGCTCCTCCATATCCTTGTCGTTTGCGTCAGGTGTTTGGTCGAGCGCCGAGCCATACGACTCAGGCACGTACTGATACGGCTCAGGCTTTTCAGGAATAGGAGCAAGTGGTGCGTCGTCAAAGTTAAAGTCGCGCTTTCGTCCACCACCATAGCCGCCGGTGCGACTATTCTCCTTCTGCTTCGCCATGTTTTGCTCTGGCGACAGATTCTTGGTTGTGTTTGCGTCAAAGTTTGGGACGCCAGGCGTAACCATCCAACAATTATAGCGCAGTCAAAATCTCTGGCGCCTTGTCGGTAATCAAAACAGTATGCTCCCAGTGCGCAGCACGAGTCCCGTCTTTGGTGACATAGGTGTAGCCATCAAACTTAACCCGCACCTTTGGGGTCCCTAAGGTAAACATCGGCTCAATGGCAAGCACCATACCTGGTACCAGTAGGTCCCCGGTACCAGCGTCACCAACATTGGGTATGTAGGGCTCTTCGTGTACATGGTGCCCTACCCCATGACCACCGAGTTCAAAGACGATGCCGAAGCCCAGTTCCACCCCCACTGCCTCAACAGCAGCCGATATGTCACCAGTGCGATTTCCGCCACGGGCTGCTTGTATCCCGGCCATAAGTGCCTGCCTGGTGCCGCGCACGAGCGCCTCGTCTTCAGGCTGTGCGTTGCCTGCGATAACAGATACTGCATGGTCTGTAATGAGACCTCGGTGGCGAACCCCACCATCAAGTTTTACTATGTCGCCATCCTTTATGACGCGTGTGTTTTCAGTCGGGATGCCGTGTACCACCTCCTCGTTCACCGAGATGCAGATAGATGCGGGGAACGGGCGTTTAGCGCCGCGGGGCTGATAGTTTAAAAATGCTGGCTCATCGCCTCCGGCACGTACGAGTTGTTCAAAATAGTCATTGAGCTCATGCGTCTTTACCCCTACCGCAACTTTTTTTGCAGTCTCCGCGACTGCGTGTGCCAGCCGTTTCCCTCCTTCGCGGAGTAGTGCTATCTCGTCAGGTGTATTGATCGTCCCTACCATGTTAGACGCCGAGGCGGGTGCAGATGTCAGCGTGTATATCCTCGACAGAACGCTCGCCAGGAATGACAAGAAGTTTACTCTGTGCCGTAAGGTGCTCGAGTACTGGTACCGAATGCTCTTGATACTGTGCAAGGCGGACACGTACCTTGTCCTCAGAGTTTGAGTCGAGACGCCCGCGGCTGAGCATACGGCGTACCGCTTCGTCATCTGAAATATCAAGGTTAACAAATACGTACTCGCGACCGAGCCAGTTGAGCACCTTATCGATAATCGTCACCTGCTCTACCGTACGTCCCGAGCCTTCAAAAATAATCCCTGCACCTGCAGACAGGTTGAGCACAGACTCCTGAAACAAAAAATCTGCAAACCAGTCGGGCATAAGGCGTCCCGCATCGTACTCACTCCTAATGTGGTCACCTAAGGCGTCACGACGCTCACGGAGCTCTCTGAATTTTTCTCCCGTCGAGAGGACCGTAAACCCGGTCTTCTCTGCCAAGAGTCGTGCCTGCGTTTCCTTGCCACTCCCGGGCTTCCCGAGGAAAAAGATGGTTCGTGTCATGCCCCTCTACTCTAACACGTAGCCCTCTTTTTTGAGAAAAGTAAGAATACGCTCAACAATTGCCTCTGGGAGCGGCTCGGTCACATCGATGCTCAAGTGAAAATCCTCTTTCAACGGCGGATAGTGTACGTCTGGGTATGTTTTTGGGTATCGTGCAACATAGGTAGCAATCCTTAGTTCATTATTCGCACGCGCATCTTCGGTCGAAATCTGGTCGCGCTGCGCAACACGCTCTGCCGCAACGACATCATTTGTGTAAAGTTCTATCTTGATTGAGTCAGGAATAAAGTGCCACGCAAGTCGGCTTTCGAAAACGAAGTTATCATTTGTTCTGCCGTATTCAGCTACCATCTGATCGAGTTTGATATCGTACTGTGGGTCAGTCTGTGAAAGAGTATCCAGCTCATACACGGTCATACCAAGCTCTTTTGCCATATCACGAAACATATTGCCGGACGACATGAACGCGTACCCCAATTTTGATGCGAGCAGTTTCCCGACAGTAGACTTACCGGTGCCTGGGTTACCAAAAATAGTGATCTTCATAGATGCAGTGTAACAAAAAACGCCCCGAAGGGCGGTTGGTTAATACTCTCGCAAACTCAGTTGCGCGTCGATCTTACGGACGACGTCGAGGACCACAGACACAATAATGAGGAGCGCCGTACCACCAATAGCAAGTGCGGCAACACCAGTGAGGTTCTGGATGATGAGCGGCAAGACTGCGATCACGCCGAGGAAAAGTGCACCGACGAGCGTGATGCGTGTGATGACGCGACCAATGTACTCTGCCGTCGTCTGGCCTGGGCGTACACCTGGGACAAATGCGCCGTTCTTCTGCAAGTTGTTTGCCATCTGCGTTGGGTCAAACGTAATTGCGGTAAAGAAGTACGTGAAGAGGATAACAAAGAAGAAATACACTACGGCGTACACCACTTCCGAACCAGGGAACGTGAGAAGGAGGTTCGCAATCTCAGAAACAGCACCACTCCCCGACGTGGAGAGGTAGGTTACACCAATTTGCGGCAAGGTAAGGATAGAAAGCGCAAAGATAATAGGCATCACGCCTGCCTGATTGAGGCGGAGCGGCACGTACGACTGTACGCCACCTGTTACTTGGTTGCCCATCACACGCTTTGCGTAGGTCACCGGGATAGGACGCTCAGACTCTGACACATACACGACACCAAAGGTAATCGCGAGTGCCGCAGCAACAAACGTCACGTAGAGCGGAATCTGTGATGGATCGAACGTAAATGCGAGTTGCGCAATAGTAGATGGGAGACTGGCGACGATACCGGCAAAGATGATGAGTGACAGACCGTTCCCAATACCGTACTCGGTTATAAGCTCGCCAATCCACATGAGGAGCATCGAGCCTGCAACGGCAACCGCGACGTTCACCGCAAAGAGGTACCACCCGAGGTCGAGTACGATACCCTGCGCTTGGAAAAAGAACAACAACCCAACACCCTGCATGACCGCAAGTGGTACTGAGAGAAGGCGCGAGTACTGTGCAAACTGTTTACGCCCAAGCTCCCCTTCCTCTGAATAGAGCGCCTTGAGTTTAGGTGAGAGCACGGTGCCAAGCTGCATGATGATAGACGCAGTGATGTACGGCGCGACACCAAGCATCATGATTGAAAGATTCGACAGTCCGCCACCAGAAAAGACGTTCAAAAACCCAAGGAGTGCCGAGTCCGAAAAGAATGCCTCAAGACGCGCATGGTCGATGCCCGGAAGCGGGATCGTCGCCATAAGGCGGAACAGGATGAGTCCTGCAACCATGTAGCCCAACTTCCGCAAGATAGATGCGTCAGTGAGGATGAGTTTCAGTTTTGCAAAAAAGGTGCTCATGGCTTATGCGCCCGTGATCTTTGCCTGTGCTTCTTTTGAGAGTGCGATACCCTTTGGAATAATAAGTTTCTTGGTGAGTGTGCCGCGTGCAAGGATCTTCATTGGTGGTACGCCACCAGAGACACGGCGGACCAAACCTTTCTCAATCAAGGACTTCACCGTGACGGTCTCTCCTGATGCGTAGTGCTTCTCGAGTGCGTCAAGCGTAATCGTTGCAATCGGAGTCATAGGGCGCACGGTGCGTGAGCGGTTCTTACCAAACCCGCGACGCTTTGGCATGCGCTTAATGATGTCGCGCCACTCAGGACGGCGCTTGTTACCAGCGCGTGCAGTCTGTCCCTTGCCGCCGCGACCTGACGTCTTGCCGCGCTTACCACCACGGCCGACACGGCGTGCTTTGGTAAGTCCAACTGGGCGAGAAAGTGATGAGAGGTCCATAGTCTTATTTTTTGAGTTTACGAAGTGCGTCGTATGCGGCGCGTGCGATGTTCAACTTATTCTTTGAACCAGAGTGGATCTTTGCGGTGACGTCCTTTACACCAGCAAGTTCGAGCAAGGTCTTTACCGATGAACCTGCAACAATACCGCGGTCAGGTGCTGGACGGATCTCGACGATACCTGATGAGTTCTTTGCCATCACGTCGTGCGGGATAGACATAGACTCGGTAGTGCGGATGCGGAACATGGTGCGCTTTGCGGCACGGAACGCCTTGTCGACGGCGAGCGCAGTGTCTGCACCCTTGCCGATACCGATACCGACGCGTCCCTTACGATCTCCGGCGACCACTACTGCAGAGAATGAGAAACGGCGACCTCCTGCGACCACACGCGCAACGCGGCGGAGCTGGATGATCTTTTGGTCAAACTCTGAACGAGGCTTCTCGTCGCGGCGTCCACGCTGTGGACCACGGCGGTTCTTATCATTGCGGCCACGGCCACCACGGTCACGGCGCTCTGGCTGTGGCGCCTGCACTAACGTGCTTTCGACTGGTGCGTTTTCAGTGAGCGGAGCTGCTGGTGTTTCGTCAGTCATACTAGTTAAAATTGAAGTCCTGCCGCACGAGCCGCATCAGCAAGCGCTGCAATGCGCCCACCGTACTGAAACCCGCCACGATCAAACACGACCTTAGTAATCCGCTTCTCTGCCGCTGCCTTTGCAATCTGAGTACCTACCGTCTTTGCCTGCTCCATCTGCGACATATTGCGACCGCCAATGGTTGATGCAGCAACGATCGTTACTCCCTTATCGTCATCAATAAGTTGTGCGTACACGTACTTGTTAGAACGAAAAACGGCAAGACGTGGGCGCTCTGCAGTGCCACTGACCGTTCCGCGGACGCGGCGGTGTCGGCGCTCGCGCTGTGCTGTCTTTGATTTTGGAGTGAGTTTAGACATACGAGTTCATTATGCAGCTGCCTTCTTACCCTGCTTCTGGCGGACGTACTCACCCTCGTAACGGATACCCTTGCCCTTGTATGGCTCAGGCTTCTTGATCGCGCGGACGTTTGCGGCAAACTGTCCAACCGCTTCTTTGTCGATACCAGAAATCGTGATGAAGTTCTTTTCTACCAATGCGTCGACACCTGCTGGGACTGCCATCAGCACTGGGTGAGAGAAACCGACTTGGAACTTGAGGTTCTTACCCTGGAGTTCAACGCGGTAGCCAATACCCTGGAGCTCAAGTTTCTTTGCGTACTTCTCGGTTACTCCCTTCATCATGTTGCGGATGTGAGATGCAAACGTACCAGTGAGTGCGCGTGCGAGTTTGGTGGTACCAACTGGTGCCACGTTGACGCCGTCAGGAGAGACCGTGATAGAAACCACTGGATTAACCGGCTTCGTGAGTGTGCCCAATGGACCCTTAACGGTGAGTGTGCCGTCAGTAAACGACACGGTGGTGCCGCTCGGGAATGGGATAGTGTTTTTAGCGAGGCGTGACATATAGGTTACCAAATAGTGAACATTGTTTCCCCTCCGACACGGTCGCGGCGTGCGTCCTTGTCAGTCATAATGCCGCGCGGCGTGGTGAGCACCAGGCATCCCTTACCGTTTTTGATTGGGTGGATAGTGTGGACAGGTGCGTAGAGGCGGCGTCCAGGCTTCGAAAGGCGCTTGGCACCGTGGATGCGAGGCTCGCCGTCTGGATCGTAGATCAACTCGACTGTGAGGGTCTTACCAACCTCACCCTTTGACTCGCTAATTTCTCCAAGGTACCCCTCGCGCTTCAATACGAGCGCGATCTGGTGCTTGAGCTTTGAAAACGGCATAGTCACCGTCGCCTTACGTACTGCTGTTGCAGTAGTCAAACGGTTGATGAAGTCGCCGATAGTGTCAGTAACCATACTTACCAAGATGCTTTAGTAACCCCCGGGAGCTCTCCGCGACGTGCCATCTCTCTGAACTGCTGGCGAGAGATACCAAACTGGCGCATGTACGACTTTGAGCGACCAGTAATAGAGCAACGGTTTTTAATGCGGACAGGTGACGAGTTCTTTGGGAGCTTTTGGAGCGCCTCAAAGTCCCCTGCTTTTTTAAGTGCTGCGCGCTTAGCCGCAAACTGTGCGACCAGCTTGATTCTTTTGTTGTTTCGGGCGAGTTGTGACTTTTTAGCCATACTTTCGCGCCTAGGGAAGGCCTTTTTGCACTATTAAGTAAACAAAAACGCGTCCTATAACGCTTGTGCTATCGTATCATCCCACCCCCTGAGAGTCAACTAAATACCTGTAACCTCGCTGATAGCGGCAAGCACTATGGTGCTCATACCGAGGGCAAATACGACGAGTGCAAACCAGTGGAACGTGTGCGGTATCCCTTGGCAGTGCCAGTCAAACCCCTGCTTTGCCTTCTTCTTCATATATATAGGGTACCACCCCTCCCTATGGGCGTACCGTACTACCCACACCTATCTCGGTTTTAACCAAAATATGGCTTATATATTGCTTATTTAATCAAATCGATGCTCCGTGGCACCCATTCGTACAAGTACCACAGTGCTCTTGAACACACATGCAGTTAGAGCATTTTGTACAGGTGCATCCGGAATCACAGTGTACGCACGTGCTTTCTTTTCTAAAGAACGTGCTTAGGCTTTCACTATTAGCCGGTCCCATACCTTGGTACTGCTCACGATACATGGGCTGCATTATGCAATTTTATAGAAAAAATACAACAAAACCTCAGCCATACCTGCGACGTCCCCTCACTGATTGTGGGGCATCGTGCATATCGCTACGAGTAAGCAATATGGCTTAAATTATACGTATTTCGTCTACCCCTAACTCATGCTCTATATAGAATAAGGGTTTTTCTGGACCCCAAGCCCGAAAAACAGAATAAATGGCTTGCCTATTACCTATTCCGTCAATGAAGCATTGCCGGGCCTCTTCAAAGTATCAATCAATGGAGATCTAATGCCGTAAGAACCTCCTCATCTGCCATACTAAACCAATCACGGCATAGATTATTGTGAGAAAGAAGAATATTCCTTCAGGTCTAGGGGAAGAGGTAACCCAATTACCACCTCCATTACCTAACATAAAACTGATCACTATTGAGGCCATGACCCAGACTAGTGTAAAAAATACCAGATTTCTTGAGATCCCAGTCCTTAATAAATAAGAAGCACCAACAATAGTTAGCGTAGCAACGAATATAGAAAGGTACCCAGGGGAAGCAACCAAAATATCCTGAGTTGTCCCAATACACCACTCCGAAGCTCTGCAGTATCCGAATTCGTGAAACCAAAGAATTGCAAGAAAAACTATAGACCCTGCAAAAGATATCTTGGCTAGGTAATTCTTATTCATCTGGATTATTTTAATCCGATCATTATTGTTTTAATAGTACCATCGTCTAACTTTACAGATACTTCGTACCAGTACCCGGGTTCATAACCTTTGGTATCCCAATTGTACTGGTAATTCTGTTGCTTTGGTCTCCACTCATACAACCCGCCTCGAGTCGGCTTTTTACTCCTCTTCTTCTCATTCCTCTTTGCGGCGAGCGGCTCTCCCTGCACAGGTTCAACCCACTCAGGTGGGTTTGTTGCCTGTATGGACTCACCTTCTGCGTTTAGCAACTCAAACTTAACCGGAACCACAGTACCTGCTTTAAAGATACTCGGATTCAGAACAGAATTGTTAATCGGTTTCAAGAAACCTTTGAACGTATAGTTGATAGTAAGAGTCCCAGCGACAAACGTATCGAACGTGTAATAGTCGGATTGCAGTGTGCCTACAGTGCAGGTAATTGTGTAGACGCCTACAGGGCTTGATGAAGTTGCTGTTGTCGTACATTCTGGGGAACCACTGATATCACTTGTCTCTAGTGTCTCGCCAGCAACAAAACCAGAAGTTGTATGTGTGAGTTTCGGTATTTTGGAACCAACAATCATACTTTTTGAGTCAGCAGAGATTACAATTGGTATCTTCTTAAGTCCTACCTCTGTATCTGTAGTTGAGATGGAGAAGTCAGCAGTGCCGTCTCCATTTTTATCTATCTCTAGCGGGGTTGCGTTTTCAATAGTCCCGTCAGGAAATGAAATACTAACCTCCGTATTCTCAGTTGTAGGAATACCGACAAATGAGACTTGATTGACTATAGAGTTTCCTAAAACTTCCTGAACATCAAGGATGAATGACCCACCAGCATATGCATCAAGGTTTATAGTCGGCGCAGAAGTTGCCGGAAGAGATACATATTGCACTTCTCCAAATTTTTCGAATCGTGCTCCAGGTATCTCACTAAGATCATTTGAGATTCTTCTTCCAGTCGAATCGGTCGCCGAAAGGTTCAAGGGGGAGTGCAGGAAATACCTTAATCTTGCCTGTGTACTGTCGGGACGATATTTGGAAACGTAACTATCAGTAGGTTCAGCCACGTCTTTGAGTAACTTTAAAATAAAATTTTTTAAATTACTGGCAGCATAAATTGAAGCGTGAGAGTATGGAACCAAACCGAATGTAGTAGATAACGAATTCTCTGAGTTGTATGCATCTAAATCGAACCAGTATCGGTGCACATTGTTTGATTCAGTACTCATGTACAAAGCACTTGGCGTAACAACTGTCCCATCACCATCCATGGTCATTTGTGGGAGCGTACGTATCTGCTCATAGCACACCCCTTCAAGACACACTTCCCTACCTTTGTAATCGAATCCTTTAACCGTCTCTTCACCCCAACCAGCGATTTGATAGACTTCTATACCTGCTGGAGGTACCCACGCATCGATACTTGCGTGAAGTGTCTGCGCCACATCAAACTGTACTGTTCGTAGTACTTCGGGATGAATCAGATCGACTGCGCTTGGATCGGCCCGCCCCTCAGCACCGGTTAGAAATTCACGGTATTCGACTGTGTTCCCTACTACTGACTCATACGCACTAATCATTTGAGTTATGAACGGGGAGTTAGTGCCCTCAAAAGTAATCATTGGCTCTGTCACAGTGCTAAAGTAAGCCGCCGATGGGATGAGCCCGTACGCACCGTACATGTTTTGCGCTAGCGCGCGTGCTTCTTCGTTACTCAGGAGTACAGGGAAAAACGAAGGAATCCCCTGCTCGTATCCATGCAGAAGTGCTCCAACAGCTTTTGGAGTCCCAATCTGTGGAGACCCGACCAAAACTATTTTGTCGACTAGTGCAACGGCCTCGGTGTTTCCAAGGTACACCATAAGTGCTTTCGCTAAGAGCCCACCATTCGAGTGTGCAACAATACTCACCTTTTCAGTGTTTGAGTCAGCTGCGAGTTGATGCAACTTTGCGGCGAGCCCAGCAAGGAGTATTGGGTCGCTTACGGCTTTACGCCAATCGTATGGAAATGTCTCCCATTCATGCATCTTTCCTTCCTCTGATCC
>JAMNXM010000002.1 GCA_023653145.1 Minisyncoccota bacterium | reverse complement strand
TAACCGCACGCGACACCTTTGCAAAAATTGCCGCTCAGTTTTTGGCACAGACATCAGCAGAGCGAAGCGCAGTGCAGTTTTTCATCGTCCCTACTGAAGGGACAGCGCAAGCGATTGAACTTGTTGAGCAGGCAGGAACTCTCGCTGGCGTAAAGGCTGAGGTTGGCGCTGCGACACTTACCCCGCTTGATGCGCGACATGAGCGGCTCGACATTACCGTGTCTGCAGAAAGTACGTTTCAAGGTGCGGCGCGGTTTGGCACCGTCCTTGAGTCGCTGCCGCGTGGAGCATACCTTGCAAGCGCCGATATTGCTGCAACAGGGAAGGGGTGGTACGGGACCTATGTCGTGTCATTCGTAAAACTCAAATAGTATGGACGATCTACTCAAACTTACGAACGCGCTCGCACAGATAACGCGACCAAACCCTTCACGCGATTGGCTTATTATTGCCGCACTCTCGTTTCTTTTGTTTGTGGGCGGAGCGGGTGTTGGTGCACAACTCTTTCTGAGTATACAAACGGGGTCTTTGGTGTCCGGGAGCACGAATGCGCCTAAGCCAACCATACCGGTGACTCAAGAGTCTATCCGCGTAGTGCTTGAGGCGTACCAAGGTCGCGCTGCAGCATATGTTTCAAAAAGTTTCGTAGTGTATGACTTAACAGACCCACAAAGGCGTCGGTAGATGCGTAAAGGTGTGCGTGGTAGTGTAGTGGGGTTGGCCCCATAGCTCAATGGATAGAGCTGCGGACTTCTAAGCCGTCGATGTAGGTTCGATTCCTACTGGGGCCACAAAACACAGAACAATTCCGCATGTGCGGAATTTTCTGGTTTTGTGGCGGGCGGAGCGATGTTTTCTGTCCCAGAAAACCGCGAGCAGCGGCTTGCGAGTGCGCCGAGCATGGGCGAGAAGCAACTTGCAGGCACACGGTAAAAACAGTAGCGCAGTTGTGACGAAACACTTTTCATACTATCTTTACAAGGCGGGCGATTAGCTCAGTTGGTAGAGCAACCCCTTTACACGGGGAAGGTCACAGGTTCGAGTCCTGTATCGCCCACACTAGTTCGCACTCTTGAGTATATCTACTATGGCGCGTTCGCCACGACTTTCAATGTGCCCCCATACCGTTTCAGCTTGTCGCACTAAGTCGTGCGCTCTGCGTGCCTCGCGGTAGTCACCTGTCGGTGCAATGAGGCCAGTGCGCATAAAGTATCGATCCGACCATCCAGGCAGGTACCACGAGAGGTCAAATGGGAGAGGTCGTATACGTTCTGCACGAATGGTGTGCGCAAATCGTATAGTGCAGTTGTTTAGGATGGTGTGATAGAACTCAGGTGTTTCGTGGAGGCCGTGCGTCCCATCGAGGAGCGCTCGTAGCGTCTCTTTGGATTCGTGTGGGGTCAGTGTGAGTGGGTACGCATAGAGCGCAAGCGCTCCACGCGTCAGTGGCATCGTGATGCAGTCGAGCCCTGTCGTCCAGATGTATCCGAGTTCGTACGCGCTGAGCATGCCACGGAGCGCCGAGTATGGCTCACCACTCAGTCGTTTGCCTTCGATAGTAAAACAGAGCACAGACCCGTCTTGCATTTCAAAAACGAAGTATGGATGAGCAATTGCAGCAAACCGGGTAAAAGGCTCAAGGAGGTACCAGGTACGCACGACGTCGTTGGTATTAACAGGCACTCCAGTAAGCCACGACTCGGTGCCACTCCCGTCTCGACGGTACACAAAGTTCCGCACACCACCGATCGTATACGTGCCGTCGGATGCACGTACTGCGTCAAACTGGTGTGGTCCATACTTCGGATACCAGGCACGGGTCTTCTGTGGCGTTTTGGATGCCATATGCGCTATAGTACCGCGACATGCTCTCTATAGGCATTATCATCGACGGTAACAGGCGTTTTGCGACTGAGCGGGGCCTCGCCTCATCAGAGGGGCATTTGGCCGGAGTTCGACGGGTTCGAGACTGCATCGAGTGGGCGCGCGAGCGCGGGGGCATTTCGGATCTCTTTTTCTACACCCTCTCGACTGAAAATTGGAAGCGCTCGCCCAAGGAGCTCGAGCACCTCATGCTTCTCATTGAACTTTTCTTTAAGACGCATGCGACAGAACTTGCAGGGCGCGGTGTACGTATCCGTATTGCAGGGCAGCGTGAGCGGTTTTCAAAGCGTATCCAAAAGGTGTTCTCAGATATAGAGGAGCAGACAAAGCACAACACCGCGATCACTGCATGGTTCGGACTCTCGTATGGTGGTCGTGCGGAAATACTTGATGCAGCGTTTACACTGGCGCACGGAAAACACTTGCCAACCGAGGCAGAGTTTAAGGCGTGCATGTGGACTGCAGATTTGCCCGACCCTGATCTCATCATCCGCACCGGTGGTGACCAACGACTCTCTAACTTCCTTACGTGGGGGTCAGTCTATAGCGAACTCTTTTTTACCTCAACCTACTGGCCAGCATTTACCAAAGAAGAGTTTTTCGAAGTCTTGGACTTGTATGCACTCAGACAGCGTAGAATGGGGAAGTAATGGAACCAACTGTTATATTTGAAGATGACTCTATCCTCGTCATCAATAAACCCGCAGGAATCATCGTCCACTCAGATGGGCGTACTGAGGAGCCATCGGTGTGCGATTGGGTTGTTGCACACTATCCCGAGATGCGCGGCGTTGGTGAGCCCTGGGTGTCTCCACAAGGCGAGGTCATTGACCGCCCAGGTATTGTGCACCGCTTAGACCGCACCACGTCAGGAGTGTTGGTGCTCGCAAAGACGACTGAGGCATACACTGCGCTCAAGAAGCAGTTTCATGACCGAACGGTAAGTAAAGAGTATCGAGCGCTGGTGTACGGTCACCCAAAGCCCGAGCAAGGCGTCATTGAGCAAGAGATAGTGCGCGTTAAATCGATACCGCCGCGCTGGGCGTCACGGTTCGTACGCGAAGGTCAGAAGAGTCGTGCCGCAATCACCCTCTGGCGCGTCCTCAGGCGTGGCATGAGTCCAGAAGGTGAGCGAGTTTCGGTCCTAGGACTCGTGCCAAAGACGGGGCGCACGCATCAGTTGAGAGTCCACTTGCAGGCGCTGGGGTATCCTATTATTTCAGACCACCTGTATGCGGCAACACGACCAAAATTGTTGAGGCTTGCACGTCCAGCACTCCATGCTGAGAGGATTACTATAGACCTGCCGGACGGTGGGAGGCGCACCTTTGAGGCACCGCTCCCCGAGGATCTGAGGGTTGCGGAAGCGCTCATAACGTGATATTTTTGACGAACTATGGCTGTAACTGTTGACGTCAAGAAACTTACCCCGGTAAAGGTAGATGAGCGCAAGAACCTTGGTATCCGCTCAGGGGACACCGTGCGTGTACACCAAAAGATTGTTGAAAAGGGTAAGACCCGTATCCAGGTCTACGAAGGCTTGGTTATTGCAACCAAGCACGGTGCTGAGATCGGCGGCACCTTTACAGTACGCGCGGTTCTGAGCCAGATCGGGGTAGAGAAGACCTTCCCGCTCTACTCTCCAATGATAGAGAAGATAGACATCATCCGTCGCTCAAAGGTTCGCCGTGCAAAACTGTACTACATTCGCGATAAGGCAAGCCGCGAGATCCGCCGCTCACTCCGCAACATGGTGAACGTCAACCTCACTACGGGGGGCTCAAAGGACGAGGCCCCAATCGAGATAGACCCAACGGCTGAACCAAAGGCTGAGTAATTTATACTGTTAAACGCCCCACGAATAGTGGGGCGTTTTGTTTGCGCGAGAGACGGGACTTGAACCCGCAACCTCCGCCGTGACAGGGCGGCGCTCTAACCAGTTGAGCTACCCCCGCAAACGAGGAGTGGCGCGAGCATCTACGCTCATGCCATCCGTGTGCGGCGGGGGCAAAACGCAGAGCGTTTTACTACCCGCAAGCCCGTCTAATGTATCCTAAAATCCTCGAATTATCAACGAAGAAAGTTACGCACCGCAGAGTGTCTTATAGATAAGTTTGACTAATACGTATAAATAGTGTATAATGTAAATATGAAACCTGAAGCCGTGGTGGGGTACATGATCATGATAATCATCATGGTGGCCGTTGTGGTACAAGGCTCACGCATGTCAGAGGAGTTTGCGAATGCGGTCGTAGAGCGCCAGCAAGCAGCCGCGGCAGCACTGAGTGCTCAATAGGCAAACAAAAACCCCTCTCAAAAAGAGAGGGGTTTTAACGTACGTGCAATTAGATGCGCTGGACGTTGACTGCGGCTGGTCCCTTAGGACCATCCTCGACTTCGAAGGAGACAGTGTCCCCAACCTTGAGGTCGTCAAACATGACGCCCACAAGCGACTTCGAGTGGAAGAAGGTGTCCTTTGCCTGTCCGTCGACGGCAATGAAACCGAATCCACGATCAGTCACGGTTTTGATTTTTCCCTGCATGAGTGTATTTCGTGTGTAATCTGAAACCCTCGACCAGCGTCTCCTCAACCTTCATTGAGACTTTCAGTATATCACAGCCTTGCTATTTTACCAGCCCCCTGAAGTCATAACTGATATACTTGGTGCATGAGTGATGGCTGCATTTTTTGCAGTATAGTGGCTGGTACTGCACCGGCATTCGTCGTGTGGGAGGATATGAACTACATGGCGTTTCTGACCCCATTCCCGAATACAGAAGGCTTTACTGTTGTTATTCCGAAGGCTCATTATGAAAGTTACATTTTTGAGGCACCCGACGATGTTATTGAGGGGATTATGCAAGCCGCAAAACATGTTGCGTTGAAAATTGACTCAGCGTTTCCTGATGTTCGGCGTACCGCAGTCATTTTTGAGGGATTTGGGGTAAACCATCTGCACGCCAAATTGTTTCCGATGCATGGGACAGTAGGGGATGAGTGGAAACAGCATGTTGCAAAGGTTGATACATACTTCACACGGTATGAGGGATACATTTCCTCCCACAACTACCAACGTGCAGATGACGCTGCGCTCGCAGTTACTGCAGAAAAGATACGATCAGCGGCTGTGTAGTGTTGCCACAATTGCCATGTGGTCGCTTACGCCGTCTTGAAGACGAACATCAGTTGCGTAGTATTTCGGTGTGGTGAGAAGATAGTCCACCATGTAGTGACGCACATGCTCCCACGCTGGGGTCGTTCGGGTCCGATGGTATGTTGAGTCCAAACTGCATGTGTATGATGTTGGGATGTTATCTGTATGTGCAGAGACTAATTGAGCATAGAGTTCATTCTGTATTCTTGGAATATTAAAGTCGCCGCATAATGCATACTCGCCTTCATTTTTAAGTAAGGTCAGGAGAGTTGTGAGGTCTTTACGCTGGAGGTCATCGGGCATGCCATCTGGTGTCCATGTAAATTGCGTGGTGAGTATCTTGAATGTCATACCCTCAGTTTCTACTTCAGCTACCGAACAGCCGTACCAGTGTGTTGCATGTTTTTCCTTAGGAGATCCATTTACAAAGAAAACCGGAACTTCGCCTACTTTCCAGTAGTACACGTCGCGTACATTCTTAAGAGGTACTCTAGAGGCAATCGCAGTGCCAAAGTTTCGAGGTACTCCACCAGGCTCGCTCCAGTACGGGCGGAGTGTATTCTGAGTGAAGTGTAGATAGGGAAATGAGGTAAGTTTGCTCAGTTGGTCTTCGAATACCTCCTGAAGACAGAGTACCTCTGGCCCTTCTTTCTCAAGAAACGGAAGGATACTGTCCCAGTGTTTGTCGCCCTCAATATTTATGCTCACTAATTTCAGGCCGGTATGCATGTGGATAGTATATCGTGTGGTACAACCAGAGTATGGTCGCACGTATGTGGCAGTCGTTGCTATTCTCACTCGAGTGGCGCATCTATGCGTTCATCATCACCACGCTCTTCCTATGGGGAACGACAGGCACGCTTGTGTTTGCATTAGGAAATGCAATCGGACTCCAAGTCATACTGCTCTTCGCGCACTCCACGTGGTACTACTTCCGCTCACAGAACGGAGTAGGGCATGAGTAGGTATGCGCCCACTCCATGCCGTTAAAGGTTTTGTCGAGCGGTACCAGCACCAACTCTCCATCGGTGCGTTTTTAGTCGGCTTCACCATCGACACCATCGTCCTGAAGCGCATAGACTTGCTGATCTCGCACGTGCTCATTCTCTCCTACCTCTCGGTGGTTGTGGTGGTCATGCTGCTTTTGCATCGAGCTGCGGCGCGCCCACCACGCTTCGAGTTGGTGCGGCGTGTGTATCAGTGGTTGCCGTTTGCTGCGCAGTTTGCGTTTGGTGGCATGTTCTCTGGGTTTCTTATTTTCTACTCTCAAGCGGGATCGTTTATCGCAAGTTGGCCATTCTTACTTGTACTCGTCGCACTTATTCTTACGAATGAGTATCTACGCTCGTATCAGTGGCGGCTCACGTACCAGTCAACCTTACTTTTCTTTTGCGTCTTCACGTTTTCCATTTATGCGCTCCCGATACTCATGGGGAGGATGGGGGATGGGGTGTTTGAACTCTCAGGAGTGCTTGCGCTTGTTGGGGTGTCAGGATTCTTATGGCTTTTGTATCTCGTCGATGGTAAACGCGTTCGGATGTCGCTGAGTTCTATTGTGACCGGAGTGCTCATAGTGTACGCATCCGTTACAGCGCTCTACTACTCAAACATTCTCCCGCCCATCCCGCTCGCACTTAAAGACATTGGTGTATATCATCGCGTCGTTAAACTTAATGATCAGTACCATGTGGCTACAGAGTCGCAGCCCTGGCACGCTCGAGTCTCTGGTGTTGTAGTGACAAGTCCTGAGGGAGGTACACTCTTTGCGTACAGTTCCGTATTCGCTCCAACCAGACTCATCACGTCAATCGTACACCGGTGGGAGTACTACGATACGCAACGCGGATTGTGGGTCACTGCCGCAACAATACCGTTCAGTATTTTTGGAGGTCGCGACGGAGGATACCGAGGCTATAGCGAGTACGGACCAGTTACTCCAGGCGAGTGGCGGGTGAGTGTTGAGACGGTGCGCGGACAACTCATAGGCCGCGAGACGTTTACGGTGCGCAGCGGCTCGACGCCAACGCTTGAGAGTCGTATACTGCGCTGATGCAAACAGTCGCACATCTTTTAAAGCATTTCTGGTTTTCGTTCGGAATCACGGTGGCAGGGCTCGGGGCAATGTTTGTATATGGTGGGTGGGCAGCACTTTTCGTGACGGTGCTTTTGATACTCCTTGAAGTGACGCTGTCATTCGACAACGCGGTTGTGAATGCAAAAGTGTTGAAACGCATGTCTGCCGAATGGCAGCATCGGTTTTTAACGTGGGGAATCCTTATTGCAGTGTTTGGTACTCGATTCGTCCTCCCAATTGTAATTGTCTCCGTAGTGGTGTGGACGTCTCCGTGGGCGATTACGCAGATGGCACTCTTTGATCCGGTGCACTATGGCGAACTCCTCCACGAGGCAGGTTACGCGATCCACTCCTTTGGGGCAGCGTTCCTCATGATGGTCGCTCTCAAGTACTTTCTTGATGCTGAAAAGGACGTGCACTGGGTTGCCGTGCTTGAGCGGAGACTTGCGCGATGGGGGAGAATAGAGGCAATTGAAATCGTTACTGCACTCATAATTATTGCGGGTATCTCGTTTTTGGTGCCGCTCGAGGCGCGCGCAACAGTGCTCGCAGGTGGCATGATCGGAGTCATTTTGTTCATCGTGATGCAGGGCATCACCAGCGCCTTTTCGGTTGAGGCTACAGAAACCGCAAAACACTCATTCGCCCTCTTTATGTATCTTGAGGTGCTCGACGCAGCGTTTTCTCTCGACGGCGTTATTGGTGCCTTTGCATTGACGAGCTCTATCCCCATCATTGCGGTAGGTCTCGGCATCGGTGCATTTTTTGTCCGCTCACTTACGGTGTATATGGTGCGCCAACGCACTCTTGAGACTCTTAAGTACCTAGAGCATGGTGCGCATTGGGCAATCTTTGGTCTCGCCGTATCTATGTTTGTTGCACTGCTTACAGAAGTCCCCGAGATCGTTACAGGGACTATCGGTATTTCATTTGTACTCGCAGCATACTGGTCGTCGGTCCGACTCCAGACAAAAGGGTAGGTATACTGAGTGTATGAAAACCAATAAGCAGGGGCCGTTCCAAGAGAGTTTCTATCATCAGCCGGCGCCGGTCCGTATGGCGCGCCGTGGCGGGGCAAGTCGTGGCGGCTCGGCACGCGGTGGGAAGAAGTCAAAGTAGAAAGAGTTACGAGATAGCAAAAAACGAGAGCCTCTGCTCTCGTTTTTCGTCTCTTAGAAACCGTCTTAGTCTTCGTGCTGACAGCCCTTGTTTGCTTCCCTGCGTTCAGTTATAGCAACAGAGAGTAGCGGGACCGTAGCCAAAAAGGCAAGTACAGCGACAAGATTAAACGCCTCGTCAGAGTATTCGCCAAACGGCTCAACTTCAAGCACGTTTGCTCCAACTGAACCAAGAAATAGTACAGCAGAGACTGCACTCAAGATGAAATAGGTATTTGACTTATTTCTGTGCGCTACGACATCTTCACATTCTTCACTCATAGGTTAACTTTTTGTATCTGGTAATGTGTGTATCAAATTTGCGGCGAGATAAGCGTATTCTGCCGCCGCTCATCATGGTAGCATTATTGCGAAATATTCGCAATTAGTCTATAGTGTCCTTTATATAGTATGAAACTGGCCTTTGTTGGTAAGGGTGGGAGTGGGAAGAGCACCGTATCGGCTTTCTTTTTCCTTGAACTGGTTAGGCTCGGGAAGCACGTGTTGTTTATTGATGCGGACCTCAATATGCATGTTCGAGATTTGCTTACCATCACGCTTTCTGAAGACAAGAATCTATCGTTGCCTGGCAACATGCAAAAAATCCGCACCCACATGATCGGCACTTCCACCCGCATAGCTTCACCAGATCATATGTATTATTCAACACCACCGTCTCGTGGGTGTAATTTGCTTACGGTGTCATCACGTGACCCTTTGGTTCGTGATTACTTTGCGCACTATGCGGATAACGCATTCGTAGGTGAGGTTGGAACATACACTAAGGATGTTATAGGGACCACGTGCTACCACACGAACTTAGCAATCTTAGAGAACCTTCTTCGTTTTTCTCGCATTGCACGTGATGAGTATTTGATTGCAGATATGGTTGCGGGCGTCGATGCCTTCGCAAATACTATGTACGCCCAGTTTGACGCTTTCATTCTTGCTGTTGAGCCTACAGTAGAGAGTGTTAATGTATTCAATCAGTACAGTGCGCTTGCTAAGGAAACTGGAATACAAGACAGAATACTTGTTATATACAACAAGATTCAGGATGCCTCGGACACTGCATTTCTTGATTCGAAAATTCCGTCTCAACATCGACTCGGTACCGTAGCAGAACTTAAGGATCTTAAGGAGGCGCGCCGCTCTGGGCTTAAACTGGACACTCTCAAAACCAGTACTGTTTTCGATCCGGCAATCAGTACCATGCTTTCTACGATTGATTCGCTGTACCAAGATCCGCAGACGTATCTTGAGCGTATGCATACTCTTCACGAGCAGTGCAGCCAGGAGGACTGGATTCGTCAGGCGGTGGGGGACATCCGTTCGCAAATCGACACCACTTTTACATATGAGTAGTCGTTTAACGCCATATGTTTGTCCAGAGGTAGATGCATACTTACGCGAAGAGGAGGTGCTGCGCTCACTTATACGTACGTATGGCTCTCCGCTCAACGTAGTTCTACCTGAAGTCGCATTTGGGAACTACCAAAAATTTAATGCACTGTTTGAATCACTCGGTGTGCGCAGTACGGTCTATCTTGCCGCAAAGGCAAATAAATCTAAGGCAATAGCTCGGCGTATGGCATTCTCAGGTTCGAGCATTGATGTCGCCTCTTTAGGAGAACTCTCTGATGCGCTTATAGCAGGGTTTTCTGGTGAACGTATAGAGGCAACAGGTCCAAAAAACGATGAGTTTCTTAAATCGTGCGTTCTCCATAAGGTGCTCATTAATGTTGATGACATACATGAGTTAGATCGTATTGAGGCACTGTGTTCAGAACTCATCGGTCCAATGCATCCAGTGCGTGTTCCAATTTATATCCGACTTGCGATACCAAGACGAATTACGAATAGACCAGATCGATTCGGGGTCCCGCCTGCTGAGGTTGCGGCAGCGGTTGCTCGGGTGCGCACCTCGTCGTATCTCCTCCTTAAGGGATTCTCTTTTCATTTTTCAACAGATAAGGTGAGCGAGCGAGTGGCAATGCTCAATGAAGCATTACAGACGTTCATTGTGTATAAAAAAGAACAGCATCCAAATTTTGCCCTCACAGATATTGATATAGGGGGTGGATACCTGATCAATCATCTCGCGTCGAAGACAGAGTGGGATGAGTTTATTTCTACACTTAAAGCGAGTGTACTGCAGGGTGACCAGACAGAGTTAACCTGGAATAGATCTGGGCTTGGGTTTAACGTTGAGGGAGGGAAACTGCGCGGGAGTAAATCGTTCTCTGACTATTACCAACCGAAGAACCAGTTTGAAACGCTCCGCGAAATCCTCCTGAGCCCTTTTGATGATACCGGATCGCCACTAGCTGATGTGTTACGCGATCTTGGGGTCCGTATATGTATTGAGCCAGGACAATCGTTTTTCGATCAAGCCGGCTTTACTGCTGCGAAAATCATGCACATTAAGAAAACTGAACACGGGCAAACTCTTATAGTGTTGGACATGAACCGCACGAATATCAATGCGACTGATCAAGAGTATATGCCCGATCCACTAGTTCTCTTTTCGAAAACGGACGGGTCTCGTGATGCTGTGGGTGAAGGTTTCTTGGTTGGAAATTTATGTTTACCTGCAGATTTTATATCGAGAAGAAAATTCTTTTTTGGGCAACCTGTGTCCGTAGGAGATGTACTTTTGTTTATGAATACCGCACCATACCTCATGGATTTCTCTGAAAGTACAACACTTAAGCAGCGTGTAGCGCGTAAGATAGCATTAGTGCGCCGTGCAGAGGGTGTTGAGTGGTATGAAGATGAGAACTACATTCACCTATGATCTATACACACATAGTAGACACTATTGGGAATACGCCACTTCTTGAAGTGCCACAGTCGGTCACTGGCTTTAAGAACATTAAGTTGTATGCAAAACTTGAAAATCAAAATCCGTGGGGCTCTGTAAAGGATCGGACATCATATGCGTTACTAAAGCCATACATTGATGCGGGCACCTTGGCGGGTAAGGTAGTACTTGAGTCGTCCAGCGGAAACACGGCAAAAGCACTCCAAATGCTCACCAAGCTTTTTGGAGGCGAGCTACGAATCATTACGAATCTCATTAAACTTGAGAACGTAAAGGATATACTAGCGTCGCTTGGCACATCAATACGGATCATGCCGGGGAAGAGCGAGTGTTTTGACCCAAGTGATCCGAATGATCCAATTTATGAGATCCAAAGAGAGATGCAGGTAGATCCTGCGCAGCGTATCTATACTGATCAGTTTACGAATGAGCGCAATTGGCAGGTTCACTATGAGACAACCGCTCAGGAAATTTTAAGTGACCTCGGGTCCGTAGATGTAGTCATAGGAGGACTTGGCACAACCGGCTCGACGCTCGGTATGATTAAGCGGTTTAAAGAACAAAACCAATCTTTGAAAGCGTTTGGACTTGTGGCGCATAAAGATGATTTTATCCCAGGTATCCGAGGTGCTGATGAATTGTTTGAGATTGGTCTTTATCAAGAGAAAGAGTACGAAAGGATTATTGAGTGCGCATCACGGGAAGCAATAGACGGGATGTGTATGCTACGCGACAAACTTGGCGTGCTGGGGGGTCCAAGTGCCGGCATAAATTTCTATAAAAGTTTAGAAGTTCTCGCTGAACTAGATGCTCGAGCAACGAAACCCATGAATGCGGTGTTTATCGTGTGCGATCGATATGAGTGGTATGTCGACTACCTCAAGAAACGAATACCTGAACTGTTCGGCCAGCGCAAAAAGTCTTCATGGCTAGACGGTGGGGGAGAACAGTACCGTGCACATTCAATCGAAGTATCTCTTTCAGACTATCAAGTAGTAAGTAGTGACTATCTCGTAATTGATACACGGGTTCCGGTTTCGTTCTCGCTCAAACATATTCCAGGCGCGTTGAACTATCCGTATGACCTACTGTCTCATGTGATTGACTCTGCCATTCCGTTTTCGAAGAGTCAGAAGTTACTTTTCGTATGTGCCGTTGGTGATAAATCAGCATACCTAGCAGGGTTTTTGCGCACACAGGGGTATGATGCCGCCTCGTTGCGGGGAGGGATGCAGGAAGTGGCACAGTATTTATGAGTAGGGTATTTCCTGACACACTAAAGATCAGAGATCAGTTTCCGATATTTAGAGAACGTCCCGATCTCATCTTCCTTGATAGCGCCTCAACCACGCAGAAACTCGGAAAAGCTATCGATGTAATAACGTCTTTCTACACAAAAGAAAACACGAATGTGGGGCGTTCACTCTCCACTTTAGATGTTATTGCACAACGCAAAATTGCACGTATACGGGAGCAGGCAAGTGTTCATATTGGGGCTCCTACACCTGAGAGCATCTTTTTCTCTTTTGGGGCAAGTCATTCGATGCGAGGGGTAACAAACATGTTTTTTGAACAACTCCTCCAGGACGGGGATGAGATTCTCGTGTCACCCTCTGATCATCAGTCATATGTGCAACCTTGGTATGAAGTTGCAGCTGTCTATGCTGCGCTTGGAAAACGAGTCAAAATCGTGGAACTCATAGTTTCGAAGAATGGACAAATAGATTGGGCAGATCTCAAATCAAAGGTGACGGCTCGCACGAGGCTTGTTAATCTCACACACATCCATAACGTCTACGGGAATGCTTCTGAGATTCTTTACAATTCAGAAAAAATTGCATTCCTGAAATCTCGAAACATCATTATTCAGGTTGATGGTGCACAAAGTTTATCAAAAGCAGTTATAGACGTAGAGGGGATGGGGATTGATGTACTGCATACGTCAGGACATAAGGCATTCGCAGCACAAGGGGTGGGTGTTGTATTTCTGCGCCCAACACTCTTTTCCAACCCAGGCAGACTTTTCGAGGGGACACCACATGTCGCAGGGATATACTCGCTCGGAGCATTTTTTGATTTTGCTGCAGAGATTGGGATGGCTCAGATAGAGGCAGTAGTTGAAGAGGTAACGAAGTATACGTATGAGGGTATGCGGAGCATTCCGAGTGTCGTATTCACTACGGGCATTGCTCAATGTGGGTGCAATTCAGGTAATGGAATTCTGTCCTTCACTCTCAGCGGTGCTTCGTCAGTAGAAGTTGGTCAGTACCTAAACCAACACACTATCTATGTACGGTCAGGAACACATTGTAATTTCGACCCAATAAACATTGGTGACTCTGTACGAGTGAGTGTTCATGCGTATACTAGTAAGCAGGATATAGACACATACCTTGATGTGCTACACACTTTTTCTAACGCACTATGAAACGCACCACCAATGACCGAAAAGTAATCCAAGAAGTGCTCAGTAAAGCGCAACAGCCACTCACGGTACGCGAGATACGAAAGTCTGCTGGGCAGAGTGTGCATCTCTCCACGGTGTATAGAGCCATTACTGAAATGAGTTCTGAAGGATCTATTCGCCGTGTAGATTTTGGTGGGCGTGTACCTCGTTACGAAGTAGCAGGAGAGCATCATCACCACATTGTGTGCACCACCTGTGGTGATATTGAAGACGTACACACCGAGCCTCGCGGGTTAGAAAAGGCTGCCCTTGTTGAGTCAAAAAAGTTTAAGTCAGTACACGCGCACTCCTTGGAGTTCTTTGGGGTGTGTAAAAAATGCACCTAACTACTCAAGGAAGGAGAGTCCAACCATAAGACCAATACCAATGAGGAATGCCGACACCTCAATGACTGAGCGGCGGGTTGGACGTGCTTTGTTTATTTCAGGTATAAGGTCAGTCGCTGCAAGGTAAATAAACGCACCTGCGGTAGCCGCAGCAGCATATGCTCCAACCAGTTCGTTCGACGAGCCGATCCACAGTACCAACCCTGCACCCAAAAACGCCATTGCGCCTGAAAGGAAGTTATAGAACAGCGCCATACCACGGCTCAGTCCCGAGTGGAGGAGGAGTGCGTAGTCAGCAATTTCTTGCGGGATTTCGTGGAGGAATACTGCCAGAGTTGTCGTTGCACCAAGGGCGGGAGATACCAAAAAGCTTGCGGCAATCACTGCGCCATCAATTGCGTTATGGACTCCATCGGCAACAATAACCATAGGCGCAAGGTGTCCATGTGTGCCGCGCTCATACTGTTCGTGCCCAGTGTGTTCGTGTTCATGCCCGTGGTGTGCGTGATGCCAGCGAAGCCCCTTCTCGAGAAAGAAAAACACCAGAAGACCGCCTATGACCGCAAGTCCAAACAAGCGCTCGTCGCCGATCACTTCGAGAGATTCGGGTATCAGGTGGATAATGGCGTCTCCAATGAGTGCGCCTGCAGCAAGCCCCACGAGTGCAAAGAGTGCCTTGCGGAGCGTTTTTTCTTCCAAAGAAAATGCAGCAATACCGACGAGCGATACGAGTGATACTGCAAACACGCTTGAAATGGTGAGTATGACCGGGTCCATGGCGCTCATGCTAGCATACGAGAGTGAAGTACGCTGTCGCCGTGTTTCTCCTCGCTGTTTCGTTTATGCCGCTTGTTACACACGCGGCACTCGGTGACGTCACCATTATCCATGGCACGGTAGAGCGAATCGCATCGTCTGAACGCCGCGAGGTGCCCGGGACCGCACTTATGGAGACCGTGCAGTCTCTTATGGTTGAACTTGAAGATGGACGCACCGTGACGGTGAACAATGACCGCATTGTTGTTGAGGTGGGGAGTCGTGTGTATGTCGCGCAGTATGAATCCGTCGATGGCTATATCTATACGCTCCACGATGCTGATCGAGGATTTGCGATGGGTATCGCGCTATTCCTTTTTGCTGCTGCCATTATCGGTGTTGGTGGTTGGATTGGGGTGCGGGCACTGATTTCACTAGGACTCTCGCTTGGCGTCATTCTGTACATTCTGGCACCACTCCTTATTAGTGGGTATCCGCCAGCGCTAACATCCCTTGCATGCGCGGCGCTCATGCTTGGTGTTGTGATGCTCGTCACGCATGGACCAACACGGATGACGCTCGCAGCGTACCTCGCATCGCTCGCTGCGGTCACTGTGGCAGTATTTTTAGGAGACGCGTTCGTTAGTTTTGCGCACCTCTCGGGGTTTGCCGACGACGCATCAAGCATTTTGAATATCTCAACAGGAAGTGCGCTCCAGATGGAGGGACTCTTACTCGGAGCGCTCATTATTGGAGCGCTCGGTATTGTTGACGACCTTGCAGTGACACAGGTTGCAGCAATCGGCGAACTGAAGTCGGCAAACCCCGGGCTCACGAACACAGAGTTGTACGCTCGTGCAATGCGGATAGGGCGTGAGCACCTCGGGGCAGTGGTGAATACGCTCGTCTTAGCGTACGTGGGCGCATCGCTCCCACTCCTATTACTCTTCGCGCTCTCTACCGAGAACACGACGCTCCTTCTCAACAGTGAGGTGATTGCCGTTGAGGTGGTGCGTGCCGCGGTAGGGTCTGTGGCTCTTGCCTTGGTCGTTCCGGTGGCTACAATCCTTGCTCTTTGGGCGATTCGGGGCCGTACACCAGGTCACGCGCCGCACACGCATACGCACTAAAAGTGCCCTGTGGTACACTGACTTCGTTACCACTTAACTTAGGTTTTCTATGGACCAACATGGGTCAGTATTGAGTAGCAAGCGCGTCGAGCGCATGGTCGCGATCTTTCTTTTGGTTGCGTCAGTGTTCGTAGCGCTCCTTGCCGCAGATGCATTTAGCAACTTGTTCGAGGCAGGAACACCTGCAACCAACACCATCACGGTAGATGGTATGGGCAAAGCCGCAGCAATTCCTGATATTGCAACTATTTCGTTTACCGTAGTGGGCGAGGGTAAAACCGCATCTCAAGCGCAGGACGAGGCAACGAAGAAGAACAACATCGCGCTCGCGCTTCTTACAGAGAAGGGGATTGAGGAGAGGGATGTAAAGACCACATCATATGTGGTGAGCCCAAAGTACAGCTACCCACAACCGTGCTACACACCACCGTGCGTATATGACGAGCAGCGCGTTATCGGGTACACCGTAAACCAGTCGACAGAGGTCAAAGTACGTGACCTAGGCAAGGTCGGGGACCTGCTCTCTGCCCTTGGCGACGCAGGTATTAGTCAGCTTTACGGTCCAAACTTTACTGTTGAGGATGAGGACACGGTCCGTGCAGAAGCCCGCAAAGAGGCTATTGACGAGGCACGTGCTAAAGCACAGATTCTTGCCCGTGACCTAGGCGTCCGCTTGGTCCGTGTCGTATCGTTTAGCGAGTCAGGTGGCGGCTACCCAATGCCGTACAATGGCCGCGCAGATATGGCTATGGGAGGTGTGATGGAGGCAAAGGCCACACCAGACATTGCTCCTGGAGAGAACGAAGTCGTCAGTCAGGTGTACATCACCTACGAAATCCGCTAATCTTGCATTTTGGTGCGAGTTTGGTAGTATAAAAAAAGCCCCCGCAGGGCTTTTTTTATAGGAGGCCTTCTGTGGGACAATACGACTATGAACGCATTCATTCAATATCTTCGTGATGTTAAGAGCGAGTTGACCCACGTCTCGTGGCCCACCGTGTCTCAGGCAGTTGGGTTTACAGGGCTTGTGATCCTCATTGTGGTTATTGTTGCGCTTGTGCTTGGTGCGGCTGATGCAGTCTTTACCTTCGGTCTTGAGCAAATCATCTAAACTATGTCTAAACAAGATTCAGTCGGGCGCGCGTGGTACGCGGTGCACACCTACTCGGGGTATGAGAACGCAGTGTTGCGTAACCTCAAGCAGCGTATCGAGTCTTTGGGTATGCAGAACAAGATCTTTAATGTGGTCATTCCGACAGAAAAGAAGATCAAGGTTGTAGGCGGTAAGCGCCACACCGTCGAAGAAAAGGTGTACCCAGGCTACATCATGGTCGACATGGTGGTAGACGACGAGTCATGGTTTGTGGTGCGCAATACACCACGCGTCACCGGCTTTGTGGGGAGCGGCGTAACACCAGTACCACTCACTCAAGAGGAGGTTGATTTCTTGTTCAAGCGCATGTCAAATGACACCGTGAAGCACAAGATCGATTTCTCAATCGGCGAGCCGGTCATAGTGACTGATGGACCATTTAAGGACCTCGAGGGCAAGGTGGGTGAGATAGATGAGGAGAAGGGCAAGATTAAGGTCTTGGTGTCCATGTTCGGACGCGAAACACCAGTCGAACTCGACTTTTTGCAAATTCGTAAAATTTAAGTACAATAACCGAACTCTATGGCAAAGGTAGTCAAAAAGATTAAATTGCAGATCGCGGGTGGTGCAGCAACCCCTGCGCCTCCAGTAGGTACCGCACTCGGTCCTGCCGGCGTTAACATTGGACAGTTTGTTAAGGAGTTCAACGATCGCACCAAGGATATGCGCGGCGACATCATCCCTGTCGAGCTTTCAGTGATGGATGACCGTTCGTTCAGCTTTATCCTCAAGGTGTCTCCTGCGTCTCGCCTCATCCTCAAGGCCGTAGGTCTCGAGAAGGGTTCTACCAAGGTTGGAACAATTAAGGCAGGGAAGATCACCAAGGCACAACTTGCCGAAGTCGCTAAGAAGAAGATGCCAGACCTGAACACTACCGACCAGGCACAGGCCGAGAAAATCATTGCCGGCACTGCTCGATCGATGGGGATAGATGTCGTTTAAATAGACATCTATCGGCCGGAGTTCCGAGAAGTCGTGGCGAGGCCTGCCCAAGTTGTGGTCAGGCAAAACCATAACTAGAACCTCCTCTCGGAGGTTTTATTTAGTCTGTTGCGAATAGTGTACTCTGTGTCGTATGCAAGTTGACCCATTTAAGATGGCCATTTTAGAGCCGCCGCAGGATGATTTGCTTGCAAAGATCAAAGAATCTGAATTGTCTCTTCAAGAGGGTGACGTTGTGTGCATTGCCTCAAAGGTGGTAGCAATTCATCAAGGTCGGTGTGTCCCGCGAGAGGGGACTGACAAAGACGAGTTGATTAAAAAAGAATCAACACAGTACCTTGACCGCTCCGAGGTGCCTGGGTCGTGGGTCATGCACACCATTACCAACAACACGCTCTGCGTGAACGCCGGCATCGACCCATTTGCGGGGTACTACGTGCTCTGGCCCGAGAAGCCAGAGGCGACCGCAGGAGCACTCCTTGAGTGGTTTAAGAAAGAGTACAAACTCAAGACTCTGTACCTCGTTATTACTGACTCACACTCGGTGCCACTGAGACGCGGTGTTGTTGGCACCGCGCTTGCGTGGGCAGGGTTCGACCCGCTCTTCGATAATCGCGCGACTGTCGACCTCTTAGGTCACACGTCAGGAGGTTCTCAGACCAATGTTCCAGACTCACTCGCGGCCGCAGCGGTCTTTGTTATGGGGGAGCAGAACGAGCAAACGCCACTGGTGCGGATACGAAACGCACCCTACGTTGGCACCACATACACTGAGCGTAAAAAAACAGCAACGTCATTTGAGGTGCCGATGGAGGAAGACATATTTGCCCCGTTTCTAACCAGAGCCCCCTGGAAGCAGGGAGGTGCTAACGCTCAAGAATAACCCTGCGAGAGGGGATAGCGCCCGCTACACGCTCTTCAGAAATCACTTTTGTAAAAAGCGTTTCGTATTCAGGGAAAAACACATCCGCACCCTCGCCCGGGTCGTCAACGAGTGTAAGGTACAGGCGGTCAGCTTTGGGGAGCGCTTGCGCGTAGATGTCGGCGCCACCGATGATAAACAATTCAGGTGAGCCGGGGTTCGTGAGTGCTTGGGCGTACTTGAGCGCGTCATCCAATGACCCAACCACTTTGCATCCCTCCGCCTTGTAGGTGGGGGTACGGGTGACGACGATATTAGTGCGGCTCGGGAGAGGTTTGCCAATTGACTCGTAGGTTTTGCGCCCCATGATGACAGCGTGCCCGAGTGTGGTTTGCTTAAAGTATTTTAAGTCCTCAGGGAGGCGCCAGAGGAGTTGGTTATTTTTGCCAAGCGCTCGTGTCTTCTCGCCGAGGGCGGCGATTATAGAGACGCGAGTCATTTATGTTTGATATCGCGATCGTTCCAAAGTCGTGGGAGCATCATGTCGGGCTTCCACGCTTTTTTCAATTTTTTGAGGTCAGTTGTCACTTGGTATTTGCCCGCCGCAGTGTAGTCTTTACCAGCAATAGGACCGGTCTCAAAGAATACGAGCTGCGCGATGCGTCGTCCGACAACGAGCGGAATTATGTAGTGTTGTGATGCGTTCGAGATTTCCATCGTCCAGCGGTTGACGTACCCTACGTCCCCCCAGCCAGCGCACTTACAGACGTTAATGAAGTTGCGGCCCAATGATGAGCGCGCCTTCATCATGGTGGTCACGGTCTCGCGGCCACCAATAAACTCGTTCGTGTGCGCGAGGATGGTCTCGCCTGGCTCGAGCAGTATGACGCGGTCGGTCGGTGCGATACCTTCAAACTTAAATGCAAAGTTCTTAAACGCCTCCTTCGCAGGAAGGGCACGCACAGGCTTCGTACCCCAGACGCGTTCAGTGTCCGCTTTGGAGTAGACGTTAAATACTTTGTTGTGCTCGACTGGTGGCTGTTCGCGGTAGTACCATTCGCCAATAGTGACATCGTAACTTGAGGTAGCGAGGTTTTCACGGATGAATGGTTCAATCACCACGGTGCCTGCCTTCATGTGCTCCAAAATCTTTTTGTCTGAAAGTGCCATAACTATACGATCATTTTTGCCTTTATCGCTGGGTGGGACTGGTAATTGACCAATTCTATATCATCCATCGTAAATCCGTTAATGTCGGTGACGGCAGGGTTTAGTTTGAGTGTCGGGAGTGGGTAGGAGGTGCGGCTCAACTGCTCGCGCACCGCATCAAAGTGGTCATGGTAAATGTGTGCATCGTTGAGGCTCAAGACTACCTCTTTTGGTTTGTAGCCAGTGACTTGTGCGACCATTGCAAGCAGGAGTGCGTACGAGGCAATGTTAAACGGTACACCAAGGAACATGTCACATGACCGCTGGATCATGTGTATAGAGAGTTCTTTCGTTCCTGGGTTTGGGAAAAATTGAAACAGCATGTGGCACGGTGGGAGTGCCATTTGATCAAGTTCCCCGGGGTTCCATGCGCTCACGACGAGCCTGCGGTCTGTAGGGTTATTCTTTATCTTATCTATGATCGTCGCTATCTGATCGACTACCTTTCCATTAGGTGCTTGCCACGTACGCCACTGCACGCCGTAGATACGACCAAGGTCACCTGAGAATTTGGCTTTAGGGGTCCAGTAGTCGGCCTCAGCGTTGTCAGTCCAGATAGTGCGCTCACTCCCATTCAACTCCTTAAGTCTATTATCATCGTTTGATCCTTCCAAAAACCAGAGGAGTTCGCTCTTCACTGCTTTGAATGCGAGTTTCTTGGTCGTCACCGCAGGAAAGCCGTCTTTAAAATCAAACCGTATCTGCTGTGCAAATAAGGCGCGGGTTGTGCCGTTCCGTCCCTCGCGGTCGACACCTTCTTTCATAATTCTGTCCATCACCTCTAAGTAGGCCTGCATACCCACAGTGTACCGTGGGACGGTTCGGGGTACTATGTGGACATGAAGCGGGGGAAACTCATAGTTATAGACGGGTCAGACGGGGTGGGTAAGGCGACCCAGACGAAACTTCTTGTCGAGCGTCTTAAAAAAGCTGGCAAGAAGGTGGTGACCCTCGATTTCCCGCGGTATGAGCATAACTTTTTTGGTGCGTTCGTTGGTGCATGTTTGCGAGGCGACCATGGTGACTTCCTCCACCTTGACCCATACATCGCATCTGTCTTTTACGCCGCAGACCGGTTTGAGTCGAAAAAGGCAATTGAAGACGCGTTGAACTCTGGCGCATACGTTGTGCTTGACCGGTACGTCTCTGCTAACCAAATGCACCAAGGTGGCAAGATACAGAACGCCGCAAAGCGGCGGATATTCCTCAAGTGGCTCGATACTATGGAGCATAAAGTGTTTGGTATTCCGCGCCCGGACCTCATTGTGTATCTACATCTTCCGGTCGCACTGTCGCTACTCCTCCTGCGCACCAAATCTGCGAACGATAAAAAGAAGTATTTGAAAGGGAAGTGGGACACGGTTGAGAACGATATGCGCTACCTTGCAAATGCACAAAAGTCGGCGCTTAAAATTATTCAAGCAGGGAGCGCCTGGCACAAGATTGTGTGCAACAAGGGCAACGAGATACTCCCGCGCGAAGTGATACATGAGCGGGTGTGGGATGTCATTTTGAAAGCAAAGGTATAATACGCGTATGATCTGACGCTTGAGCCATACTCGATTTATTACACTAACCATATGGCCATGGACTATTCATCTATCGAAGCGCAGGATACAGAAGTAGCAGCAGCACTCCACGGAGAAGAGGAGCGAGAAAAGCACGGGCTCGAGCTCATACCATCAGAGAACTATGTGTCCCGTGCCGTACGCGAGGCGAACGGGAGTGTGTTTACCAACAAGTATTCAGAGGGCTACCCAGGTGCGCGCTACTACGGCGGTCAGCAGTTTACCGACGTTGTCGAGGACATTGCACGCGAGCGCGCAAAGAAGTTGTTTAACTGTCAGTTTGCGAATGTGCAACCGCTCTCTGGTGCACCAGCGAATCTTGCGATGTACGCAGCACTTCTTGAGCCAGGAGACACAGTACTCGGCATGGACCTCTCGCACGGTGGACACTTAACACACGGTCACCCAGTGACGTTTCCGTCTAAAGTGTTTCGCTTTGTGCGATACAAGATGAAGAATGCCGATACTGGGGAAATAGACTATGACGAGATGCGTGAAGTCGCGAAGAAAGAAAAACCAAAGATAGTGTTGGCTGGCTTTAGTGCATACTCACGCGAGTTAGACTACGCGCAGTTTGTATCTATCGCGCGCGAGGTGGGAGCGTACGCAGTAATGGACATCGCGCACATCGCAGGACTCATCGCGGGGAAGGCGATTAAAAATCCGTTTGACTTCGGGTTCGACGTTATGACAACGACGACGCACAAAACACTGCGCGGACCACGCGGCGGTATGGTCTTGGTGCGCGACGATGCTGAAGTGGCAAAGAAGATAGACAAGGCAGTGTTCCCAGGCCTCCAAGGTGGCCCACACATGAATGTTGTTGCGGCGAAGGCAGTTGCGTTCGGTGAGGCACTCCATCCATCGTTCCAGGTCTACGCTACGCAGGTACTCAAAAACGCCAAGGCTATGGAGGCAGTGTTTCGTGCGCACAATATCCGCATGCTCGGCGGCGGCACCTCAAACCATCTGATTCTTGCTGACGTGTATGGCTCGCTCGGAGTGACTGGACAGGATGCAGAGCGTGTCTTGGATGAAGTTGGGATTACGCTCAACAAAAATGCTATTGCGGATGATACACGTAAGCCTATGGATCCGTCAGGCATCCGCTTTGGTACGCCGGCCATCACCACGCGCAAGTTTGGCGAGGCAGAGTGCGCCCACGTTGCAGAACTTATGGTAGAAACGCTCAAGAATAAAGACGATGCGTTGCTCAGGGAGAGGGTGCGCGCCGACATCAAGGCGCTTGCGCAGAAGTTCCCAATTCCTGAATCTTTTGTATAGTGTCTAGATGGACATAGCGGCTCGCATTACTGCCGCGCTACAGAAAGCCCTCACTGGGCTTGGTATTGAGGGTGTCACTCCAGCACTTGAACACCCAACTGAGTTAGCGCATGGCGACTTTGCGACAAACGTCGCGCTTGCCGCTGCAAAAGCAGCGAAGAAGAATCCGAAGGCGCTTGCGGAAGAAGTGGTTGCTGCAGTGGGCACTATCGACGGCGTTGAAAAGGTTGAGGTTGCTGGCCTTGGGTTTATTAACTTTTACCTCACGCGTGCGTTCGTTGCGTCAACGGTAGTTGATATCGCCGCAATCGGTTCGGAGTGGGGTAAGGGTGGCTTACTCGCAGGGAAGCGAGTGATGTACGAGTACACGGACCCAAACCCATTTAAGGTATTTCATATTGGGCACCTGATGAGCAACACGCTCGGTGAGTCTTTAGCGCGACTTGCTGAGTACTCTGGCGCAGTGGTGGTGAGAGCAAACTATCAAGGCGACATTGGTCCGCATGTTGCGAAGTGTGTGTGGGGAGTCATGCAGAAGCAGTTTGACCCAAATGATATTGCCGCACTCGGAGAAGCATATGTGTATGGTTCGTCGGCGTACGAGAGCGACCCAACTGCAAAGCAAGAGATCGACGACATAAACAAAAGGCTCTACGCAAAGGACCCAGAACTACAACCGATCTACGACGCGGGGCGCAAAGCGTCGCTCGAACATTTTGAAGAACTGTATGCACTCCTCGGGACAAAATTTAATCACTACTTTTTTGAAAGTGAGGTGGGGCCTGTTGGTATTGAGGTAGTCAAAGAGGGGCTCACCCAGGGTGTGTTTGAAGAGAGTGATGGCGCCGTCGTATACAAGGGCGAGAAGGTAGGGCTTCACACACGCGTATTCATTACCAAAGCGCAAACTCCAACGTATGAGACGAAGGAGTTGGGACTCGACAAGACAAAGTTTGAAAAGGAGAAACTCGACCGCTCAGTCATCGTGACCGCAAACGAGCAAGACGGTTTTTTCAAAGTAGTACTTGCGGCAATGGCGGAGGTCTTGCCTGACGTGGCCGCAAAAACGGTACATATCTCGCATGGCATGATGGTGCTCACGACGGGCAAAATGTCATCTCGTAAAGGAGATGTGGTAACAGGCGAGTCTTTAATCAATGATATGCGCGAGCAAGCACTCGAAAAGATGGCTTCGCGCGACCTGGGAGATCAAAAGGAGAGTATTGCTGATGCAGTGGCGGTTGCGGCAATTAAGTTTGAAGTGTTGAAGCAGGGGAGTGGGAAAAACATTGTGTTCGACCCAGTGCAGTCACTCTCATTTGAAGGTGACTCTGGTCCGTATCTCCAGTACGCGCACACACGCGCGTTGTCGATTTTGGCAAAAGCGCGCGCAGAGAGAATCCAGCCTTCCGGTGCGATGGCACCAGAGTCGATGACCGACCTCGAGCGCATGCTATACCGCTTCCCAGAGGTGGTGCAGCGCGCTATGGAGTCATACGAGCCGCATTACGTGACGACGTACCTCACACAGATCGCTGGGCTCTATAACGCCTGGTACGCAACAACGACGATTGTTGACCCGACCGACCCCCACTCACCGTACCGCATTGCGCTCACCGAAGCGTTTGCTCACACGATGCGCAATGGCCTGTGGCTCTTAGGTATTAAGGCACCCGAAAGGATGTAAGCCGCGCCTTGCGCGTCTTGCTCCCCTCATTCGTTCTGAAGAGTGAGTACACTCCCTCTTCCATCACTCACTCGGTAGTAGTACACTTTTGATATGAGGTGGTTCGGGTTTAGCCTGTTCTCACTAACACTTCTCGCAAGTCCTTTTGCCGCGCACGCGGCATTTTCTTTTACCGAAATCATGTTTGATGCGCCCGGCACTGATGCAAAACATGAGTGGGTTGAAGTACAGAATTTGGGCGGTTCAGTCGACCTGTCGGACTATAAGTTCTTTGAAGCAAATGCAAACCATGGACTCACACTCGTTGCAGGTTCTGCCACTGTAGCTGGCGGCGGGTTTGCAGTTATTGCAGACGATGCAACCACATTTCTTACAGACTTCCCATCGTTTACAGGTACTTTGTTTGACGCGACGTTTTCGCTCTCTAACAGTGGGGAAGCACTGGTGTTGCGTGATGGCTCGCTTACGGATGTTGCCACTGCGTCGTACACCGGAGACCTTGGTGCAGCAGGAGATGGCAACACGCTCAATTATCTAAACAACATATGGGTGCCGCGCGCCCCAACGCCAGGGAGTGCCGCTACTACCGCGAGCGCACCGATGCCTGAAGCGACACCAGTTCCACCTCCTCCTACTGCGGCATACACCAGCAGTACTCCGGTACCACCACCTCAGCCAACTATTAGTGTCGATGCGGGGCCGGACAGAGTAGTAATTGTCGGAGCAGGAGTACCGTTCAGTGCAAAAGGCTATGGGTTGAGCGGCGGACCATTGGAAAATGCGCGCTACGTTTGGAACTTTGGAGACGCAGGGACTCGTGAAGGGCAGTCGGTTATGTACGCGTACACTCTCCCTGGGTTATACACTGTCACTGTCGATGCATCGAGCGTAGGACGAAGTGCTACCGACCGAGTGGTAGTAACCGCCGTGCCGGCGGACGTATTTGTGACTCGTGCAAGCGCTTCATTCATTGAGTTACATAATCGGACACCGCATGAGCTTGACCTCGCGCTTTGGCAACTCCAGGTAGGAACGACGACATTTGTGCTCCCACCACACACGGTTATTGGTGCTCAAAGGGCAGTTGCGTTTCCGTCTTCAGTTACTGGACTCAAACCCGATGCACCTTTGTCCGTGATACTTCGATACCCAAATGGTGTGGCCGCGGCAGGGCCCGCGCCAGAGCTTAGTTTTGTCGGAGCGCTAGATGCACCTACACCAGCGCACAAGACTACGAAGGCTATAGCAAAACCAAAGAACCCAGAGCCACGAGTACTTGGGACGTCGACCAGCCTGGTTGAAGAGGCTACTGCTGTTGAGCGCGGTCGTCTGGTCGCTGCTGCAATAGAGTCGCCAACGGAAGGTATGGCGTGGGCGGCATTTGGGTTTCTGGCGGCTCTAGTGGTGCTTGGGCTCGGAGCACTCGCGTATCTCCAGTTTAAGCAGTAAAAAGTTCGGTGTGGTAGAGTAGACCAATGGCTGAAGATAAAGGCCGTGGTACTTCGGACACGGCACAAAAGGAAGAAGAGGTACTCGCGTTCTGGAACAAGGAGCAGATATTTGAGCAGTCTCTTAAAAAACCCGCCCCACAAGGCGAGTTCGTTTTTTATGATGGGCCGCCATTCGCCACTGGACTTCCACATTCAGGCTCATTACTTTCATCAGTCTCTAAAGATGTTATTCCGCGCTACAAGACGATGCGAGGGTACTTTGTGCGCCGCCGCTGGGGATGGGACACGCACGGTCTCCCAATAGAAAACTTAGTTGAGAAGAAGTTGGGCCTCAAGAATAAAAAAGACATACTCGCACTCGGCATCGAGAAGTTTAACGAGGAGGCGCGATCAATGGTGCTCGAGTATGTGGCTGACTGGAAACGATATATCGAACGTGTTGGTCGCTGGGTCGACTTTGATAACTCGTATAAGACGATGGATGCCTCATACACCGAGAGTGTGTGGTGGGCACTGAAAGAGATACATAAGAAGGGGAACCTGTACGAGGGGCGTAAGGTCTTAATGTACTGTCCGCACTGCGAGACCGTGCTAGCAAAGGCAGAGATCGCGATGGACAACACGTACAAGGACGTAACGGAGGAGGCGGTGTTCGTAAAGTTCCGTATCCTAAATCCCGAGAAACTCGGACTCTCACGCCCGACGTTTATGATGGCGTGGACGACGACTCCGTGGACTCTGCCGGGTAATGTCGCGCTCGCAGTCGGGCCTGATATCGATTACGTATATGTTGAAGTAGGAGACGAAGTAGTGATTGTTGCGAAAGAGCGCGCAGCAGCACTCGGCCTTACCTCAACGATGAAAGAGCCAGTGAAGGGTGCAGAGCTCGTCGGACTTGCATACGAGCCCTTGTACGCACTCGACAAGGTTCAAGTACACACAGGGAAGAAGTGGCAGGTGCTCTCTGCTGATTTTGTGACCACAGAAGACGGTACTGGTGTCGTGCACACCGCGGTGATTTACGGAGAGGACGATTACCAACTAGGACTCAAGGAAGGGTTACCAATGGTGCCGATACTGAACGCAAACGCGACGTACAACGACGACGCGCCAGAGTTTGTGCGCGGACAGTACATCAAGAAAGCCGAAGCGCTTATAAAGAGCGACCTTGAGACGCGTGGACTTTTGTTTAAAAAGGAGGCACATACGCACAGCTATCCGCACTGTTATCGCTGTGGTACGCCACTCATCTACAACGCAGTATCGTCGTGGTTTATAAACATCCAGAGTGTAAAAGAAAAACTCCTATCTGAGAACGAGAAGGTGACCTGGGTGCCAGAGCACTTAAAGCACGGACGTTTTGGGAAGATTGTTGAAGGTGCACCAGACTGGACCATTAGCCGTAATCGTTTTTGGGCGTCACCGCTCCCAATATGGAAGGATGCAGATGGCAACGTGACGGTCGTAGGTTCTTTAGAAGAACTCAAGACGCTCACTAAGAAAAGCGGCAACACGTATTTCGTGATGCGCCACGGTGAGTCAGAAAACAACACCACGTTTACGCTAAACGGTGACCCGAACAACATTTTTCATCTTACAGAAAAAGGGGTAGCGCAGGTGCGCGCGTCTGCAGAGAGCCTCAAAGGGCGAGGCATTACACGCATAGTTGCGTCCAACATGACTCGCGCCAAGGAGAGCGCAGACATTGTGGCAAAAGAACTCGGACTCCCAGCGGACGCTGTGATTGTGGATGCTCGCTTTAAAGAAGTGTCGTTCGGCGCACACGAAGGGCAGCATCTGACTCAACTTACAAACGAGGTCCCAACCAATAGGGCGTGGCTCTCGGCACGCCCTGGCGGTGGAGAGTCGTTAGTTGAAATACGGCGCCGTGTTGCGGAAGCACTCTATGAACTTGATGGTGCGTATACAAACGAAACGGTTTTGATTGTGAGCCACGACAAGCCGCTCCGCATGCTCTTTGATGCAGTGCACCCAACTGGTGCGGATTACTTTAATGGGGTATCGATGGCGGGGGACTTTTTCCTCGCTAACGCGGAGGTTAAAGAGTTACCGTTTGTCCCACTCCCACACAACAAGGACTACGAACTCGACTATCACTTGCCATACATCGACCGTATAGAACTCGTGAAAGACGGCAAGCCACTCACACGTATACCTGAGGTTGTGGACTGCTGGGTTGAGTCTGGTTCAATGCCGTTTGCTGAGTATCATTATCCGTTTGAAAACAAAGCGGAGTTCGAAAAGCGCACTCCAGGTGACTTTATCTCAGAGTACATCGGTCAGACGCGTGCGTGGTTCTACTATATGCACGCAATGTCGGTACACGTCTTTGGACACCAGGCATTTAAGAACGTCGTGACGACAGGGAATGTGAATGCCTCCGACGGTCAGAAACTTTCAAAGAGTAAGAAGAACTACACTGATCCATACCTCTTGTTCGACCAGTACGGTGCCGACGCATTCCGTTACTACCTCATGTCGTCAGTGGTGATGCAGGCAGAGGACATGCAGTTCAGAGATGATGAAGTAAAGGATGTCCACGCGAGAGTCATAAATCTTCTCCGTAACGTTAAGTCGTTCTATGAGTTGTTTAAAGACGAGGCACCTACAGCGAGTGCCGCGAGTGTGCACCCGTTAGACGTGTGGATACTGACGAGACTTTCAGAACTTACAACGCAGACCACCGCAGCGTTCGACGCTTTCGATACGGTGCGCGCGACGCGGCCGATGCGCGACTTTATAGACGACCTGTCTACGTGGTACGTGCGCCGCTCACGTGACCGCGTGAAGGGTGAGGACAAGGCAGATGCTGGGCGCGCATTAGCGACACTCCGCTACGTGCTTCTTACGCTCTCAAAGGTAATAGCACCGGTGATGCCGTTTATTGCAGACGAGGTGTATCGCACTGTCCGCACCGACGCTGACCCAGTTTCTGTGCACCTTACCGAGTGGTCAGCACCTCTCGTGATCTCTGATAACGAAATAGTGAAAGATATGGAGCTCGTCCGTTTCTTTGCGTCGCATGCACTTGATGCGCGCCAGCGCGCCGGAGTGAAAGTGAGACAGCCGCTCGCAACGCTCAAGATTAGAAACGAATCGCTCGCTACGAAGCCAGACCTCCTTGAGATCCTCAAGAGTGAGATTAATGTAAAGAAGGTGATATGCGCAGTGACGATAGCAGACCACGTCGAGCTCGACGCAACACTTACTGATGAGTTGAAGGAAGAAGGGGAGCTCCGTGACCTTATACGTGAGGTGCAGGATATGCGCAAGACCGCAGGGCTTAATCCTAAAGATCAGGCAGTACTTGCTGTGCCTGCAGAGCGCCTCGCATTTGTCGAGAAGCACTGGGGTGCACTGTCGCGTGCCACAGGACTAGTGCGAGTCCAAGAAGGACAACTCAATGTCACCAAGGCGTGAGGTACATACGCGAGCGTTTGTGTTGTACCGCCGGGCGGCGGGCGAGGGCAGCGCGCGCGTTTCGATGTACACCGAGCATTTGGGACTCATTGCACCACTTGCCACCAGTGGTCGTGAGGAGCGGTCAAAGTTGCGGGCCCACTTGGTGTCCGGGACGCGCGGCACGTACTCTTTGGTTAAGGGTAAAGGTGAATGGCGGATTACAGGAGTCGTTGGTGCTCGAACCTCGTATTACGAGTGCTCGTTGCCCGAGGCTCAGCAGGCAGCTGCTCGCGTAGTCGGTCTAGTTGGTCAGTTTGTTCATGGCGAGGGGGCAGACCCGGCACTGTTTGAAGCGGTATGGGACTTTTTGACAGTCGTTCCAACACTTACGCCTCAGGATGTCACCATAGCAGAGTATGTCGCAGTACTGCGCATCCTTGCGGCCCTTGGCTACGTGGCCAAGAGCGACGAAACCGAGGTGTTGTTTGGGCCTACCTATTCTGCAGCACTACTGGCGCACGCTGCAGAGAAGCGGAGTGTGTTGGTGAAAGCAATTAATACCGGTCTTGGCGCAAGCGGCCTCGACTAACCTCTGCTAGTATTGAGTGATGGATGACGAGGCACTGGAGCGACTCGAGGCGCGCGTCGAAGGGAAGGCTGGGTCCGAGATGACCAAGCGTCACCCGCTCCGTGCGCAAGCTGAGTCCACGCCGCATGCTTGGAAAGACCCCATGGCACGCTCACAAAAAAAATCTAGGTTTTGGTCACGCTTCTCGGTACTCGAGGCACTGTTCGCTGCGTCTATTATCTTTTTTGTTGGTGCAGGTACGGTCGCGTCGTTACTTATCTTCTCTGGCAACAACACGGTCTCAACTCGAAACGTTGACGTATCAGTTATTGGGCCAACTTCAGTTCGTGCGGGAGACGAGGTGTCACTTCAAATTGTTATTGCAAACCGAAACGCGGTGCCAATGAATCTCACTGACATGTTGATTGAGTTTCCACAAGGCACACGCTCGCCGCGCGATGTGTCTGTCGACTTGCCGCGGATACGCGAGTCTATCGGTACCATTGACCCGGGTGCATCGATTAACAGAACGGTGAAGGCGGTGATGTTTGGTACCGCTGGTGTGCCCGTAGAGGTTGAGGTGACCGCAGAGTATCGTGTCCCGTCGTCAAATGCAGTCTTTCAGTCGTCGAGCACCTACAAGGCAACTATTAGTCAGTCTCCGGCAGCGATTAAGGTAGAGACTCTACGAGAGGTGGTCTCAGGCCAAGCGACTGACGTAACGGTCACCGTCACCTCAAATGCTACAGAAAACCTGACCGGCATGCTTTTGGTAGGCGCATACCCACCAGGGTTTCAGTTTGAGTCATCAAACCCAAAACCAGTTGCAGGTTCGACGGTATGGGACTTAGGAGACATCAACCCAAAGGGTACACGCACGGTTACCATCCGCGGCACCTTTACGGGTGAAGACGGAGACGACCGCGTGCTCCACTTTACGACCGGTACGAAAAAGAAGACTGACCCCACGTCGATAGCCGCGCCACTTGCGTCGTCGGATGCGTCCTTGGTGGTTGCAAAACCGTTTGTCTCTGTTGATCTAGCACTTAACGGTCGTGTGACCGAAGTGGTGACGGTCGACCGCGGCACGTTGGTAGAGGTTGAGGTACGTTGGGCAAACAACTTACCGGTGCGCATCCAAGACGTAGAAATTGCAGTGCAACTTGCCGGAGGAATTTTGGACCGCGGGTCGGTTCGTGCAGGGCAGGGGTTTTATCGCTCTGCGGACAATACCGTGCTCTTTAACAAAGAGACCGACGCACGCTTTGCAAGTATCGAACCTGGACAGGAGGGAGTGTCTAAGTTTGAGTTCCGCTCGCGCGACAAAGGCTCGGGGACGTTTCAGTCGCCACAGATCGAACTTAAGGCTACGGTAAAAGGGAACCGCTCGTCAGAAGGTGGGGTGATCAGTGCAGTCACATCGTCTGACCGCGCAACACTCCAGATAGCCACCGACTTGGCACTTTCACAAACACTCGGCCGCCTGTCGGGCCCACTACCTCTGAAAGTAGATACCGAGACGCAGTACACTGTGACGTGGCAACTTCAAAACACTGCAAACGCGATTGCGGACACTGCAGTCACCGCAGTTCTACCGCCGTATGTTACGTGGAAGGGGAGTGGTACATCGCCGGACGTTACCTATAACGAAAATGGGCGTACGGTAACCTGGACTGTCGGCGACATGACTGCAGGTGCATCAAGGTCAGCATCGTTCCAACTTGCGGTAACGCCGTCTTTGACGCAGGTGAATAATGTGCCCGTGATACTGGGCGACATCCGCGTCACTGCGTTTGACCGCTTTATCCGCGCGCCAGTAGAGCGCCCAATGGCGCCGCTCACCTCGCAAAACGGGACTTCGCCACAGAACGCGATTGTGATACCTTAAGCAAACTATGGCTGACGATGTAATGGAAAAGATAGTCTCGCTCGCCAAGCGCCGTGGGTTCATTTACCCAGGCTCTGAGATTTACGGAGGTCTAGCGGGTACCTGGGACTACGGTCCACTTGGTGTCGAGTTAAAGAACAACATCAAAGCACTCTGGTGGCGCATGTTTGTGCAAAATCGCGATGACATGTACGGCATGGATGCTGCGATTATCATGAACCCAAAGGCTTGGGAAGCATCTGGGCACGTGTCAGGATTTTCAGATCCGCTTTCAGAATGCAAAATCTGTAAGCATCGATTCCGAACTGATCAAATTGCTGATCCGAAGGTGTGTCCAGACTGTGGTGGAAAGTTAAGTTCTCCTAGACAGTTCAATATGATGTTTAAGACATCAGTTGGTGCGGCTGAGGATGAGTCATCTGTAGTTTATCTTCGACCAGAGACAGCGGGCGGAATGTTTGTGAACTTTAAAAACGTTCTCGACTCACTCCACCCATCTCTCCCATTTGGTCTCGGACAAATAGGAAAGGCATTTAGAAATGAAATCGCACCGCGCGACTTTATTTTCCGCTCCCGCGAGTTCGAGCAGATGGAGGTTGAGTACTTCGTGCGTCCTGACACGTGGGCAGAGCATTTCGAAGCATGGCGCAAGGCGATGTGGGATTTTATTGTTGCGATAGGTATTACGAAGGAGAAGGTGTCTGAACTCGAGGTAGAGGACGGTGACCGAGCACACTACTCTAAGCGCACTATCGATTTTGAGTTCGAGTATCCTTTTGGCAAAAAAGAATTGTACGGACTCGCGTACCGCACAGACTTCGATCTTAAGGCGCACTCTGACACCTCCACAAAGCCTCTTACCTATGCGGAAGAGAGCGAAGAGCCTTTCCACCCACACGTCATCGAGCCGTCATTTGGTGTTGATCGTACCGTACTCGCAGTCCTGACTAGCGCATATGCAGAGGAGGGTGAGGGTGACGAAAAACGTGTGTATCTCAAACTTGCTCCCATGGTTGCGCCAATCAAGGCAGCGGTGTCGCCGCTTCTTAAGAACAAGCCAGAACTCGTCACCAAGGCTCGCGAGGTGTACCTGGCGCTTAAAAAGGAAGTACCACAGATTATGTGGGACGATAATGGCAACATCGGTAAGCGGTACCGAAGGCAAGATGAAATCGGAACTCCATTTTGTATTGTGATCGACTTTGACACCTTGGGCGAGAAACCAGAACTCACTGACACCGTAACGCTGCGCCACCGCGACACGGGCGAGCAGGAGCGCCTCTCTATTTCCGACGCTATTGCTCGCGTCAAGGACGCCACGGTGTTACGATAGGGGAATGAGTTCACACGGGCCTGTCTCCATCTCAATAACGACCGGCACTATATTTGGCATCGTAGGCGCAGGGCTCTTGGTGTGGCTGTTTTTCTACCTCAAAGAGTTAGTGCTCGTCATCCTTACCGCAGTAGTGCTTTCCTCAGCATTTGAGCCTGGAGTGCAATGGTTTATGAAACACAAGATTCACCGCGTACTCGCGGTTTCCTTGGTGTATCTTATTGTCTTCGGTTCTATATTTGGTGTCGCATATGCGTTCTTCCCTCCACTTCTTAAAGAAACTGCTGGGTTCTCGGCACAGTTGCCGCAGTATCTACAGGCAATCAATATTGATGAACTACTCGACAACAACATCGTTAACTCTGCCCGCGAGGTAGTCGACGGCGTCCCAACGTTCCAAAGCTACATCTCACAGATCCAAAACATCTTTACCGCAACCTCTGCGGGGGCATTCAAAGCGCTTGCAGGGATCTTCGGTGGCGTGATTTCGTTCCTTCTTGTTGTGGTGCTGTCCATCTATTTCTCTATCCAAGAGACCGGTGTCGACGACTTTTTGCGCCTCATTCTCCCAGTTGAGTACCAGCGCTACGGCGTCGACTTGTGGAAGCGTTCGCAGGTGAAGATCGGCTTATGGATGCAGGGGCAACTGTTACTATCCGTCATTGCAGGTGTTTTAGTGTACCTCTGGCTCGCCATACTCGGGGTTCCATATGCGTTCTTGCTTGCCATTTTTGCCGCTATGGCGGAACTCATCCCAGTCTTCGGCACCTACATTGCAGCTGCGCCTGCAACCGCAATTGCGTTCTCTGTTGGGGGGTTGCCGATGGCAGTGCCCGTAGTCCTTGGCTTCATTGTCATTAACCTCTTGCAGTCAAACTTGGTGTACCCCCTGGTGGTGAACCGCGTTGTCGGTGTGCCGCCGCTTTTGGTTATCATTGCACTTATTGCAGGTGGGCAACTCGCAGGCTTTTTAGGTGTCTTGCTTTCGGTTCCTATTTCAGCCGCACTTGCAGAGTTTGTTGCAGACATCCAGCGATCTAAAGAGAAGGCGCTTGCCAAGATGGAGTCCTAGCATGGCACGGGTATACCTGACCACGACGTTGCCGTATGTAAACGACAAGCCACACATGGGGCATGCGCTTGAGTTTGTGCAGGCGGACGCCATCGCGCGGTCCCGACGACTCATGGGCGACGACGTCTTTTTTAATACGGGCACCGATGAGCACGGTCAGAAAATAGCAGACAAGGCGCTCGCTGCAGGGAAGGACCCACAGACCTACACCGACGAGTACGCAGAGACCTTTAAGGCGCTCAAAGAGAAACTAAACCTCTCATACGACGCGTTTATCCGCACCACTGACCCAGCGCACAAGGCTGCGGCGCAGGAGTTTTGGAAGCGCTGTGCCGCAAAGGGAGATATCTATAAAAAGAAGTACGCGACCAAGTACTGCGTCGGGTGCGAGTTGGAAAAGACGGACTCGGAACTCGACCATGGTGTGTGCCCAATACACCCGAACATGGAAGTGCAAGTCGTCGATGAAGAGAATTATTTTTTCAGATTTTCAAAGTATGGCGATGCGCTCCTCGCGCTCTACAAGAGCGAGTCGTTCCTCACGCCGCACTTTCGCTTAAACGAGATGGTGTCACTGATTGAGAAGGAGGGACTACAGGACTTTTCTATCTCGCGCCTGAAGTCGAAGATGTCGTGGGGCGTGCCAGTGCCCGGAGACGACGAGCATGTCATGTACGTGTGGTTCGATGCACTGATTAATTACATCTCGACACTTGGCTGGCCTGACGAGGCGAAGTTCAGTGAGTTCTGGAGAGAAGGAGAGACGATACAGTTTGCAGGGAAAGACCAGGTGCGACAGCAGGCTGCGATGTGGCAGGCGATGCTCCTCTCGGCAGACCTCCCACCGACGAAGCACATTTTCATTCACGGATTCATCTTCGTCGATGGACAGAAGATGAGTAAGTCGCTCGGGAATGTCATAGACCCACTCGACATGGTGGCGAAGTACGGCACCGACGCGACACGCTACTTACTCCTCCGACACATTAATCCGTTCGAGGATTCTGATGTGACGTGGGCGAAGTTTGATGAGTGGTACACGGCGAACCTCGCGAACGGCTTAGGTAACTTAACCGCACGCGTGATGAAACTCGCTCAGGATAACCTTACTCAGCCGGTGCTGTTTGATGCTGGAGCGTTTTCAAAAGAGTACTCTGATGCACTCGGCGGATTTGAGTTTAACAAAGCGGCAGACATTGTGTGGGCAAAGATACAGGCACTAGATCAGCGCATCAATGCAGAAGAGCCGTTTAAACTCGTAAAGTCTGACCTAGAGGCAGGGAGGCGGGTGACAGCGGAACTCGTACACGAACTCGCAGTATTATCATATATGGTAATACCTTTGATGCCCGCCACTGCAGAAAAAATATTGACTGCGGTGCGCACGAACAAAAAACCAGACAATCTCTTTAATCGTCTCGCGTAGGCATGATTAGTCAGCAGAAAGTTATACTGGTCCACGGCTACAAAACCACTCCCAATGGCGCTTGGTTCCCATGGCTCATGGGTGAGGTTAAAAAACTCGCCATCTTTGCTGTGGCGCTCGATATGCCGACCCCAGAGACACCGACACAAGCGGAATGGGTGGAAGAGATTGCTCGCACTGTTGATAGGCACAAGGCGGGGGATGTGTACCTGGTAGGGCACTCGCTTGGTGTTGCGGCGATCCTCGATTACTTGCAGTCGCCACACGCAAAGCCAGTGCGCGGGGCAGTGCTGGTAGCGGGGCGTGTGCACCCATCTGCAAACCTCAGAACGGCAGGGTTTTATCAGAACTTTGATTTCGACAAGATACGAAGCAAGAGTGATGGTTTTGTAGTGATCCATGCAGTGGACGATGATATGGTGCCGTACGACGATGGCGTAACGCTCGCCCATGCACTTGGTGTTGAACTCGTGACGCTCCCGAGCGGGAGGCACCTGACAGGCTCACAAGGCGTGTTTGTTCTCCCCCCAGCTCTTGAAGGACTTATTAAACTCGGACTCACGTCAGAGCGTAACTCAGAAGACGTCTACTAAGCTATATGTATTTTGTTGTTCTCGGCTGTATCTTTTTTGGAGAACTGTTTATGCTCTATGCCGAGCAGTTAGGTGCAAAACTGTATGGGCTGAGTGGATGCTCGTTCTCACATACTATTCTTTTGACACTCGTACCACTCCTAGTAGGAGCGTTCCTCTTAGTCATTGGCTACATGCTTGGACTTAAGTATCACCAAAACATTTGGGTTGTTACGGCAATATCATTTAGCACTATTTTGATCGCGGAACCACTCTTTAACTACTTCTTTATTGGTCAGACACCCGAGTTTGGTGCAGGTGTAGGAGTGCTGCTCGGGTTCCTTGGACTTTTGGCAGTAACATTTTTGTAAGTATGAGTCTCAAATACTTCGACGCACATTCACATTTAATTACAGATGAGTTTACGGGCGATCTCGACGCCGTGCTTGCTCGTATGGAGGAGCATAAGGTTGGAACAATTACGGTCGGGGTGGACAAAGCAACGAGCGCAGGAGCGGTTGCGTTTGCGGAAAAGCACAAGAACATCTACGCCACTATTGGTCTTCACCCAACCGACACCGCAACAGAAACCTTTGATGACGCGGCGTTTACTGCACTCGTCGACCACCCTAAGGTAGTCGGAGTGGGTGAGTGCGGACTGGACTACTATCGACTCAGCGATGTCGCAGATCCTGTACTCGAAAAAAAGCGTCAACGTCTTGAGTTTGAAAAACAAATTGTCTTTGCCATAGACCACCTCAAGCCGCTCATGCTCCACTGCCGCCCATCGAAGGGGACTATGGACGCATACGAAGATGCTTTGGACATGCTCGAGCCCGTGAAAGGGGCAATCAACGGGAACGTCCACTTTTTCGTCGGTGATGTGCACGTCGCGCGCCGCTTTTACACACTAAACTTCACCACCTCGTTTACTGGGGTCATAACCTTTGCACGCGAGTACGACGAGGTGGTGCGGTTTGCCCCTGTGGACATGATTTTGACCGAGACTGACTCGCCTTACGCCGCGCCAGTGCCACACCGAGGCAAGCGGAATGACC
>JAMNXM010000034.1 GCA_023653145.1 Minisyncoccota bacterium | reverse complement strand
GTTGAGTGGCACCCTCCCCCATGCTGCCCATACTCCGACTAGTCCCGTGAAGTACGGGTCTTGTGCAGTGACTACTGACACGGTACGTGAGTAGTGGCGAGCAGCGCGTAGCAGTCTAAAGAAATTGTGTACTCGCGACGAGCCTCCTGGATAGATGATAGTGAGATTTTCAAGTGACTCATGTTTCCGCTCTCCGACACCAGTCACAAAGACAACAAGAGTCGCCTCGCGTGCGTATGTTATGAGGCGATTTCGAAAGGGACTGTCAATAAATGCCGTCCGGTCCCCTGACAACATAAGAATCGAGAACGCCATACTAGAGCCTACCGCGAATCTGGACGACCAGTTTCTTAGGAAGTTTGAGGCCGAACCAGGCAAGTACGCGGTTAACCACTTTCCCGGCACGTATGACCTGCACGTACCCAGTGCTCAGTAGTGCTACCCAACGTGAATCAGCGCCAGTCAGCACTCCGTTTGGGCTCACTTCAACTACCTGAGAACGGAGTGTGTAGGTACCAGACCTTAGTGCCGTAATAATTGCTGTTTCACTCAGCGCATCAACATCCGCAGCGATTACCGGTCCACCTGCATGCGCTTCACGGTGGAAGTCCCATCCCGCAAATGCAGTGAGTTTCGAATGAACACTGTGCATGCGTGCAAAGAGCGCACGAGCTCCATTACGCGGCACCACTTTCCCGTCATACTGTGCGTTCCAGATCTCGATACCATCGAGCATGCCCTCGGGAGCGCGGTCGTGATACCCATTTCTATGTGGGTGCGCCAAAATCATGAGCGGTGCATGCTCACGCCACGTATTAAGTTCAGCCTCTGTAGCATGTTGCGATACGAACGTAGTACAGCCAGGAGCAAGGATATGAGTATCGCGATACGATATTTCAAACCCCGGAACAAAGACAAACGTCTCATCAGAAAGTGCGCGACACTCTGCAATAAATGCGGTGGCTCTTGCAGGGGTCATCTCATCGGTGTGCTCGGTCATACAAGCAAACGACAGTCCGTGCGCGCGGAACAACTGCTTCAGGTCTTTAAGCGGCACCTTGGCATCGTATGAATATGTTGAGTGGAGGTGCAATGCACCGAGAGCGCGCATAGGTTAGAGGTGATCTACTACTTCCATAATACACGGGAGGGGGTCTCGTATATCAAATACATCTGGTCGCATATGAAACCCTGGTGAGAGAAAGTCACCTAATGCGCGCAATCGCCCCGGATACGCGCGGGCGCGCATTGGGTCACGCGCAAACCATACTCGAGTAAGGTGCAGTACATCACCCAAAAAGTGACGACTTGCCACGCGACGCTCATAGTCTGCCTTTCCTATCTCTCGAGCGTGGTCGGCACGACCATCTGCTACTAGTGCGTACAAAAATGGAAAATCGACCCCCGCATGGAGCGCAAGCGGGAGTGACCCCCAGAAGCGAGGATTGATCTCAAGAAGGTAGGCGCGTCCAGTAGTGTCGTCTTGTTTAAACTCGACCATTGCGACACCCTCCCACGAAAGCGCTTTGAGCATCGCCTCTGCATACCGGCGCATAGTTGGGTCTGGCTCCATCGATACCTTAATGACTGCCGCTCCACCAGTTGGGCTCAGTGACCGGATACGCCTGTGCATGAGGTGCGCGACTACCTCACCTTTGATACAGAGCGCCTCAAACCCAAACTCACCCCCATGCACGTACTCTTGGATGAGCGGGGACTCGCCAGTCTCGTGCTCAAGACGACCCGCAACGACCTCCGCCTCGCTTTGAGTAAATGCGAACGTGACGCTTTTTGACACACCACTCTGCCCCACCCATGATGTGCTGTGCCTCGGTTTTACTACTACCGGAAACAGCGTGTAGGTAGCATCAGGTACTGTAGGAATCTCAAGCGACACTGCGAGATCTCGCGTTTTGAGTTTGTCAGCCGCAGTCTCTACTGACTCAGCACTCGGCGCCACGAGGCGGAGTAATCCCTCGAATCGCTCGCGGTTCCGTGACAAAAGGAGCATCGTGGCATCACTCATGCAAAAGACTATTGGTGCCTCTGGCGCGCGCCGCACCTCAGCTTCGATATCATCCAAAAATCCAGCAGGGTCCTTCACAGGCGAGCGATATACAAAGGTGTGCGCGGCGTACCGAGACCAGAGCGCCATCGCAGTCTTCCGCTCTGCACCAGCAGTCACGGGCACACCACGCTTCCCCAACGAGCGCACAGTGGCAAGTGCGCTTTTTACGTGGCCATCAAGAACGAGTGCGTGCATGTAGTAGTGAGGTAAACATCGTGTGCATTTCCCGAGCTATATCATCCCAATCATACCTGGTGCGCACCACTTCAGATGCGGTATCCAAAATACGAAGCCGATCAGCGTTTGAAAGTGATTGAGCGCGCAGTACCGCCTCTGCAACTGAGTGCGGATTACTTGGCTCACAGAGAAATCCGGTTTTGCCCTCCTCAAGAAAGTCAGGAATTCCTCCGACGGGTGTCCCGATTGTGGGGAGACGTGCTGCCATCGCCTCAAGGAACGCATTACCGAGCCCTTCTGACAGTGACGGCCTGATAAATGCATCTGCCGCATGAAGATACTGCGGCAAGAGGGCCATAGGCACCATCCCCATGAACCGAACACGAGTTTGTATGCCGAGTTCCTCAACTCGCCTCATGAGTGTCTGCTGAAGCGATCCACTACCGCAGATGACGAGCACGACCGTGGGTGGCAAGAGCGGCAATGCCTCAATGATGTCTCCTACTCCGTTCTTTTTTTCGAGCCTCGAACTTGTAATAAGTATAAACGCATCTTTTTGGAAACCAAATGAAGCGCGTGTTTCGGTATGGAGCGGTGCGGTAAGCGTCGCTGTAAATGCTTGAACGTCAACTCCATTTGGAACAACACGCACCTGGCGTGCCCCCATAGACTCTGCCCATCGTTTGAGATAATGAGAAATCGCCTGCACCGCATCAGCAGTTTTGAATATTGCATTAAACTGTGCGCGTACGAAGCGAACACGATGCAAAATGTCTGGGATTGGATCACCCTCTTGGAGCGTAAGTAGAAACGGGATACGCGTGCGGCGCTGGACTCTCACAGCAGCAAAAGCTCCATATGAAGCCATGATTGACCACACCGCGTCATACGGCTTTTGCGCATGAAGTCGTAGTGCGATGATATGTCCGAAAAGCGCAAGCACGATACCATCGATCCGAGGAATACCGACCCCGACCCTAATAATGCGAACATTCCCTACGGTCTCAGTGTAGGAAGCAGTCTTGCGCAATCGAGCACAAACCAAATCAAATGTCGCGTCTGGTATGCGTTTTGTTATCTCTCCCATCGCATTTTCTGCCCCGCCTGCAGGATATAAATGATCATCAGTTGAAAAAATAAGAATGTGCATAGATTACAGTTCTGTGGCCAACTCCGCCATGGTGAGTGAGCGCATACTCTGAGTCTCTCTGAGGTATGCGAAATGTTTAAGCACTGCCTCAAGATGAGCAATATTGGTTTTTGTATTCGCACCAAAATTATGTGGGTGCCACCAGAGATGCACCATTTCGCCACGATGTGCCGCGTGCGTCAGAGCGCGCTTCATGCGCCACAACCGAAGTGGTTCAAAGAAACGCAGCGTGTGAGAATACGGACGAAAGAAAAAACTTGCTGGAATATTGTGCGGGAACGTGTCTCGTCGCATACGCTCATGGGTGTACGTGTGCCACCCAAAGATCGGAAGATACGCATCCAAAAGTCGTACGAGCCTCAACCCTAGATGCTCAGTTTTGCGAGGACGACTTGCATACACCCACCCATCTTGGTTGCCACGAAACGAGGTAAAACCACGGTCTCTGAGGAGCGGTAGGTACTCCTCACGCCACTGATTGCGCGGAAACACCATAGAGCGTGCCTGCACATTAAATGGCCTCAGTGACACCTCATGTGCCTCAAGATCTGCCGCAAAGTCATCAGGAGTTTGTCCTGCTTCAGTGCAGTAGTAGTGAGAAAACGTATGACTCCCAATTTCCTGATGCGGAACTGATTGGATAAGCCTGAGGAGCGATGCGCCGAAGTGGTACGGATCGCGACTCTCGTCTGGACCCACGTTTGCATGTTTGAGGTACTCATAGTTTGAGTAGCGCATATCCGTATACTGTGGCTGCTGTGTAGGTAGACTTGCGTCGAGTGCGGTTCTTGTTGGTGGAGTAAGCATACCAACTACCGCCCACGTTACGTGGATATCGTACCGCTCAAAGAGTTCGAGCATAGCCGGTATCGCGCGACGCACCCCCAAGACATTAGGTCCGTACTCCTCAAGAGTGGTTACATCGGTCATACCCCAAAAGAGTTCGAAATCTAAGGAGATGACTAGCGTGCCTGGGCGTTTCAGTAGAGCTCCCATACCAACTTACTTCGAGCGCATACACTCTTGTACGTACGTTTCAAGTTGATGGCTTGGATTCCACCCAAGCGCTCGCGTTTTTGATGTGTCTATTGCAGAACTAGTTCGGTTACCAGGGCGAGACGGAATCAGAACAGGATCAGCGCCAAAGAGATGCGCGAGTTCAATAATCGTGTACGCACGCTCATTACCGATACCGAAATCATCACCGATTCCGCGCTCTCCTACTGCCACCAGTCCAGAGACTATGTCAGCAACATGTGTAAAGTTACGCGTTTGTGTACCTGGAAGTTCCACCATGAGCGGCTCGCCCGCCTTACATTTCTGTCTAAAAATTTCTACAACGGTGCCATACTTTCCTGAACGCTCTCCCGGACCATACACATTGTAAAAATACGCAACAGCGAAAGGTAGTGTGTACCACGCGCCATAATTACACACGAGCTCAGTATTAGTGGCTTTAGTCCAAGCGTACGGCGTCATGTTTCTGTTCAATCCACCATCACCAAACTTTGTTGACGAACCTGCATAGACTAATTTGCACTTCTTTGCGCGCCAATACTCTGCGACCGCAAACGTCCCCCACACATTTAAATCCCATACAATTTCGGGTTCTGACAAACTTACCTCAACACGCGAGTACTCACCTAAGTGGTAGATAATATCAGGATCTTCTGGGACCAAGGTCGCAATGTCTTTGGTATGACCCTCGCGGTACTCAACGCCGAGGATATGGTTGTCCTTCGAACCCGTAAAATAGTTGTCGAGCGAGATGACACGATACCCGTCACTCTGGAGACGCTCGCAGAGGTGCGAACCAACGAAGCCGGCGCCACCTGTTACGAGTGCGATTTTCTGCCTATCCATAGCGCTACAGTACCGTCATTTATCAGGTATAGCAACGACGGTGTACCCATGCCCTACTTGAGACGTTTTCCGTCGACTCAAGAGTACATATGATACGCCAAGAACTAACAGCAGAAGCAGTGCTCCATACGGAATAAACTCAGTCACACTAGGCAGGTAGTGGAGCATAGAGTAATTCTCGGAGATCATCTTCAGGAATCTCACGCGCTATGACTTCTTGCGGGAGTGCAGTTGTTGCGCCCGTGTGAGCCTGTTGAGACTTTGTGGGTTCGAGAATTCTGGCTACGGACTGTGCAAGGCCGGTTTCGGCTTGTGGCTTTGCAGGGTCACCTTTTTTATCCGTGCCCTGCGCAAGCGCTTTGGACGGATCGCGCTTTGCGAAGATGTTTTTAAACGCATCACTGAACGGCGGTTGCCCTTTCTTTTTATCTTCTTCAGTGCGTTTCTTAAAGAGTTCATCTACTTGGGTTCGAGGTAACGTATAGCGCTTCCGTGCTTCAACCAGAATATCTTGGAGAGATACGTGCCTGCGCTCCGGAAGTGGGAGCGTGTGCGCAAAAAACGGGCGTGCCCGAACTGCGTCAATGGTGAGCATGACGCACGCCTCACCTTCCTCAAGTCCTTGGAGTTCTTCTGAACTTACAAACGGATAAAACACACGCTGCACCAGTGGAATGTCTGTTTGATGCGGCTCAAACGTTATCACTGAGCCACAGCGGGTCAATACTTTTTCTCTGAGCGGCAGGTCAGTCTCTCGATACACCGTGTCTGAAAGAGTCAAAGATAGTGCTTGGTCAGTAAGGAGCGCTTCAGAATCTCGCTCACTTAAGTATCGCAATCCATCATGGAGGTAGAGCGCTACTGGCACTTCTGGGCTCGCATGCGTGCGGGACGCGTAGGTAAAGAGTTTAACGAGCGGCGCAATGCGTGTCGGAAAGATGCGTACGCGAGAGAGGTCAACCACAAATATCTTCCCTGCTGCAAGGTCAGAGAGTGCGAACTTGCCATCTTTCTGCCCAAGCAAGTTACGCACCATAGTGTCCTTCATTAAAAACTTACCGTTCTCTACAAGTGCATCCACAGTCGCGGTGTCGCTCGCCATAAGAGATGCGCACTCCTTCGCTTCTCCGCTCTCAGGCGGAAACGCTGCGTCACGCTCCTTCTGCTCAGACATGAGCAAAAATGGATCGAGTATCGTTTTATTAGGATGCGCCTGAATGTGTGAGGCGAGAAATGCGAGCAAGGGGCCCGGTGTCACCCCATACACTGACGCAAGTGCTTCCACAAATAATGCGGAGCCCTGCGGAGTGTGTCGAAACTCGTTCGGAATATTCCAAGAGAACGGGTACTCAGCGTCAGCGGCATCAAGATGCACCACGCGATCAAGTTGTTCAGTGGTGAGGCGCTCCATAATCAGAGGGCTCAGGTTTCCACTTACGTCAAGAATGACGACACCAACACCACGCTCAACATCCTGG
>JAMNXM010000033.1 GCA_023653145.1 Minisyncoccota bacterium | reverse complement strand
GGTTTTTTCAAACACGCCATCTGCGCCACGCTTCCATCCATTAGTCTCAAGTATCGTAGCCGCCTCATCGAGGTAGTCGCGCGTTTCGTTGGTTCGCGCGGTGATCTCTTGTGGAGGAAGTGGACCGGCTATTGCCGACCCGTACCCTGCAATAAGGGTATCAACAAGTGCATTTTTGTCAAGTACCGTGTCGAGTGCCTGACGCACCACTTTGTCCGCAAAGAGGTCGTTTTGGTTTTGATTAAAGAACACACCAAAAATTCTTCCGAGTACGGCTTGGTGTACTGAGTGTCCGGTAAGTCCCTCAGGTGAGAGTGAGTGTGCCGCAAGGAGTGGCTCTCCTTGGACCGCACTGCCTAAGGACTCTGCATCAGGGAAAAAGGTGAGCGTGATGGCGGAAATGTACGGGGGACGCACGCCATCAAAGGCCTCCAGTGTGAGAGCCGAAGGGATGCCGCCTGACGTGGTTTCAAGCCGCTCAAGGCGGTATGGTCCGGAACCGATTGGCTCAATGTTCAATTTTGAAAAAGGAATTTCTTCTACCGTCACGCCTTCCCAGAGGTGCTTCGGCAAGATACCGAGTCGTGTATTCTCAAGGAACGGAGCGTACGGCTCTTTGAGTGTAAAACTGATAGTGTGTGAGTCAATAACAGTGACTTCGACACCTTCCCAGTTTGCACGTTTTGGACTTTTGAGTACCGGGTTTTGCGCGAGTTTAACTGAAAATGCGACGTCGTCTGCTGTCACAGGCGTGCCGTCATGGAAACGCGCATCTGTACGAATCGTAAAGGTGTAGGTGTTGAGGTCTTCTGAAATAGTAAAACTGTCTGCCAGGTCGGTAGTGAGTCCACCATCTGGAGTCCCGCGCATCAGCCCCGAGTACACGAGTGTTACGAGGTCGCGGTCTGCGTCCGAGAGTGCAAGGATGGGGTTTATGAACCGCGGTGTGCCGACAATTCCTTCTGCATACGTCCCACCGCGAGCGGGTACTTCTGTTGTAAACCGCTGAGAAACCTCAGCAAAAAACCAAAACACCCCTAGTGCGAGGATAGTAGATAGCGCAAGAGCGACTAGCCAATCGCCAGCCGTCAGGGGCACTGGAAAGGAACGCGAGATCCTCATATGAGGAGAGTGATGTTATTGAAGAATGAACGAGGCAAGCGATGCTGCAACAAACAGAACCGCAAGTACGATAGTGGCACGGAAGAGGAATAATTCTCCTCCACGACGTTTGTAATACGTTTGGTTTGCTGAGTCCTGAAATGCTGAGAGCCCTGCACCACGGGTCTGCAGAAGCACGGCACCAACAATAAGGAGCGAGAGCACGATTTGAATAACGGGGAGATACCCTGCAATAAGAGTCAATGGAGTCATACCAAACGTGTGGGCAGTATAGCATGGCACTGGAGGAGCGAGCAACTAGGGCATTGATTGACTCTCTACTGAGTGGTGCCTATAATGAGAATCCGTATGAAAAAGAAAAAAACACCTATGCCAAAAGCGAAAAAAACAAAGAACGTGAGCGCTAAAACGAGCAGCCGTGCCGCAGAGCCGCTCACTCCGCTCAATGACCGTGTCATTGTGCGCCCGCTCTCTCCAGAAGAGATGGGAACCACGACCGCTTCGGGCATCATTATCCCTGACTCGTCGAAGGAAAAGCCAGAGCAGGGCACCGTGATTGCAGTTGGTCCCGGCAAGTGGAATGAGGACGGCGACGCGCGACTTCCTATGGGAGTGTCAGTGGGGGATCGCGTTATGTTCTCAAAGTATGGGTTTGATGAGATCAAGATTAAGGGCGTTACGTACTACGTCTTGGCAGAGTCAAACATTCTCGCAGTTTTGAATTAGTCGTTTGTAGTAACTAACACCACACCTATGGCAAAGAAAATTCTGTTCGATGCAGACGCACGACATGCAATTAAGCGCGGTATCGATATCGCCGCAAAGGCAGTCAAGGTAACGCTCGGTCCCCGCGGACGTAACGTCATCCTCGACAAGGGGTACGGAGGACCGCACATGACGAACGATGGTGTCACGATTGCAAAGGAAATCTCGCTCAAGGACAAGTTTGAAAACATGGGCGCAGAGATCGTGAAGGAGGTTGCGAACAAGACCAACGACCTTGCGGGCGACGGTACTACCACATCTGTCGTACTCTTCCAGGCAATGGTAGAGGAAGGACTCAAGAACACCGCTATGGGCATGAATGCCATGCTTGTGCGCAGTGGTATGGAGAAGGCGGCTGATGCAGCGGTTAAGGCGCTGAAGTCTATTGCAAAGCCAGTTGCAGGCGATAAAGACATTAAGCAGGTTGCGACGATTTCGGCAGAGAGCGCGGAGATCGGCGAGACGATCGCAGAAGTTATTGAGGAGGTAGGGCAGAACGGTGTGGTGACGGTAGAAGAGTCACAGTCGTTCGGTATTGAAAAGGAGGTGGTCGAGGGTCTCGAGTTCGACCGCGGCTACATATCGCCATACATGATTACGAATGCAGAGAAGATGGCAGCAGAATACAAGGACGCCCACATCTTGATCACTGATAAGAAGATCTCGACGATTCAGGATATCTTGCCAATTCTTGAGGCAGTAGCTCGTACGGGCAAAAAGGAGTTGGTGATTATCGCAGACGACGTTGATGGTGAGGCGCTTCCAACGCTGGTACTCAACAAACTCCGTGGGGCATTTAATGTCCTTGCGGTTAAGGCGCCAGGCTACGGCGATAGAAAGAAGGAGATGCTCCAGGACATTGCAATCATGACGGGCGCAACGGTAGTGTCTGAAGAGGTAGGACTCAAACTCGACAAGACGGAACTCACCATGCTCGGCCGTGCCGGGAAGGTGATTGCTACCAAGGACTCAACTATTATTGTTGGCGGCAAGGGCACCAAGAAGGATATTGATGGCCGTGTGCAGTCTCTGAAGAAGCAACTTGCTGATACCACCTCAAAGTTTGATAAGGAGAAACTTGAGGAGCGCATTGCAAAACTCTCTGGTGGTGTTGCGGTGATCCGCGTTGGTGCTGCAACTGAGACTGAGATGAAGTACCTCAAGGACAAGATTGAGGACGCGGTGAATGCAACTAAGGCTGCGATTGCAGAGGGTATTGTCCCTGGAGGCGGTACTGCACTCGTAAAGGCGGCACAAAAAGTTGAGGCTGAGACTGATTGGAAAAAGTTGACTAAGGAAGAGGAGGTAGGATACCGCATTGTGCTCACTGCACTTGAAAAGCCATTGAAGCAGATTGCCATGAACGCTGGTAAGGACTCGGGCGAGGTGATTGTTGCTGAGGTTAAAAAGGCAAAGGGCTTTGCGGGGTATGACGCTGTCAAAGATGAGATCGTTGCTGACATGATGGTTGCTGGCATTATTGATCCAGTCAAAGTGACACGCGGCGGTGTGCAGCACGCCGTGAGTGCTGCCGCGATACTCCTCACTACTGAGGCTGCTATTGCTGACGAGCCTGAGGAGAAGAAGGAGTCCGCAGGTGGCGCCCCAGGTATGGGCGGGATGGAGTACTAAATTCGACTCTGTATTCTTAAACCAAAACCCCCGCTTGCGCGGGGGTTTTGCTATACTATGGATATATGACACTTGCATACATTCTCATCGGTATTGTCGCAGTCGTACTCGTGTGGCTCATTGCCACGTATAACCGCTTTATTACCCTTATTAATCGCACCAAGGAAGCGTGGGCAGACATTGATGTACAACTCAAGCGCCGCTACGACCTGATCCCAAACCTCATCGAGACTGTCAAAGGGTATGCGACACACGAGCGCACCGCGTTTGAAAGTGTGACACAGGCACGCGCAGCTGCACTCGGCGCTCAGTCGATAGGCGAGCACGCAAAAGCAGAGAACATGCTCACCGACGCCTTGAAGTCCGTATTTGCAGTCGCAGAGGCGTATCCAGACTTGAAGGCAAATCAGAACTTTCTTGAACTCCAACGTGAGTTATCAGATACGGAGAACAAAATTCAAGCAGCGCGCCGCTTTTACAACGGCAACGTGCAGGATCTTAAAACGGCTATCGAACAGTTCCCGTCAAATGTGGTCGCGGGATGGTTCAACTTCAAAGCTCTCGATTTCTTTGAACTTTCTGAAGCTGACCAAGCAGCAAAGAATCCGGTGGCAGTGAAGTTCTAAGAGCACTATGGCAACACTCTATTCGCAAGCTGATGCGAATGTGCGAAAGACCTGGTTTTTGATGGCGACGTTTTTCATCGCGGTCATTGGTATTGGGTGGGCGCTCTCCTATGCGATGGGGAACCCGGGCATTTTGTACATCGCAGTCTTTATTTCGATTGCGATGAATGTCGGGTCCTACTGGTACTCGGACAAACTCGCGCTCGCGTCCACTGGCGCAAAGCCGGTTGCAAAGGAGGCTGCACCAGACCTCTACAACATCGTTGAAAACTTAGCGATCTCTGAAGGTATGCCCATGCCAAAGGTGTATGTTATTGAAGACGCCGCACCAAATGCGTTTGCGACTGGTCGTGACCCGAAGCATGGAGTGGTTGCAGTAACGACAGGACTCCTCGCTATGCTCGACAGGGCAGAGCTGGAGGGAGTTGTTGCTCACGAGTTGAGTCACATTAAGAATCGCGACACCTTAGTTATGACGGTAGTCATAGTGCTTCTTGGGTTTGTGACGCTCCTTTCAGACTTTTTCCTCCGCTCAATGATGTTTGGCGGAGGGCAGGATAGAGACAATAGGCTCGGGATGATTATGGTGGTCGCAGGTATCGCACTTGCGATTCTCTCTCCGTTTGTAGCGCAACTTATACAACTCGCGATTTCGAGAAAACGTGAGTTTCTTGCAGATGCGTCTGGGGCACTCATGACCCGCTACCCAGAGGGGCTTGCAAGTGCTTTGCAAAAAATTAGTGCGTACAGCCAACCAATGCGCACTGCAAATGACGCAACGGCGCACCTCTTTATCTCAAGCCCGTTCGGTGCACAGTCGTTTAAGGGACTCCACAAACTATTCATGACGCACCCGCCTACGGAGGAGCGCATTAGGGCATTGTTGGGAAAATAAAAAAGCGCCTTGAGCGCTTAGTGCACACAACAAAAATCGGGATACCCGATTTTTGTTGCTGGGGTAGGTGGCAGTGGTCTAATCTATGACCGCAGTGCCTTCAAATGTCTCAACCCCATCTTTTGTTGCTCCCGTTCCCTTACCTTTGATTGTTACCTTCATCTCTGACATCGAGACTCCTTCGTGTGAGAATGCCATAATGTTTTTTATTTTAGGTTTTTAATTTTTCGACCTTTCACTATGCTTACCGAGTCGCTCCGTCGCAAGTTACGCGCGCACCCCGTTTGTATGTACGAAAATAAAAATGCCCTTTCGGGGCACAGCACAAAAAGCGAGTTTGCACTCGCTTTGTTGGGCGTGTTAATCCTTGGCGTTTTTCCCCATGCGGCGCCCGATTGCCAAGGTGCCACCTAATAGTGCGAACATTACTGTTGCAAAGATAGCTCCGTTAGTAAGATCAGTTACGACCCATGAGTACGCTTCATCAAGGATGTCTTCGCGTGTATCATTGATATCGCGCATTTGGTCAACGATTCCGCGACCTGCATCTACTGACATTTCGAATGACATATACGTTTGTTTTTTGTTAGTTTGTAATGTCGACCTTTATACACTTCTTACTCAAATTTTTTTCGGTTAGTTACATTTTTCTCTGTTTTGTAACTATGTGCGCGCGACATGAGTAGTAGTAAGTAACAGGTAGTGTGCATGAGTGGCACATACGAGTCTCCCGTTTTCTAGTCAATACCTTGGAATCATCTGAAGGGGTGTATTGAAGTTAATGCCCATGTGCATACGCTCCTCGTTATAGTATTTAAGATATTTCGGCAACGCGCGGTTGATAGCGGCAACATCACGCGGCAGATCGTCTAAACACTCATCCTGTATCGTTCGATTAAACCGTTCCAGGTGTGCATTATCGTTCGGCTTTCGTACCCTCGAATGACGGTGCCTAATACGGATCATGTGCTTGAAGTATCGGGAGAACTCTGAGCCGTGGTCACTCTGCAAGTGATGAAATGAGAATGGTGCATGCCGTTGTGCTTCACGTACAAACGCAACGGATGTTCCTGCACGTGCTTCGCGATATGCTTTGGCATAGGCCCACCGAGTCTTCAGATCGATGAGTGTGAACACGTACAGTCGTTTCTTCTCGGTCTGCATGAGGTGGATGGTATCGATTTGTACCAAATCACCAGGTTTCTCAACGTCTGGACGGGGTTGCGAGGCATGCCAGCGCTTCCTCCCGTCACGCTCTGGAATACAGTTCGTACGCTTCAGGACACGCTTCACTGAAGAGAGACTCACGGTGATTCCTTCAGCAAGAAGCTGCCGATGCAGTATCTCAGCACAGCGGTGTCGCTCAAGCCTGAGTGCCACAATCCGCCGCACCACCTCAGGGGAGAGTGTTCGTGGGTGGGTATGCGGACGTGCAGACTGTGTGGGGATATGGTGCCACCCACCACTCGGACTCCGTCTGCACCACTTCACGATCGCACTTTGGCTGTATCCGGTGTACTGGGCGACCTTGCTCGTGGTCCATCCTCGGTACTTCACCAGCCTGACTGCCTCCATGCGGAGTCTGCCCATGTGGGGATTAGTGGTGTATGCTATATGCTTGGAATTATGACTAAGTGATTCCAAGCTATTGAACCATTACGGTCTCCATGCCAAGAGGTGAGTGCTGTGGTATAAAAACCATGCACGGAGGCGTCGCATAGCGGTCTAGTGCGCACGCTTGGAAAGCGTGTGAGGGTAACACCTCCGAGAGTTCGAATCTCTCCGCCTCCGCATGAGTCCGCGAATGCGGAGGCGAGGG
>JAMNXM010000032.1 GCA_023653145.1 Minisyncoccota bacterium | reverse complement strand
TCGACACGAGGGGTATGCACGCAACGTATAATTTTGACCCCACAACTATAGCAGACCTTGATTTTGACGCTTTGTATACAAAGCGTCGGCGTGACGCCTTGTTTGCGTTTACGCTCCCACAGAGCGACGGATCGGTCATTTTGGGGCGCGATCACCTTGGCGCGATCCCCCTCTACTACCGCGTTCAAAACGGACAAGTACGTGCTTCTACGCACCTGCGTGAATTAGTTGATGGAACTGAAACACCTAATCCTGAGGGTGTTTCTTTGTTTATTGCGCTCGGTACTGCAAAACTCGAATCGCCATTTGTTGAAATCCATACTGTTCCCCACGGCACCGTCCTTCAGGTATACCCGCATGGAAAAATCAGGACGCTCTATCAGTACCGATTCACTCCCACACGAACACCACGACGTTTTTCAGATTCGTGCGACGCACTTGATACGCTCCTCGCACATGCAACTACGGATTCACTGCGCGGTTCAACCCACGTGGGGCTCTATCTCTCAGGCGGTATTGACTCAGGACTTACCGGTTCATACCTCAAGCGCGCAGGTGCAGCTGTAACTGGCTACACCACCACCCCTTGGGGGGCAGACAGTGCCGAAGGACGCCTTGCAAAAGAAAATGCTGTGTCGGTCGGTATCACCTCGCACAACCTAGTCGCGTTCAATACCGGCGAGTATGCGGCCTATGCAGCGCACGCAACTCGCTCGTTTGCTAACCCATGCGGGGCAACAGCGGCACTCGCCATCGCCTGCATCGGCAGTAACACGCATGTCGGAGATGAATCGCATATCTTTTTTGCACAAAACGCAGACACGGCGACCGCCTCCGTTGCCGACCAGTCCTTACTCTTTGGTGCACACCTCGTGCCACACCTCATTCGTCGCCACCTCCACGCAAGCCTCCATTCAAAGTCACTCATCGACAACTATGTTGCACTCCGCACCGCAGGCGTTATGTCTCACTACGCACCACTCAGTGCATACACCGCTCAATACTCGCGCCTTGAACAGGTGACGCTCGCTGGCATGCTGTTTGGACACACCCCCGTTGACGGCGACATCGTCATACAACCAACACTCAACCAGGGACAGAAACTAAGCAACCTCTTCTACCATGTTGATGTGATCGAGTTTCTTATGGGCATGCCGCTCCAACACCGCGTTGCGCGCACCACAGAAGGACGCTTTGGGATAGGGCTCAAAAAACGAGTGCTCAGGGAACTCGGTACGCGCACACTCACCCCAGCAGTGCTCGCGCGCAAAAAGGGCCTGTCGGTTCCAACGACCTCCGACCCCGCCGCACGAACTTTTTTTGACACACTTCCTACACACGCGGGCGGGAGAACTCTAAAGTTGCCACACCACCGCTTCGCAGCGTATATGCTCCGCTCGTGGGCGGCGTCGCTCCCACAACCTCCAGAGTCACTCACCAAAGATATTCTATGAGTGACCGTATCAAAGCATCAGTAGGGATACTCACGTTCAACAACGCCGACACCATCGAGCGCGCACTCGAGTCAGTCAAAGACTTTGACGACATACTGCTTATCGACGGCGGCTCAACAGATGCAACACTTGAGATTGCTGCGCGCTTTGGTGCTCGTGTAGTTCCACAAGACCAGAAATTCAAAGATGCATCGGGGAGAATAATTGATTTTTCTGGTGTTCATAATCAGCACCTCAGCGCCGCTCAGTACCGATGGTGCCTATACATCGACTCTGACGAGTACCTCTCGCAAGAATCGGTTGCAGAGATTCGAAGTATTGTCGAACGCCCAATTGCGCCCCAAGATGCGCTCGTGTATGAACTTCCAAGAAAAACGATCATCAATGGTGTGTGCATTGACTGTGCGACCGCATACCCGAGCTACCAAAAACGATTCTTCCATCTCGACGGTGTGAGTGGATTTATTAAACCAATACACGAGCGCATTAACCCAAAGCCCGGTGTCCGTGTCGCAAAACTAATACACCCGCAGTTCGTACCACTTGACCTCACTCCTGAGGCGTTTTACCAAAAACAGCGTCGCTACCTTGCTCTTGAGGTCGAGCGCCACAAAAACGACACCACGTGGCTCTGGCTAACCGGCGTTGTGTACGGGTCAGTACGCTCGTCGCTCGCATATCTATACCGCCACATAAAAGTGTTACTCTTCTGCCGCGGCACACCTATGCCTCTGTGGGTAGAGTGGTCGCACCACTGGTACAACTGGAACTTGATCGTTCTTACCGGTGCAACGCTCTTTTCCCGTCCAAGACAGTAACAATTTTTGGAATGAGCGTTGCAAGGTTGTGCTGGAGCACAATGTGCTCGCGCAAAGTACGCACGAGAGTCTCTCGATCAGTGCGCGCTAAAAGTCGCTGAAGTGCTGCTACTAACCCCGCTACCGTTCCATCACTCACAAAGAGCCCGTGCGGCTCGAGAAGCGCTTTAAACGCAGGGTTGGTGCTGAGTGGCACTACGCCAAGTGCCATTGCCTCAAGTACCGCCTTGTCCATACTCCCCGTTGTTGAGACGTTGATAAATACGTCCGAGGCACCAACACTGTCACGAACTCGATCATGCGGGACCGCACCAATAAAGCGAACGAATGGGTATTGAGACGCGGTCGAGCGCACCTCTGCCTCGTACGCCGACTCTGCGAGGGTGAGCGCTCCACCGATGATTGAAAGTGAGACCGGGACACCCGATTGCTTGAGTGCCACTGCAGCTGCAATGATACGCTCGATACGTTTTGATGGCGCAATACGAGACACACTCACCATGCGCAAGACTGGCTCATCGTCGCGCTCCTGAGGAACAAAAAAATCTGTATCGATGCCGTGTCCAAGGCGGTGCACTTTTGGACTTTCAATGCGGAAACTTTCTACATTTGTGGTACACACCGCATTGACTAATGCGAGCGCAGCCCGAAGGCGCGCCGACACGGTGCCATGCACATACCAGAGGGCTATGCGCTTACCGGAGAGGCGCCACCACCACGCACCTGCGAGTACAAACTCAGGGTTCATGTGGCAAAACACACGGTCATAGAGAGACGAAAAGCCAAGTATGTATGAAATGAAACGAGCATACCGCACCAGACGCGAACTCCCCACTTCTTTACCTAACGAGAATACTGCAACGTTCTCGGGAAGTGTGTATGTCCCCACCTCATTTGCGATCACCGTGACATACTCGTACTCGCGCGCAAAGAGCTCAATCCACCGCACAAAAAATCCTAAGTTTGAGTGCTGTTCATCAACTGCTTGGCAAACAATCAGGAGACGCCCGTTCATAGAGACATAATAGCGTCTGCCAGCTTATCTCCATCATGGCGAATCAGGGAGCGATTCACCGCGTCGTGCGCATGCGCCCCAAATACGATGTCCGAGAGTAAGTCTGTTCGTACCACGTGCGCCGCATCGCCTAAATCGTCAACGATAAGTTGTTGCCCACGCTCGCGATAACTCGCTACAACGTTCTCTGGTGGAGGTGTGGTGTTGACTAAAACAGTATCTGGTGCGCGCCCAACATACTGTTCAACTGCTGCAACATAATCCATCATGGTCATGCCACCCGACTCGGTAGTTGAAAAGAGATTCATGACGTACACCAGTCGTGCGCTGCTCGTTCTGAGCGCACCTGAGAGACCATGTGTGACAAAGTTAGCGAGTGTCGATGTATAGATGTCTCCTGGCCCTAGTACCACCACGTCGCTCTCTGCGAGTGCCTGGCAGGCACTGTCCGAGGCATGACACGTGTTTTCAAGGTAGAGGCGCTTTATGGGTCCACGCTCTTCCCTGAGGACCTGTATTGCGTACTGCCCCACTACGCATGTCGCGTCACTATACTCTGCGCACAGCACTGCTGGGGACTCTGAGACCGGTATAACGCGACCTTTAACACGTAGGTGCCGTGCCGCTTCTTCAAGCGCGTGCATATCTGAACCCAGCATTTCGGTGAGTGCCACGAGGTAGAGATTCCCAAAGTTGTGACCTGCCAACTCCCCTTTTGAAAAACGGTGTGAAAACAGTTTACGCAAAAGTGTTTCGTCTTCGGAGAGTGCTATAAGCGCTTGGCGCAAATCCCCAGGCGGTAGGTACCCATACGCATCTCGCAAACGTCCTGTCGACCCACCATCGTCCGCAACTGAAACGATTGCAGACAAATGCACGTCCGGCTTTTTTTTCAGACCAGAAAGTACCACAAAAGTTCCGGTCCCACCCCCGACAGTTGTTATTTTTTTCATTTGTTACGCACCGTACACGTCCTTAAGAATATCAAGATCTTTCCCCGACGCTCTGAGAAGCGCATTGTTTTTTGCTATCAGTGCTGCAAGTGCCGCACTGCCTTCCGGGTCTCCCAACGTGTCATACATCCTGCGGAATGCTTCGAAATCCTTAACGAAACAGTGTCCGCCCGCGCCACGTCCGACAGCCTGTGCCATTGGTCCACTTTTGTGGACAGGATCGAGGTGTGAAGGGCCGATGCGCGGATCAGCTTTCAGTGCCTCGCGGATAGTCTCCCACTGCGCGGCATGTGCACATGCAAGATCGTAGAACAAGTTCATCATGACTACTTTGGTGTACAACAGACAGTTTGCCGCGTACTTTATAAGCTCGGCCTCGCGCGCTGTGGTCACTGCTTGGAATGGTGCTCGAGGAAACAGTGCCAGTACCTCCTCAGCGCGCGCACGGTACTCTGGAGTGTCTTTTGGAATTCCCACAACGTTTCGCACCGGATGACGCACGTCGTATGCTGCATTATGCTCGGTTAAGAACTCAGGAGAGTGCATCACAAAACGGTCTTGATGCGACTCTGCGAGTGACTCAGTAGTACCCGGCTGAATGGTCGATTTGATAACGACTGATGCATTAGGTGCAGTAAGCCCAATCACTGAACGCAGGATCGAGTCATCAAACCCGTCTGGTGTGGTTGGTGTCGGCACCGCAACAAACACGATGGTACATGAACGGAGTAGGTCCTTATTCCCAACGTGCGCGGGGTCGAGACTATACCGAACAACAGTGTGTCCCGCCTCCTCGAGATAGTCAGCGTAATTCTTACCAATAAAGCCCTGTCCGATCCATCCGATCATATGTATTAACTAAGACTCGTAAACACCTGCGCTGTCTCGTCGAGTGTGCGCTCATCAGTAAACTCTGCAACCTTGGTTCGTGCTGCGCTCACTATCCGTTCGGACAACACACGATCCTCAAGGAGCCGCGTGATCCGAGACTCAAGCGCCATCATATCATTGGGCGCAACTAAGAAACCGTTTTGATTATTGGTAATTGCTTCGGAATTTCCGCCGACATGCGTCGTGACGATTGGTGTGCCAACGGCCATCGTCTCAATCAAGAGGTGCGAGAATCCTTCGTACGACGTATTGAGCACAAAGACGTCCGCTGCGCGGATGTAGCGCATCAGTGCATCATGATCAACTGCTCCGGCAAAAATAACATGATCTGAAACTCGTTCGCGCTCTGCCACCGCTTCGAGACGAGCGAGGTCTGGGCCACTGCCTGCAATAAAGAGAGTGAGTGATTTTCTTTTCTTTCTGAGGCGTGCAAATACTTTAATCAGAACATCAAATCCCTTCCATGGTGCTAAGCGTCCAACTGACAACATGAGTTCCCCATCGAAATGGAGCATGCCGCGGATGGTCTCTCGCGTACCAACGTCACCAATAGACACACCGTTATAAATCACCTGTAGTCGCTCTTTCTTGACTCCCCAGCGTATAACTATTCCTGCGAGGTACTTGGATGGCACGATGACGCGGTGCGCGGTGCGTGCCACCATATGTTCGAGTGTACGCAATATGCGCGGTACGAACGGCACCGAGGCATCTTGAAACGACTCGAGGGTGCCTGAGTAGCCTGAGCGCTGAGACGCCTGCTCCCAGGCGTAATCACCAACAATCTTTACGATAAATGGAGTGCGTGTAAGGAATGCCACAATGCGCGCTGGTATACCAACAGATACAGGGTCGAGCGCAATAATACTACTCACGCCACGAAGACTTCGATACAATAGCCACCCATACACGATGTGCCGAACGATTTTAGGGTACTTTCGGACTCGCGCAAACGGGACGACGACCGGCTCAATACCCCGTTTTGGAAGCCCAGACTCAAGGAGTACCGCGTACGTCGCCGGCCCCCCAATCTCTGGCGGGTAGAGCCCTGTGGCAATAAGTACCTTCATAGCGGCACTATAGCAAAACCACTATATTCTGCAGGTTTTAAGGGACTCAAGGAACTGTCGACTCGTTTCCTCACTGGTAAGGAGCGTGCGCGTACATCTAACACGAGCCTCGGCGAGCGCAGCAGCATCTGGCGGATGCTCAAGCGTTTCGGCGAGTGCGTGCGCGAGTGTTTCCGACCCACCTTCTATAATGCGCACGGTTTCCGGCGGCAACTGTCTCGCGATACCCACATCGGTCGTTACCACTGGTACGCGTGACAATACTGCTTCTACTAAGGTGAGGCAGTAACTCTCATACCGCGATGCATGCACCACGACCGATGCATGTTGCATGTACGGAGCAATCGGATTCTTGAACCCGAGAAAGTGCACACGGTCTGTGAGCCCAAGCGCTGCAGCATATGCCGAAAGCGTACTCCGTTCCGGGCCATCACCCGCAATATAGAGCTCAGCCTTAGGGACAGCGACGAGCGCGTCAAGAATACTGGTAATGTGTTTCTCTTTTGAAAGACGTGATGCGGCAAGAATCACGGGAGCGTTGCCGTATTCATGTGGTCGCGGATACACCGCATCAAACTGTTTCGTTTCGGCAGCAATCGGGAGTACGGTAATAGGTGCCCGTGTCGCGCGCGCTGCAGCAGCGCGCGTCTTTTCGGAAACTACACGAACGCACGTTGCGTAGCGCAACACAAAACGCGCGACCAAAGACTCAACACGATGCCGTAACGATTCTGAAACAAATGCAGAATCAAAGAGTGGCCCGTGCACCTGGATGTTGAGTGGCACCCTCCCCCATGCTGCCCATACTCCGACTAGTC
>JAMNXM010000031.1 GCA_023653145.1 Minisyncoccota bacterium | reverse complement strand
GGCGCGCGACCTCCTTGACAGCGCACGTGCTACAGTGGCCCGGGCACTCGCAGTCAAACCACTAGAGATAGTCTGGACGTCTGGTGGAACAGAGTCGAACAACATTGCAATTCTGGGCGGAGAGTGGCGGCATGCCATTACCACTACCATAGAGCACAGTGCGACTACTAAAGCATTTGAGCGCCTTGCGGCGCGCGGGGTACGCGTGTCATACGTTGCGCCAGAGTCAGACGGACTCGTGAGTATCGCATCAGTTCTTGGTGCATTGACTGACGAAACAGATTTTATATCGATCCATCACGTGCACAGCGAATTAGGTGTCGTACAGCGCGTCGCCGACATTGCCCGTGCCGTTAAAGCGGTACGAAAAAGTATTGTCGTACATGTCGATGCAGCACAGTCGCCCCTATGGCTCGACGTATCGCCGCACATGCTCCGAGCTGACTTGGTATCGTATGATGCGCAAAAAGTTGGTGGTCCCAAAGGTGCAGGGATACTGTGGCGCGATTATGCTGTCACTGTTACTTCAATCTATGGCGGTGGGTCACAAGAGCGTGGCATCCGGCCGGGTACCGAGCATGTTGCCGCAGCTGTGAGTGCCGCAGTTGCATTTACCGAAGCAGTGTCGGGGAGGAAAGCGCGCGCGGTACAAGTAGCGAAGCTTAGAGACTTTCTTGTTGCGGAGATTCAGAAAACTCTGCCAAGCGCAGTGTTGTTAGGTAGTACGAAACGCAGAGTTCCAAATAATGCGTTCTTTATGATCCCGGGCGTTGATGGTGACTACCTTGCGGTTTTGATGGATCAGGCAGGTGTCGCAGTGACGCCGCGCTCTGCGTGTCTTGGATCCGGTGGGGCAGTGTCGGAAGCCGCGCTCGCCTTCACGGGCTCGCGTACGCACGCCGCTTCTACCATCCGCTTTTCTCTTGGACCCACAACGACTAAGTCGGACATCGTACGGGCGGTAAAGGCACTACATAAATCGCTCCGAGTTGCAGGTATTGCATAAATTACTAAATGTGTTAATATATATTGACACGTAACAGTATCAAGTATGCCCTGGAACAAGGAAGGAATGGTCCATTGGACAACAAACGTTGGAAAAAAACTTTACCGACATAAGAAAAAAGCGACTGCAGCTGCAGCGGTAGTAGGCACCGGAGTCGCCATAAATCAAAAGGCACCTCTTGTTGGTCAAGGTAGAGACATTTCAGATCTATTCGATAATGATGACGGCACAGGAGGCACGGGCGATGGCGGAATGTTCGGAGGTTCAGGAGGTGGCGAGGGTCCATTAAAGTTTGCTATTGAGAATCCTGAGTGGGTAGTTGCAGGTACGGTTCTAGGTACGATAGCGCTGCTAAGTATCTTACTTATGCTCAGACGGCATTCTAGTAACGAGGCAACTGCCTACTAGGCTTTCTGCACAGATTCCACAACGACGAGCATAGGTGCTGAGTGCTATAATCCAGGCATGGATGTTGAGCACCTGACCAAAACCCAGATCGTGCTCCTGGCACTGTTGTGCACCTTCGTTGCCTCTATCGCAACCGCTATTGTGACAGTCGCGCTTTTGGCGCAGGCACCTCCAGCAGTACCACAGACCATCAACCACATCATTCAACGCACCGTAGAAACGGTGGTACCAACGACTGATGACGGACCAACTACCGAGACCATTAAAGAAACAACCGTGGTGGTCAAGGAAGATGAACTATTGTCCGGAACCATTAGCGCATCGTTTGGAAAACTCGGCATTGTTCACCAAGGCATTGGCACCACGACACCGGTCGTTGCGCTTGGCGTGCCGGTTGGCACAGTGCTCATTACAGACGCGGCTTCAGTTTCAGAAACGCATGCGGTCGAGTTTGGGAACGATGTCGTCATGTACAAAGTCAGCGCCCGCTTTGACGAAGTTGGTATCGCAGTCTTAGTTCCGACTGAAGGCAAGCAGCCAGCAGGATTCCGTGTTGCTGACGTCGCGCAAACCAAACTCGGTCAATCAGTAGTTGCACTTCCTTCGGGCACGGGTACACGCGTCGGCATTGGTGCTATTACCGCGCGCTACAACCTAGCAAAACTTGGAGAAGGGGAGGCAGAAGCATCAGTGCGCGCCATAGACACCAACATCAGTGGCAACGTTACGGTCGGTGCGCCGCTCTTTAATATGTTCGGTGACGTTCTTGGTATTTCGACCAGCATCTCGCAAGGCCCCTCAGGTGGCGTAGGCACGTTTGTCTCTATTTCAGACCTAACGCCTTTTATTACAAACGTACGTGGCACCACGACACAAGCAGTTGCTCAATAGGTGACCAGAGATGCTTGAGTTTGGTATACTAATGGTATGCCTCCTCATCTTCCTCCATTCAATAACTTTACTTCCAAGGCCAAAGAAGTGGTGCGGAAAGCCCATGAGTTAGCGATAGAGCGCGGTCAAAACCAAGTATCATCCCTCCATATGGCGGTGGCCTTGGTGCTCCAAGAAGAGTCCATCGTGGTGTCCATCCTCGAACGTCTCGACACCGACCTCGTACTCTTTACCGACTCCTTAATTGAACTTCTCGAGTCTCCGCAGTCGTCGCAAACAGTTGCGCCATCATACCAGTTGTACCTCACGCCTGACTTGGTCCAGGCACTCGAGTCAGCAGTCAAGATGGCTGCAACTATGGGCGACTCGTTCGTTTCAGTCGAGCACTTGTTCATCGGGGTACTCCAACACCCTGGCCCTGCAACGGAAGTATTTAACCGCTTCCGTATCGACCGAAATGCGGTGATGAACGTCATGCAGGAAATGAAGTCGACTCGGGAAACCTCAGTCCAACCGGAAAAAAAGTTTCGTGTCTTGCCTAAGTACACGAGAAACTTGACCAAGTTGGCGCAAGATAACAAACTCGACCCTGTCATAGGGCGCGATACAGAAATTAGTCGCGTCATTCAAATTTTGTCCCGCCGCACGAAGAACAATCCAATACTGATCGGCGAAGCAGGTGTCGGTAAGACTGCGATTGCAGAAGGACTTGCACAGCGCATGGCTGTCGGCGACGTCCCAGAATCCCTCAAGGATAAAGAGTTGCTGACGCTCGACCTCGGACTTTTGATTGCAGGCACCAAGTATCGTGGCGAGTTTGAAGAGCGCATGAAGAATATTATGAAAGAGGTAGAGCGCGCCGAGGGCAAGGTGATCCTCTTTGTTGACGAGATACACACCCTCGTCGGTGCGGGGGCAGCAGAGGGGTCCATGGACGCATCTAATATGTTGAAGCCCGCCCTGGCGCGCGGCGACATGCGCATCATTGGCGCCACGACGCTCAAGGAGTACCAGCAGCACATCGAGCGCGACCCAGCACTCACGCGCCGTTTCCAACCAGTCTATGTGCAGGAGCCTGACCGCGAAGACGCAATAGCAATTCTCCGCGGGCTCCGCGAAAAGTATGAGCTCTACCACGGGGTGCGTCTTACCGACAACGCCATAGTTGCCGCAGTTGACCTATCGTCCCGCTACATCACTGACCGCTTTTTGCCTGACAAAGCAGTTGACCTCATTGACGAGGCGGCGTCTGCGCTTCGCATCTCGCTCGAAAACAAGCCACCACAACTTGAAGAGACTGACCGCAAAATCCGTCGCTTGGAGATAGAACTTGAGGCGCTCAAGAAAGATGAGGCGGCACACAATGGTGTGGGCAACACCACACGCATGAAGGAGATCGAGAAAGAGGTAGCCGAGCAGCGCGCACAAACTGCTGACCTAGAAGTGAAGTGGAAGAACGAAAAAGAGTCACTCGCCGCAATCGGCAAGATCAAAAAAGAACTCGAGTCACTCCGCGCAGAGGCAGAGTCTGCCGAGGCGCGTGCAGATCTCTCTCGTGCGGCTGAGATCCGCTATGGCAAAGTGCCAACGCTTGAACAAAACTTGTTGAAAGAAACCACAAAACTCTCTAAGTTCCAAAAGACACGTCGTGTGCTGAAAGAGGAGGTGACCGAAACTGAAATCGCGGCAGTGGTGAGTCGTTGGACTGGTGTTCCGGTGTCACGCATGCTTGAAGCGGAGGCAAAAAAGTTGGCGCGCATGGAGGAGGATCTTAAAAAGTCTGTTGTCGGACAAGACGAGGCAGTCAAACTGATCTCAGACGCAGTCAAGCGCTCACGCGTCGGTATCGCAGACCCTAATCGCCCTATCGGTTCGTTCCTTTTCCTTGGTCCTACTGGCGTCGGCAAGACTGAACTCTCGAAGTCACTGGCCAAGTTTATGTTCGACGATGACTCGGCAATCATCCGTGTCGACATGTCAGAGTTTATGGAGAAGCATTCAGTCTCCAAAATGATTGGCTCTCCGCCTGGCTACGTGGGTCACGAAGAAGGCGGGTCATTGACCGAAAAGATCCGTCACCGCCCATACGCAGTGGTGCTGTTTGACGAGATAGAGAAGGCGCACCCTGAAGTGTTTAACGTGCTCCTCCAGGTCTTAGACTCGGGACACCTCACTGATGCAAAGGGACGGAAAGTAAACTTCAAAAATTCTATCGTCATTCTTACGTCAAACATCGGGAGCGAGTTTATCGATAAGATGTCATCGTTTGGGTTCTCACACACGCAAGGAGACCAAAGCGCTGAGTATACGCAGACGAAGGATAAGGTTATGAACGCGCTCAAGGACTACTTCCGCCCTGAGTTCCTCAACCGTTTGGACGAGATCATCCTCTTCAACATCCTCTCGACCGCTGCTATCCGCGAGATCGTCAACATGCAGGTCAAGATCGTGCAGGAGCGCCTCAAGGCCAAAGAAATAACGCTCGAGATCCAACCCGAGGTGTACGACTTTCTGGCAAAGCAGGGGTACAACCCGCACTACGGCGCGCGACCACTCAAGCGGCTCATTCAATCTAAAATTCTGACACCCGTTGCGTCATTTATGATTGACCAGGGAGTCATGGAGGGCGGTACCGTTATCGTCGGGCTCAAGGGCGAGGAGTTTACCTTCGATGTTAAGAAGACTGCCCGCGCAAGCAAAAACCATCGCGCCAAGCAGCACGCAGAGGTGGGGTAATTGTATTACGTACTACACGTACCGTACCCACAAAGATTGCAGGTAAGTCCTGAGCCATCACTCTTTGGTTTAGTGCTCGAGCAGTGTTGACCTGAGTTTCTGCATTGGTTCAATCTGTCTCGAAGTTCCGGCCCCGCTCCTTCCTCAGGCATTGCTACAAATGCATTTTCTGGATTCATATGGCACCAAAGTACTCCTCAGCAAGGGTACTGTCAACCAGTATTTGTAGTTCCTTAGATCGCGCTCAGTTCCGCGAGGAGTTCGTCGAGCGTTTTGTGGCGGACGGTGAGTTCTGATTGGTTGAGGACGTAAAAGAGTTTCGGCTCTAGTTCCGTAATAAACTCTTCGTCGTGAGTAACGAGGATGAGTGTTGCTGTTGTTTTGTTGCACTGCTCAAGCAGTATGTCCCAGGTGGTGATGTCTACGTGGTTGGTCGGCTCGTCGAGGACGATGACGTCAGGGTTCATACCAAACACAATCGCAAATTTGACGCGCATGCGCTCGCCACCCGAGAGGCTCTCAAGCGGCCGCTCCATACGTTCAAGGTCAAACTTTACTGAACCAAGTATTGCTTTTGCGCGCTCGGCGCTCACACCAAAGTGTTCTTCGACCACCTCGCACGGCGTGTGCTGTGGGTTAAAGTTCATGTGCTGATCAAAGTACCGCACCGCTATTCCGGGCGCCCACTCGGCTGTGCCACTCTGAGGTACCAAACGTCCCTCAAGGAGTTTAAGGAGCGTAGATTTCCCTGAGCCATTGCGTCCAAGAAGCACCACGTGACTTCCAACACGAATATCGAATGAGAGTTTTTTGAACAGGGGTTTCTCTCCTGGGTAGCCGTAGGTGAGGCCGGTTACCTTGAGCAAGAGTTTACTCTGGTGGAGGTCAGAGGTAGAAGAGGAGAGTTTGATTTTGGTAAACGTGTCTGCGGCGCGCTTGTTTGTTTTATGACTTTGCGTCAGCGTTTCAAGTTCGTCTTTGATGCGATGGTATGCCGCAGTTTCTTTACCGCGGTAGGCTTTTTGTTGCGCAATGACATACGCCTTTTTAAGCTGCGTGATGCGCTTCTCTTCAGTATCAAAGGTGCGCTGCGCCCCCTCAATGCGACGGAGCCGCGCCTCCCGGTAGTCGGCATATCCGCCTTCAGAGAGGTGCAGTTTACCTTTTGCAACTTCGAGCACCGAGCGGGCAAGTGTGTCGATAACGCCGCGGTCGTGCGAGATACAGATGAGTGCTCCAGAGAAGTGTTGCAAGATATGAAGCATTTTTTTACGCGTCACGATGTCCAAGTGGTTCTCTGGCTCATCGAGAAGTAGAAAGTCTGGACGGAGCGCGACCCCAACGGCGAGGGCAATAATTTTCTGTTGTCCTCCAGAGAGTGAGCGGCAGAGTGTGTCCTTGTGTCGGGGGACACTAAACCCCATGTCTTTGGCAAGGTGCTCTATGCGCTGGTACACCTGGTGTCCCGCGGTTTGTGTAATATATGCCTCGACGGTAAGGTCCATGTGCTCGTGCAGGAATTCTTGGGGGACATAGTGGACGCGCGTCCCATTACTTTTGTGCACCACGCCGTCTGACGGTTCGAGCGTACCCGCTATCACTTTAAGCAGTGTTGATTTACCCTCACCGTTCTCTCCGACGACCGACACACGGTCAGGCACTGCAAACCGCATCGACACGCAGTCAAGAACCGTCTTGGTACCAAAGTCCACGGTAATGTCTTTCAGAGAGATTGTTTTTTGCATGCAAATAACAAGGCCTTGAGCCTCGTACTGAGTCCCATGAAGCGTGGGCGGGCGATGTAGGAATCGAACCTACACTAACGGTTTTGGAGACCGTTGTTCTACCACTAAACTAATCGCCCGTAAGGGAACAAAAAAGCCCCCGTAGGGGCCATTATGCCTTATTTCTTGACTTCTTTAAAGGTGACACGCTTGCGGAGTTTCTTGTCGAACTTCTTGAGTTCGATCTTGTGACCAGCAAGTTTCTTCTTATTTTTACGAGAGTACAAAATCGTGCCCGAGGCAGACTTCAACTTCATGAGGTTATCTTGCGACATAGTCCCTACTATACCGTATGAGAGATGGTTTATCAAACGGCACCCAACTGACAGGCCTATTGTGGTGTGGTATATTCCTAAGGCGCGTCGGTGGTAGAGTGGTCAATTACACCAGACTGTAAATTTGGCGCCTTCGGGCTTCGTTGGTTCGAATCCAACCCGGCGCACCCATGGTTTGATTAGGTCCCGCATTGGGGCCTTTTCTTTAATACCCCCCACAAAGGACCAAGGAGTTACGGCAATTCCGCGCGCTTCGCGCGCGGTGAGGGTGAGGTTGGAGCCAAAGATTTTTTGGAGGGAGGATTTTTGCGCGT
>JAMNXM010000030.1 GCA_023653145.1 Minisyncoccota bacterium | reverse complement strand
GTCCCCTTTCCTCCACCATCAGTACCCGTAATCCCGATAATCATTTTTTCTTTTTGTGGTGCTTTGCGTCCTCAACAACTGGCTCCTTTTGCATCTTCTGGAGCGTGACGAGAAGCGGTGAGCCGATGAAGATAGACGAGTACGTACCTGCCACAACACCAATGATGAGCGCGAGCACAAAGTACTGTGTGACCGCAGGGCCCCAGATGTAGAGCGCGACGAGTGCAAGGACCGTGGTGAGTGACGTATTGATAGAGCGCGCAAGTGTCTCTGTGACTGCCGCACCAACCGTATGCTCAAATGGCTCTTCACGTCCTTCTTCAGTAAGACGCTTCAACTTCTCGCGTGTACGGTCAAACACCACAATGGTGTCGTGAACTGAGAAACCAAGGATCACCAGAATCGCGGTAACAAAGAGCGTGTCTACTTCTGCACCCCAATACTGCCCCATGAGTGCAAAGGCACCGAGCGGGATGATGACGTCGTGTGCGAGTGCCAAAAGTGCCACCACACCGTACTTCCAACTCGATACTGGCTTTGACACATGGCGAAAGACGAAGGCGATGAACAGCGTAATCATGACTAGCACCAAGAGCACGGCATACACTGCACGTGTCTGGAGTTCATCCCCAATGGTTGGGCCAATGGCGTCATAACGTACCTCGGTACCACCGAGGGTTGAGCGGACTGCTGAGTACTCATCTGGAGTCAAAAATGGCGTACGGATCAAGTACCCCGTCTCGCCTGTTGGACGCACTGAGGCGCCACGCACTCCAAGTTCCTCAAGTGACTGAGCGACACTGTCATGCGAGCGCATGTCGGCCACAGAGTACTGAACTTCCATGAGCGAGCCGCCGGTAAAGTCGATGCCGAACTTGAGCCCCCATACCAATACCGCAGCGAGCGATGCCACAATCAAGACCCCTGAGATGCTGTACCAAACTGCTCTGTGTTTTACGATGAACATACGTTAGTTAATGCCATTACCGAACAAAAAGCGAGCCGTCTTGCTATTCCCAATACCAACCGCGAGGAGCAACGTGCGTGACACCGTGATCGCCGTGAACATAGAGACCAACACACCAAGAACAAACACGAGCGCAAACCCCTTAATGATAGCGGTGCCTCCTATCCAGAACAGAATGACGCCCGTAATGATTGAAGAGAGGTTTGAGTCTCGGATTGAGAGCCATGCACGGTTAAACCCTTCGTGGATAGCGTCGTGGAGTGTCTTACCGTTCAGCAACTCCTCACGAGTGCGCTCAAAGATCAAGATGTTTGCATCCACTGCCATACCTAATGAGAGTATGAAGGCTGCAAGTCCAGCAACCGTGAGAGTTACAGGGATGAGTTTAAAGAGCGCGAGCGAGACAACTACATACAGAAGGAGTGCTACCACCGCAATAAAGCCAGGGAGACGGTACCAAGCGACCAGGAACACCGCAACAAACAAGAAGCCGAAGATTCCTGCCCACACTGACGCATCAAGTGCCTCTGCGCCTAGTGAGGCACCGACTGACTGTGATGACACGAGTGTAATCGGCACAGGGAGTGCACCAAAGTTGAGGTTGCGCACTATCTCTCGTGCCTCCTCTGCCTTAAACGCACCCGTAATTGTTGCCTCTCCGGTCGGGATCACCTCCTGAATAACAGGATCAGAAATGAGTGCATTATCAAGGAAGATACCTAAGACCTCGCCAACATTCTCTTCGGTAATCGTTCTGAAACGAGTTGCACCTTCGTCAGTAAACCGAATAAGAATAACGGGTGCATTTGAAAGCCCTGTACCGCCAGATCCAAACTGAAGTTGTGCTCCCTCCAGGTACTGTCCAGTGAGTCCGGTCGATTCATACATTGTGGTCGTACCGACAGTGCGCGCAAGACGAAAATCGAGCGTAGGTGTCTGACCAATGGCACCAATAGCATCCTCAAGTTTTGTTACTCCAGGAAGTTCGACGATCAGGCGCTGCCCACCGTCAGAGCCAATGCCCCCCTGCTCTACCTGAACGAGAGGCTCTGAAACGCCGAACAAGTTGACGCGACGCTCAATAACGTCTCGCAGAGAGTCCATTGCTTCTGACACATCTGCTGGGTCAACGTTTGACGTATCCGCTTGGTACACCAGGTGCGTACCACCCGCTAGGTCAAGCCCAAATCTAAATGGAAACTGAGCCCCTGGGGCCTGGCTCGTATAGATAAAGTACCCCACTCCCACCCCTGCAAGAATAAGAAATGCTGCCGTAAGTCTGGTCCACATCATGTGGTGCAGTATGCCATACCTAGACGCGGCGCACTAGTTCGAACAAGTTTGCGAATATCTCAATGACAGCGAGAGGTCCAACACCGCCTGGAGTCGGGGTCATGAGGCGCGCCTTTGTGGCACATGCAGGGTCTGCGTCTCCCACTACCTTACCAGACGACTCACTCGTACCCGCGTCAAGTATCACACAGCCCTCCTTGACCATCTCAGGCTTTAAAAAATGCGGGTCACCTGCCCCAAGTATTACTATGTCAGCAACGCGTGTGTGTGACACCACATCATCCCCCTTCTCGAGCGCTATGACTGTTGCGCCACGCTGTCTAAACAATTCAGCCGCCGGCTTACCGACCAATCGTCCCTGCCCAACTACCACTACATGCGCACCTTGGTATGGTATGTGGTGAGCATCCATGATGGAGCTGAGCGCACGTGCAACAGGTGGTGGTGGGAAGGCTCCATTCACAAATGCCTGGTACGCCGCATCCGAGAGTACATCAACGTCTGTATGGACGGGGATACTGTTTCGTTCTCTGTCTTGATCAACGCCAGCAGGAAGTGGTAATTGCAAAATTATGCCATCCCCTGTGGCATCAGCGACGCGCGACACCTGCTCAACGGTCACATCAAGTTCAGAAGCGATTTTGTTCTTGATACGCACGTAGGACGAAGTGACCGCATCTTCCTGCACGGCGACAATTGATAGTCTGAGTTGCCCGAACTGCAGTCGCTCGTGCTTTAGGTGCTCAAGGCGCCTCACTCTCAACTCCTCCCCATTGAATAGCATCTATACGTTATAGTACGACACATACCACTTCACAAATGAAGCAATCCCCTCATCAAGTGAGGTTTTTGGCTCGTAGCCTAGGGCATCGCGTGCGCGTGTCGTATCTGCAAATGTAGCGTGCACATCTCCCGGCTGCATTGGCTTTTCGATAATCTGTGCCGACACTCCTGTCGCACGCTCAATACTTGCTACGAACTCGCGGAGGACCACTGGTGCGCCTCGCCCTAGGTTATACAAGTGGTACCCGTGTGGGTCACGAAGGGCCGCACCTACGCCCGAAACAATGTCATCTATGTAGGTAAAATCACGTTGCAGATTACCTTGGTTAAATAGTTCTATAGGACGCCCCGCAAGGAGGGCTTTCGTAAATGAGTAGTACGCCATATCAGGACGTCCCCACGGTCCATACACGGTAAAGAAACGAAGTCCGGTGGTGGGCAAGCCATACATGTGTGTATACACATGCGCCATGAGCTCAGTCGAGCGTTTAGTGGCAGCGTAGAGAGACACTGGAGTAACGCACGGTGCGTCTTCAGAGAGCGGGAGCGAGTCGGCATCTCCATACACTGATGACGACGACGCGTACACAACAGGAATGTTCCCTGAGCGATGCGCATACTCAAGTATGTTTTGTGTACCGAGAACGTTTGCACTCACATATGACCACGGATCTGTGATTGAGTGCCGCACGCCCGCCTGTGCCGCAAGGTGACAGACGCGATCAAACTGGTGTTGCGCAAACAGCGACTCGACAGTGCCTCGGTCGGCAATGTCGCCGCGCACAAGCAGGGCACCACTTCCTAATGCTGTAATGCGTGACTCTTTGAGCGCCGGGTCGTAATACGTAGAAAAGTTATCGATACCGACCACGTCATGTCCTGCAACACGGAGCGCCTGACACGTATGTGCGCCAATGAACCCAGCCGCACCAGTCACGAGTATCTTCATGTAAGAAGTGTGTGGAGTGAGTCATCTATCGAGCGTGACGCTCTCCATCCCAACACTGCATGCGCATGTGTAGGGTCTGACACTGATCGGAGTATGTCTCCTGCTCGCGCTGGAGCAAATGTCACCGGTACAGAGAGGCCAGAAATGCGCTCAATATGTGTATACACTTCAAGAAGTGATGTTTCGATGCCAGTACCGATAACACACAACTCATTCTGTGTGAGTGGTGCAGATGCAGCGGCAATGTTTGCTTCAGCAACATCCTCTACTGACACGAAATCTCGTGTTTGCGTCCCATCACCAAAAATCACGATCGGGGCACCACGACGAATTCGGTCTATAAAAATTGGAACGACTGCTGCATAGGGCGACTGTGGGTCTTGCCCAATTCCAATAATGTTGAAGTAACGCAGAGCTACGGTTCGAACCGTTGGATGCGCGAGTACGTACGTTTCAGATGCTAACTTTGAAGCTCCATACGGCGATACCGGAGCGCAGGGTGTAGACTCTGAAACTGGTAACACGGTGACGTTCCCGAATACCGCGGCAGACGAAGAGTACACAAAACGCGAAACCCCAACCTCAGCTGCACAATCGAGTACGAGTCTGGTTGCCGTATCATTAAGAGAGAACGCGCGCGCAGGGTCGCGTACACTTTCTTCCACCGACACCAGCGCAGCGAGATGAAACACGGTATCGACATCACGTAGTGCCTCCATGATCTCGCCCTTCGACGTTATACTCCCCCGGTAAAAATGGTGAGGGATGGTCGCAAGACGTTCCTGCTTGCCTGTAGACAAGTCATCAAGTACCGAGACATGGACTCCGCGCGCTACAAGAGCACGAACCAGGTGATGTCCCACGAACCCTGCCCCACCTGTCACAAGTGCCTTTTTCATTTAACGCCCACCGAGACTGAGTAACGTGCGCACTGTTTTTAATCCGATCATAAGATCCAGCACAAACGAACGATGCTTTACATAGTATAAGTCATACGCCAACTTCTCAGCAGTAGCGTCAACGTTGGTGCCATGGTGTGGGTGACCTTCATGATACACCTGCGCCCACCCCGATAGTCCAGGAGTTACCGTGTGCCGCAGCTCATACAATGGTAGTGCCTTCGTGTATGCATCAACCAATGCAGGAAGTTCTGGTCTCGGACCTATGAGCGACAGGTCTCCGCGAAGTACATTCCATAATTGCGGGAGTTCATCAATGCGTGTTTTACGCATAATGCGACCAAAGGGTGTTACGACGAGTTTCGACTTGAGCGCCTCTGCCCCACTGTCAGTGCCCGACATACTCCGGAATTTGAGCACGGTAATGTGCGCTCCATTTCTCCCCACACGCACATTTTGGTAAAACAAAACACCTCCATCCTGAAGTTTGAGTGCACAAAAGATAAACGGATAGAGGATCAGAGATGGGACCCCGCAGACCACAGAGACAACAATATCGAGCCCTCTTTTAAGCGCACCGTAGACGCGACTTTCTCGCGTTTCAGCAAGTGCCGCAAGTGCTGCCCCACTCGTCATAGAGAGTGGCACGCGCGATAAGAGTGCCTCATAGAGTTCATCAGCAGCAATACACTCAACGTTCGTCGGGAGTTCAGTTCGTAGTGCATGTGCGCGTGGGTCCAAAATGACTGTTGTAGCGCGTGTGGTCTCAAGTGCACGACGTATGGCACGCTGCACCTCCGGTGTCGCGCTGTCGACGCGCGCTACACACTGGAGTGTACTGTGTGACACGTGCTCCATTGCCTCGACAAGCGCATCTATATCTGACCCTGTACCAATAACGACTGCTGGCGTGCGCTCACGCGCATTATCGAGCAATCGAAATACGCCAAGTCGCCACACCACAATAAGCGCGGTGGAGATAACAAAATACAGCGCGAGCACCGTCTTTGGTTGAATCGCGATGGGCGCAACGAAAAAGAATACAACAGCGATTGCGGCATTCATTAATTGCGCTTCAAGTACCGCGTTTGGGAGTTTGTGCTCAAAAAATGCGATTGTCCTATCGTACAATCCAAACACCATGAACACGACAAGCCCAAGCCCGAAAAGAATCGAAAATGGGATAAGATGTTCGAAAAACTGATACGCGTTCGGCGCAACAAAATGACGTGCCACCAGCGCAAGCCACAACGAGCCCGCGAACACTATAAGGTCGCCGACGAAAAGAATGCTGATGTCCCGCGCATGGGACCTTGACCACCGGTGTGCCATTTACGTACGCCTACCATACCATACGAGTCGCAGAATCGATACAAACTCGAGGTTTTGAGCTACTATTGGTATATGCGATCCAAGGTGCTTTTCGTTATAACCAAGGGAAGTTGGGGTGGTGCCGGGCGGTACCTCTATGACCTGAGCACTGCGCTTCAAGATGAGTATGATGTCGTCGTAGCAACGGGCGGCACAGGACTATTAGAGCAAAAACTCAAACAGCGGCATATTCGCACTCGTATTGTGCCGAACCTTGCGCGAGATATGCACGCAACAAAAGATGTGTGGGCACTGTATGAACTCTACAAGGTATTTCGTACAGAACGTCCTGATATTGTGCATCTCAACTCATCAAAAGCAGGCGCCATTGGGGCGCTCGCTGCACGACTCGCTGGCGTGCCTCGCATTGTATTTACAGTGCACGGATGGGCGTTTAATGAGCCCGTATCTCGAATCGCGAAAGCGTTTAGGTGGGTTGCGTCCTTAGTTACGATGCTTCTCAGCCATAAAACCATTACCGTATCCCACTTCGACATGCTGCTCTCGCCACTCGGACTCCACTCGCAAACCATACATAACGGTATTGCAGAGATTGCGTTCCATCCACGCACTGAAGCGCGGCAGCATATTTTGAAACGTGCAGGTATCCCTGAAGACGCATTTGTCTTCGGTACGATCGCAGAACTCCATACCAACAAAGGAATCGATCTTCTGATCCAAGCAGCGTACCTCGTGGACGATGTGCATGTTGTAGTTATTGGTGAAGGTGAAGAGCGTCAGGCGCTCGAGGCTCTCATTGCGGACCTCGACCTCGGACACCGAGTGCACCTTATTGGGTTTATAGATGAGGCGTATCGCTACCTAAAAGCGTTTGATGTGTTTGTCCTCCCCTCTCGCAAAGAAGGACTTCCGTATGCAATCTTAGAGGCAGGACAAGCAGGTGTACCCGTCATCGCTGCAGCAGTTGGTGGTGTGCCAGAGATAGTAAGCGACCAGATATCAGGCGACTTGGTACATGCATTTAATGACCTCCCTCTTGCAGAGTCAATGAAAGAGTTTTACACGTCACCAAACACCATTCAACACTACGCAGATGCTCTGAAGGCCCGGGTGGAGCGCTACTTTACGGTCCATGACATGGTGCGGAAAACGCGCGACGTGTATGAGTCTTAGTTAAGTCCCACCACTTCTCGCACCGCACCGGTTCGCACCGTACGGCTATAGCGGCGCATACTGTTGACCATACCGAGGAGCGTGTACCCTACCAAAATATGTGAGCC
>JAMNXM010000001.1 GCA_023653145.1 Minisyncoccota bacterium | reverse complement strand
TGCTCAAGCTTGTTGGTGTCCATGGTGACCCCCTCCTTTGCTGCACCGGTCTGGCGCAAAATAGCGTCGGTGAGCGTAGTCTTGCCGTGGTCCACGTGGGCGATGATTGCGATGTTTCGGATTTCCATAATAAAAAACCGCCCGAAGGCTTTTATAATTATAGCATAAAAATTACTATCGCACCACTTTTGCTCGGATGAGCATAAAGTGCGGGAACTCGGTCTCAGCGTCCTTAGTCCCTGAGTAGATCTCGCGGAGGTCAGCAACCACAAATCCTGCGTCGCGGAGCGCGCCCATATATGACTCGAGTGAGCGGTGATAAAAGAATGATGTTGTTTGCGTGTCTCCTGTCCGCTGTGGGAGCGGGATCGTTACCTCGCTCTTATAGCGGTCAATGCGCCTATAGGTGAGTTTGCGCTTTGGATCAGTCCCCCATCCAGACTGACGTGGGATACGAAACGCTGGGTGGACCATAAATACTACCAACTCGCCTCCGGACTTGAGGAGTGCTGCAGCGTTTTTAAACGCAGCACGGTGGTCGTCGACATCTTGGATAGAAAACATAAATACCGCGCGGTCATACTTCTCAGTTACTGGAAGCGCAACGCCGCCGGGACGCGCAACATCGGAAATGTAAAATTGCGCCTTACCGCCCTTACGCTTTGCTTCGCGGATCATGGTTGGAGACTTGTCGACACCGGTGTAGGTGCCGCCGAGTTTCTCTACTGCCTCGCGGAGTACCCCAAGGCCACACCCAAGATCAATAACAGCAAGCGCGCCTCCCTTGGGGCGCGCTGCGGTCAGTGCTTCTACCACTGCAGGGATAGCAAACTGCTTGTGAAAGGTGGATCCACCGCCTGCCCAACCGGCATACCATGGCGCCATCTCGTCCCAACCAGTCTTCGACGTCCGCCGCTCTTCCTTGGGTGCGGATACGTATGTCCCGCGCTTACCTCGTACGAACGGCCGTTTACTCATCCTTGCATACTAGCAGATTAGACTGTTAGAAGCACTCACAGACACCACCAGGGCGACCACACGTGCACAAACTCATCGTCTCACTAACCACTTCATCATCTCCACGTACTACCTCGAACATCGCATTGAATCCCATATAATCTAAAAAAATTAATTAATCACCTTCATCTGGCTCGCATTCACATGGAGTCGATTGACACTTCATACAGCCCCAATCCGCTGACATTGTTTGGTCAGCATGTACCATGCACCTCTCTGTCCCCCCTTCCATTCCCATACGTATTTTTTGCATTACGGTTACTAATATCGACCCCCAAGAACAAAAAATCCCTCCAGAGGAGGGTTTGTGAGTTCTTGGCTTTTTTGTCGCTTATGCCCGTGAATCACAAACCCCCTCTGTCCAAATGACGAGTGAGAGAAGTACAGAGTACTTCGTAGCCTGTGATGCCGAGTTACGCGACATGCGTAGATTCTAGCAAATTGCCTTTGCCATCGTCAATACTAGAAATCCACACTTTGGTTGCACATGCAGTGAAGACTGCATTGAGGAACCTCATGGTAGTTCATATGCGAGAGGTGGACGATTTGCTATAGTAGTACTGTATGGAAATCAATATCCCCCGCGACGAGGAACAGAGACTCCTTGCACACCTCAAGGGTCGGACTGACGCAGAAGCGCGACGTATGGAGCGCTACCTTTCGATGCCCGACTTGTCGCGTACGCCAGGCTCTCCACTCTATGATATTGCCGAGCGCGTAAAGCAGGCGCCTGCATTTTCCGGCTTCGATATAATCAACATTCCTGAAATCGTCCCAACTGATATCTCGTTCGATCTCTTCGACTTCCCTCCTGAACACCCTGCGCGCAGCACCTCAGACACGTACTATGTCGATGAGAAAAATATTTTACGTACACATGACACCGTATTTTGGTACTACTACTTAAACGACCCTACCGTTAAGGCTCGTATTGCCCGTGGCGAGGCTATGGGTGCGCTCTGCTATGGCAAGGTGTACCGCAAGGACGAAGTAGACAGTCGTCACATGAACGTCTTCCATCAGTTTGGAGGGTGGTATATAGCACCTCTGTCGCAACCTGTTATACCTGCTGACTTGCACACGGCACTTGGCGAGATTGTGCACGCGATCTTTGGTCCTGAAATGAAATACCGCATTAATCCGGACACCTTCCCATACACAGATCCATCGTTCGAAGTAGAGCTCAATGTTAAGGGTACCGCTGCAGAAGGCCCTGCTAAGGGTGAGTGGCTTGAACTCCTCGGTTCAGGTATGCCAAAAGCGAGTGTTCTGAAGAAAATGGGAGTTGAAGGTTACCACGGGTGGGCATTCGGTTTTGGTATTGAGCGCCCTGCCATCGCATCAATGGCGCTTCCCGACATTCGCCTACTCTGGTCGACTGATGAGCGAATAAAAAAACAACTCATGCTCGGGCATGTGTACAAAGATGTATCAAAGTTTCCGCCCTCTATTCGTGACATCTCATTCATAGTCTCAAAAACCTTCGTTCCAAACGATTACTTTGACACCGTACGCGATATCGCAGGAGATTTGGTGGAAGAGGTTCAACTCATAGATAAATATGAGAACGATGAAAAATTTGGTGCCGACAAGATGAGTTATGCCTATCGGATCACGTACCGTTCGATAGAGCGGACGCTCACCAGCGATGAAGTCGAAGCACTTCATACTCGTGTCGAAGCAGCAACGAGAGAAGAATTTGGCGCAACAATTCGCTAGAAATAAAGCGTTTTTTTGCTATACTGCGCTCATGACAGAGGCGGTCCTCTACATCACGCTATTCTTGGCGCTGTTCTTCCAAATCTTTGCATTATTGACGTTTTTGTCGCGTGACGCGCGGATGCGTCGCGACAAGCAGCGCATCGAGTCGAACTTCCCACACGTTGCAGTTATTGTCCCCTGCTACAACGAAGAAACCACCATTGGTGGCACCGTTGAGTCCCTGCTCACACTCGACTATCCGTCTGATAAACTCGACATCTTTTTGATCAATGACGGATCAAAAGACGGCACTGCAGCAGTGATGGACACCTACACTACGCACCCACAAATCACCGTCATACATAAAGAAAATGGCGGCAAGCACACAGGTCTCAACATCGGTATCGAGCGCACAGCGGCCGAATTTGTGGGATGCCTCGACGCCGACTCGTTTGTGCACCCCGGAGCACTGAAGGAGGTCTTGGCGCACTTTGACGACCCGCGCGTCGCTGCAGTTACTGCGTCTATGACCGTCCACGAACCTAAAAACATACTCCAGCGCATGCAGTTTGCCGAGTACCTTGCTGGCGTAGCGCTCAGACACATCTTTGCTGCGGTCAACGGGCTCTATGTGACGCCAGGACCATTCTCCTTCTATCGGAAGTCTGTGTTTCAGGAAGTTGGCGGATTCCGCTACGGGCACCAGACTGAGGACATGGAGATGGCAATGCGACTCCAAAAGCATGGCTACAAAATAGAGAACGCTCCACGTGCACAGGTCTTTACGCAAGCGCCGCGCACAGTCTGGGCTTTGGTTAAACAGCGCACCCGCTGGACCAGTGGCTTTATGCGCAACTCCTACGACTACCGCGGCCTGATGCTGAATCCTAAATACAGCGTGTTGGGACTTATGGTCATGCCACTTGCCGTACTCGCGATCGCTTCAGGACTTGCACTCTTTGTATTGTTCCTTGTCGACACTGCACGGTTTATGGCGCGCATCATTACAACCCAAGGCGACGTACCATGGACACACTCGCTCACCCTCGCATTCCCCCAGTTTGACTGGTTTTACCTACCAATAACTGGACTATTCCTTCTTGGGATTATCGGCGTTGCAATAGTTGTGGTGACGCTCTATATCGGTAAACACATCTCTGGAACGAAACGTAGTATTGCTTTAGACTTAGCGTGGTACATCGCGTTCTACTCGTTTATTGCGCCATTGTGGCTCTTGCGCTCAACACGCGATGTCATCCTTGGCTACAACCGCGCCTGGCGCTAGTATATGAACCCCATACAAAGAAACGCACTCCTCGCACTCGCCATCACCATCGGTCTCTTTATTACCATGCTTGCGGCAGTAGACTATCTCAACAATGCGCGTATTGAGGAAATTGGACGGATTGAGGACAAAATAGCGCTCGACACACTCTCCTTGGAAACGCAGTTTGATCTCTTAGCAGAAGCACCTTGCAAAGAAGTGTCTGAAGGTTCGGTCTTGTCGAGCGAACTCAATGATCTTGCGGCACGCCTGTCATACACCGAAGATCGGCTCGGGAGCGATGATGAGGAAGTTATTAAACTCAAACGCCAGTACACTCTACTTGAGATCAAGGACTACTTACTGATGAAGCGCTTGTCCAAAGAGTGCGTGGACCTCAAACCGGTCTTTGTCCTCTACTTCTACTCGAACGAGGGCGACTGCCCAGGGTGTGCGGAGGCGGGTTACGCGCTCTCATACCTCAGAGAGACGTACCCAAAACTGCGCGTATACTCGTTTGACTACAACCTGGACCTCGGGGCACTTAAAACGCTACGAGCGGTCCTCGATATTAAAGAGCCCCTCCCTGCCTACGTGATCAATGGCAAAAACTACAACGGCTTAGTGTCGCTGACTGAACTCGAGGACAAGTTGCCACTAGAGTTGCTCGCGACGTCAACCGCAACAAGTACTAAGAAAACGAATTAGTTACTGAGCGGCGTACCAGATTTGCGTTAGCGAGTCTTTCTCCAAGTCCTCCCGTTCCCTTTATTAAGGTTTCGGAATGATGCAGTTAAAGCATGGCAATTGGGACACAGCAGTCTCACATTCTTAGGATTATTATCTGCAGCATTACCGTTCACATGATCAACTTCGATAGGCACACGTCCCGTGGATGGATGCTTTTCGTTCCACCCACAGTGAGAGCACTTCTCCCCAAATTTCTCAATAAGGTATCTTTTTATATGACCCGAAATATTTTTAGTCACCACTTTCTTCCCTCGTTGCAACCATTCAATTGTAAAGTTTATATATCGTGCATCTGCCTGACATTTGTTAGAGCAGTACTTTTTCTGCCAACGTCTTGAAAAGACACTACTGCATTGTAGACAGTTTAGTGTTTGCACGTGCAAATTATAGCATACCTTGCCGCAGAGTTGCTCTACATATCACGTATAGAAACAGGTGGCAAAACAAGTCAAAAGTCGCTATAGTATAAAAGTCGCCGCCTTAGCTCAGTTGGTAGAGCAACTCACTTGTAATGAGTAGGTCCCCAGTTCAAATCTGGGAGGCGGCTCCAAGATTTATTTTTTCTCTGGCGATAAAATTTTGAGAAACTCAGAAACAGGGGCACCGGTGCCCTTTGGTGCCGAGACGCGCATCTTGTAGGAAAGCCGGGCCAAGGGGCGCTCAACGGCACGTATAACCTCTACCATGAGCCGTACCAACATGTGCGTGATGTCGTGTATCACTGCACGTACGTACGTGCGCCATGAGACCGGGATCCCGCCGAGGACAAGAGCTGCCCATACAGACTCTGCATATACATCAAACGCTCTGCGCTGAGGTTCAAAAAAACGGATGCCACGTGCAGCCTCAAGTCGGCGCACCGACATGAATGCGAGCGCCACAACCAATACTGAAAGTATGAGGGTGAGTGGCGCAAACATACCGTTACTTAGTACTGAAACGCTTGTAGTCCCCTATCTCGATGCGCTCGCCAAACTTTTGGACAGCGTTATCGATAAGTTGCTTGACCGTCAATGAGTCGTCTTTAATGTACAGCTGCTCGAGAAGCACGATGTTCTTGAGGTATGCATCGATCTTACCTGACAAAATGGTCTCCTTGAGGTTCTCTGGCTTACCTGCAACCTCGGCGACGTACATGTCTTTAATCTTAGTCATCATCTCTTCCGGCACGTCAGCACGTGACTTGTACTCTGGGTTTGTTGCCGCAATCTGGAGCGCGATGTCATACGCAAGTTTCGCAAAGTCCTCGTGTTTCGATACGAAATCAGTCTCGGACAAAAGCTCGACGACGCTCGCTACCTTTTTGTTTGCGTGCGTGTAGGTTTGAAAGATACCACTTGCAAGTACGCGGTCGCCCTTCTTGTCTGCAATGGACGAACCTTTCTTGCGGAGGAGCATCAGCGCCTTCTCCATGTCGCCACCTGCCTCTTCAAGCGCAGCCTTACACTGCATAACAGAAATACCAGTCTTATCGCGCAACTCCTTGACTACGTCAGAGGAAATCATATTGAGAATGAAACTAAGTTGATAACTACGCGCCCTTGGTACGGCCCTCTTGGTACGCGCGTGTAATTTCTGAGAGGAAGAACTGTACCGACTCTCGTGACGCGTCGTTCCCTACCACTGGGTGGGTAATGAGCGACAAGTCGCAGTCAGAGTTTGCGATACCAATAACCGGGACGCCAAGGCCACGTGCCTCTTTGACCGCATTGTCTTCGCGACGCGTGTCCACAACAACAAGCGCCTCTGGAATTCGGTCAAGCGATACAAGACCAGAGAAGTTCTCCTCCAAGCGTGCGATCTCGCGGTCGATCATCAGGCGCTCCTTCTTGGTGTACTTCCTCACTGAGGTACCTGAGTCGCGCTCGTCGATGAGCTCCTTCATGCGGTTCATGCGCTTCTTGATCTCGGTGAAATTTGAGAGCGTTCCGCCGAGCCAACGTCCTGCAACAAACGGCATACCAATAGACGCTGCTGACTCGCGGATAAGTGTTGCCATCTCTGGCTTGCCTGACACAAAGAGCAAGGTCTTGCCTTGAGCGGCGAGTGCCTTAACGTACTCAAGGACTGACTCGAGCATTGGCGCGGTTTGCGTAAGGTCGAGGATATCGGTCTTGTTTTTTACGCCAAACACCAATGACTTCATGGTTGCGTGGCGGCGGCTGCGTGCGTACCCAAAGTGCGCCCCTACCTTAAACAGGGCCTCAACCAGCGGGTTTTGACTAGTAGACATGTGATTCACTCTAACACATCACTCATCCTCGGGCAACGCGGCGCCAATACCCCCAGCCTCAGCGACTTTGGAGCGGAGTGTATCCATAATAGGGTCCAAGTCCCCCTCCATAATCCCTGGGAGGTTGTGCCATGACTCCTTAATGCGGTGATCAGTCAAACGATCTTGGGGGAAGTTGTACGTCCTGATTTTCTCTGACCGGTCTCCAGTCCCAATTTGCGCCTTTCGGGCCTCAGAGTGCTCTTTGGCTGCCTTTTCTTCGTTCAAGTTCTCAAGCTTTGCGGCAAGAATTTGCATTGCCTTTTCACGGTTTGCAGCCTGCGAGCGCTCTGACTGCGAGCGCACCTCAAGGCCGGTTGGCTTGTGCACCAAACGCACTGCCGTTTCAACCTTGTTTACGTTCTGCCCACCTGCCCCACCCGAGCGCGAAAACTCCATCTCAAGGTCCGCGGGGTTCAGTACCGTCTTGGTAAACTTTCTAATAGGCAAAATGGCGACGGATGCTGTTGAGGTGTGGATTCTGCCATTCTTCTCCGTCGCAGGAATACGCTGAACACGGTGCACCCCTGTCTCGTACTGGAGCGCCTCGTACACTGCCTTACCCTTTATCTCAAAGGCTTTGAGTCCGTCGAGGAGTTTTACCTCCCACCCGCGACGCTCTGCATAGCGCTGATACATGCGTGCAAGTTCTTCGGCAAACAAAGCCGCCTCGTCTCCACCTGCTGCTGCACGGAACTCCATGACTGCAGCGACCGCCTCGCGCTCGGCAGCGTCGCTTTCGGCGACGATCTTTTCCATCTGGCGCCACAGGTCAGTGCGTTGTGTCTCAAGTGTTGCTATTTCTTCATCAGCAAGTTCTGCCAGAGTCGGGTCACTTACCTTGAGACTTTGTGCTTTCTCTAACTCTCCCCCCAGACGCTCATACTCACCCGCAAGGAACGTGGTGCGATGGTCTTTGCGATACTCATCAAGCTCCATAGAAAAAAGCGCTACAAGGTAAGTGTAGCGCGGTTTAAAAGTTACTTCTTTGCCTTTGAGGCGCGAGCCTTAAAGCGCTCGACGCGACCAGCGCGGTCAATGGTGACCTTCTTGCCAGTGTAAAACGGGTGCGATGCTGATGAGATTTCTACCGTAAAGACGTCATACTCTTTACCGTCGTCCCACTTTGCCTTCTCGGATGTACGGACTGTTGAGCCAATAAGAAAACGGACGCCAGCCTCCACATCATCAAAAATGACGGGACGGAAACCTTGTGGGTGAATATCAGCCTTCATGAGGACTACAGTACCAAGAAAGGCCGTATTTAGCAACTAGATCTCCTCGAACTTAGGTGCAAGGCGGACCGTCGTCTCAGCCTCTACTACCTCGTTGTTTTGCATATCGCGACAGCGAAGCGCAAAGGTGGTCTCTGCCGTGACTGGCCCCACTACCTGCGTTCCACCCGAACCACTTACTGCCCACGTGCCCCCAGTAGACCCTACAATCGAGCATGAGTCATCAACAACATCCACCGCAGTCCAGGTTAAGGTCACTGACGCACCGCTCCGCACCGTCGTTTGGTTTACAGAGAGTGAGAGTGCCGCATCAGAGAACGTCTCCTCTGCGGTGTCTCCAGTGCCTGTACATGCGGGATCTGCAAGGTCTATGAGGCCGTTGCCATTGTTATCGACACCGTCCTGACACTGCGTCGGTGGCGTCACGGTAAAGGTAAACGAGTTACCACAGTTGTTCGTCGTATCCCCTTCGCTGATAGCGCTTGGCGTATTCGCACAAAGGCGTATTGCATGTGTGCCTGCTACCGCAGTCCATGAAACTGACGTGACTTGTGCGGACTGATTGACCCCGAGCGTAGCAAGTTCGGTGCCCGAAAGCGTCACGTCCCAGGTGCCGTTATTACCCAGATCGATTTGGAATTGGTTAGGCACAGTACCAGTGAGCGCAAATACGCCTGGGTCCGTGGTTACCGTGCCAGTATACGTTGTTGTCTGTGTTGGCGACACCGAGCGACTCCCTGCTCCTACTGGGGTCACCGCACCAATCCCATTGTCTATAGAGAACGCCGACGCGTTACTTGTTTCCCACGACAGAGTTGCGCTACCTCCGGAAGAAATGACTGAAGGTGTTGTGGTGAGTGAACACATAGTGCTTCCAGGCTCAGGAACTGTAATCGAGGCTATACACGAAGTACTACATGTTCCTGCATATGTACCCGCAAAATAGTGTGTATTTATAGTTCTATCTCCTGCAATATACTCAGTTGTTGATGTCTGCGGTACAGTCGATGCTCCCGTATAGGCGCGATACGTATACCGAGTCTCCACTGGTTGGTTTGGATGCGCAAGGGTCTCTTCTACAACAACGCTACAACAACCGCCCGCGGGAGTCATAGACTCACACTGCATTCGGATAGCATCAAGTCCATTTGAAAATGCCGCACCGTCTACTAGATCGTTATCTTGTGCGACTTGTGTACCGCCAGTGCATTGCGCACCACTTTGAAGAGTTATGGTGGTTGCTGGCGCAGAGCCAGAGCACGCATTTGTGGTCATTGAATAGGTGTGTGTCCCCGGAGCGAGCGGCGTCGGGAATACGTGCGTGCCAGAGAACGCATACGGAGACCCGAGTTTCGCACACTTGAATGTATATCGAACTTTTCTGTTATCCGAGCAGGCACCAATTTTACTCCACGAAGTCCCGTTGTGTCGTACTATCGTATTGTTGCCGCATGAATTGTATTTAGTAACATCAAACGCCGAGACCCACGCTGCAGCATCATACACAACCTTACAGATACGGTCTGTCGATTTGTTGTCACCTGTGTGTATACCATCATCTGTATAGGTCACACCATTGGCCGCCATGTCTGCAATAAGTCTCGAGTCCGCGTTGTAATACGGCGTCGTGTAGGTATTCATATCGCGCTCAATAATCCCACCACCTCCCGTTGCAGGAATGGTCGGAGAATTAGTCAACGGCGCTATCTCACTGACAATAGTTGCACCTGATGTTGACCACACCAATTGATCTTTACTCAGTGTGAGTGCACACGTCCCACCCTGCGTAACATAGACCGCAGCTTGGCACTGTCCTGTCGCAACATAGTACGCAGGGTTGTTTGAGATAGAGCCAAAGAAGGTTACTGCCTGCCCACCAAGGAGCGTCCCCGAGTTTACTCCTGGAGTACCTGCACTCAGGTCAAAACCACTTACTGTAAAGACCGTGTCTGCCCCACAGTTGTTACCCTCATCCGTCTCACTGAGTTGCGACGTTGGGCTGTCGGTACACATACGCACCTTGTGCGTACCCGCAGGCACATTGGTCCACGACGGACTTACTGAACCTCCAGTTTGTCCGAACGGGATATCAAACTGTGTTCCGGTCAATGATTGCCAGGTGCCGAAATAGCAGGCTTCGGTTGTGCACACCTGCTGTGTCCATGCACCTGAGCGCACCGTAAGGTCAATGGTATACGAAGTGAGTGCAAGGCTTTTATACACCGCAGCAACATTGCGCTCAGTAAATCGCCCCACCCAATCTTGGATCCCACCACCTCCTCCGCCACCACCTCCTCCGCCACCACCTCCACCACCCTGCGTGGTAATAGTTGCACTGCAGCATTGACCACTTGATGAACTCTGCTCACACATCGACTGTATGGTGTCGGATAGATCTCCGGTTCCGTACGTATCGATAGAATCTGTGGCAACTACACTGCCACCCGTACATTTTTGACCATAGCCAAGGACAAACTGCGACCCAGCAGACCCTCCAGTATCGAGAGTGACGTTGTAACTCCCATCGTTCCCCACATCTATCTGAAAGCGATTCTGAAAGACGCTTGAGATAGAATTATTTCCGATGTTTAACACGGGAGCACTAAACGTAAGCGTACCTCCTGGGATTGGAGTTCCTGAATTTATGACTGGTGCACCTGCGGACACGTCAGTACTAATGCCCTCCCTCACTGTGACTCCACACCCACCACCTGAACAGGTACACGAAGCCTGTTGGCATGGAGTGCCCGTACATGCCGTAGTAATCGTCTCGGAGCCAGACGTAACGGTCAGTGTTGCAACCTTTTCTCCCAATGTATCGTACGTTTTGGTGAGAGATGCTGTTGACCCTGTAAGACTATCGCTCCCGCTCCATGAGTACGTGTATGACCCTGTACCACCGGTAGCAGCAGACGACCACGAAACGGGCTGGTTAACCGTGACGGGATTCGGAGTTGCAGAGCAGGTTGCAGTAAATACGTTTACCGTGAGTGTCTTTGTGTCAGTAGCAGTCCCACCTGCCCCAGTACAGGAGAGTGTGTACACCGTAGTAAGTGTCGGATTTACCGAAACTGAACCGCTCGTTGCGCCTCCAGTCGAAAAGTTAGTACCCGTGCACGACGTGGCGTTGGCAGACGACCACGTAATAATAACGGGTTGTCCCGCAGAAATACTGGTCGGATTAGTTACGAGACTCGCAGTTACCGCTGGGCCATAACTAAGCAACGTTGCGGAGTAGTCCGTCCACGTACAGATAGGGTCTCCCCCAGCACCTCCATCGACACTGAATCCACCTCCATCTCCAAAATCGCATCCGCCAGTTGTGGGGGCATTAATGACAGACGAGGTATTTGAGAATGCGTAGCAGGCGTAGTCGTTCGCATAATCTCCGTAGGTGTAATACGTACTACAACAACTTGCATTTACCGAAGTACAGTATGAGACGCAACTGTTTGTGGTGCCAGTCGTTGCGCCAATATACGTTCCACCAGAGCAGAGCTTGCCGTTTTGCGTTGTTGCGGTTGGCGCCGTCGCAACTGTTACTGTTGCGCTCCCCGTTCCTGTCCCACCAACACCACTACAAGAAATTGAATAAATTTGTGTTGCAGTTGGCGAAACTGATACTGAACCAGAGGTTTGGTTACCCGTACTAAACCCGGTGCCCGTGCATGTGGTTGCGTTTGACGATGACCAGGTGAGCGTTGCTGACTGACCACTCGTTATATTCGACGGATTGGCCGCGATCGTTATGGTTGGTGCGCCCGGAACTGCCGACACCGACACTAGAGACCACGCACCGCAATTGTTCCCTTCGTTTGATTCGGTGATTGTTCCTGCAGAAGACGCTGAATTTTTGTCAGCACAGACCCGCACGTACCACGTTTGCGCAGACGGAAATGTATATGAAACTGTTGCGGCCGCTGACCCGCTTGCCGCAAGTGCTGAGCCCGAGTGTGTGCCAATGTCCGTAGGGTTTGAGCCAGACGCATCTGTCGCACGCTGGAAGAGATTCGTAAACCCAGCACCTGTCGAAGCACCACCAATGTTTGACACGGTCGCTGACAATGACACCGGAGTTCCAACTACCCCACTACTTGGGGTAACGCCTCCTGCGGTCAAATCACTCGTAGCGGATGCAACAGATACTGTGGCTGAAGATGTATCACTCCCGTACACGTTTGAACAAGTCAGTGTATAGGTAGTCGTAACGGTCGGATTTACTGTGCGCGTACCGTCAAGTGACCCCGCAGTAAAATTTGTTCCGACGCATGAGCCAAGACTTGCACTCCACGAAAGTGTGACGCTGCCCCCTGAAGTTACTGATGCAGGCGAAGCGGTGAAGAAATAAATTTCTGGATACTCCCATCCAAAATCTCCACCGCCATCAATTCCTCCTCCATCTACCCTATCGATAAGCGCTACAAACTTTGAGTCTAACGCAAGTACACTAGGTACTAACGCGAACCAAGCACCGATAATCCCAACGACAAGTACCTGTTTAATATAATTCCTATTCATAGAGCCATGCATGAAGTTTGACCAAGCCACCTATCTCCCCCACCAAGCGCGTCCGTCCGTCAGATATGCGCACAATACTCAGTGTCGATGTCGCTTCGGTATTCTTCGAAACTAATAGATAGTCCCCATCGGGCGAAAACGCGAGCGAGTCTGGATGCACATCAGTCTTGAGAAGAAGCGGGATAAAGTAGCCATTTACATTTTCAAACACTTGGAGTGACTTATCGGCTGGTGCAGCCCACGCAACGCGCATACCATCTAATGACACTGCAAATGGGGTGGTAAGTGGCACCGGAACTGGACTTGCTATGACAAGGAGCGGCTCAGTATCGCTGTACGATAAAAGGGCGATGCCGTCTGATGTGAGTGCAAACGTCCTCTGATTTGGTGATGGAAACGGGCGGTAACCTCGACCCACTTCGAGTGAGTCACCACGTGGCAGTGCTCGGACGACTGACCAATTCTCTGGGACTCCGGTCTCAGTGACGCCGTCTGGCACACGTGATACCGCAATACTTCCACCATCAGGTGACCAACTTGGAATACCTGTTTCACCAGACGTGACCTCTACTCCACCGTCGCCATCACCGTCCGCAACAGACACGCGCATTACTTTGTCCTTAGTTCGTGTGACGTATGCTACTCGATCATTAGTTGGACTTGGTACTGCGGCAACAATGAATGACCGTTCAGCAGAGCGAAATCGATACCCCTCCCATGCCATTGTAGAAAGCGTGATAGAAACTGCCCGTTGTGAGCGATCCGGCTGCACCAGAGTCGCAGAGGCAGTTCCTTTGACGGGAATAACGAAGTAGAGCCAAAGTACTACTGACCCAAGAACGACAGCACACACAACACCAAAAAGTGTGAGCCGTGCTTCGTGACTGGTAAGGAGTGCGCGCACATCTACCATGCTAGAACTCTTCGAAGGTTGGTGCAACTTTGCAGTCGACCGACTTTGCAGCAGTCTTACCGTCTAGTCCGCGACAACTGAGCGTATAGGTTGACGTCTGTGCAAGAGCAGGAGTCACCACAGATGACGCGCTTACAAACCCATTAATCGCAGTGAATCCTTGCGAGAGTCCTGGGCCACTCAAGGTGCACGAAGTGACGTTCCGTGCTGAAAGTGAGATGGTGCAGGATTGATTCTTCTTGATAAGCGCAGGCCCGGTGAGCGTCATGTCGATTGGGTCTGGAGCCTCTCGATTGTCGTTTCCTGAGGCGCACCATGGGTCTTCCGGGAAGTCGATGGTACCGTCTCCGTTGTTGTCGATGCCGTCAGAACATTGTGTCGTGACACCACTTTCACTTCTGCCACCATTAGCACAGTTTGTGTCATCTGCATCGGTGCGGCCGTCGCGGTCATTGTCTATGCCATCAGTACATTGGTTCGTGTCCTCACCCTCTCCAGTACCGACAGTAACTGAGTTGTCGCATTGCACCGTTACGCGCTGGGCACCGAGTGGTGGTGGAGGTGGCGGTGGTGGGTCTCCTGGCCCACCTGAGCACTGCGTGCTTACACTACCTGCGACAGAACTGCACGAGTAATTCTGATTGAGACCTGAACATTGTGGAGTCTGAATATATGATGATTCGCTCGCTGAAAATGATCCTCCACGAATGACGCGAATCTGGTAGTACGAGTTTGGTGGGAACCCGCCACCCGTATTGTTACTTGCGCGCTGCGAATACTCACAGCAATCCCCTGCTTGTGCGCCAAGTTCAGCACACTGACCCGCAAGCCAACCATCTGGCCACATACCAATCTGAACACCATCAAGGACTTCACTTGTTCTACCAACCACAGAACCTCCGGCACAACTTGCGCCCTGAGGATTAAACACAGCTACTGCCGTTTGCCCTGCCGAACACTGACCTGCAACGCCACCGGTACCGCTGCAGACAATATCATTAAAGTATTCACCCCCTGTTAGGGCAGTCTGAGAGCAGCACCGCGGCTCATCTAGTAGCGTAAGCGCAACTTGTGCAGTGACATTTGGCGAATCCACAACGTACTCTCCTGGTGGAATGCACGCCTCCTGTGCATATACGGCAGGCAAAATAGTGGCGTTTGTAATTGCTTTTTCTGCAATACGAGCTACGTGCTGTATTTTTTGCAACACAGTACTTTGCGAGTAGAACTCAGTACGGCGTGCCTCAGAGGCAACGCACTGCCAACCACTTTGGCACCCAGCTGCGTCGTATGATGGCGCCCAGGTGCCGCCACAAGGTGTGATGGGTACAGCCCACGCAATTGCAGGACATGCACTTGGCTTTGGCAGTACTGCGCCAGAAGGCGGATTGGTTGGTGGTGGAGGGGGTAAAACGCCCGCAGAAGGTGCTGTGCAGGAAACTTGAGTTACGAGGCCAAACTCTGCAGCAAGTTTAGGATTACACTCTCCGCTTCCGCTGCCTTGAACGTTCCAGCATGTAGTATTCACATTCTCAGCAGTACATGCGGGTAGTGGTGATGGGCATCGTGGCAAAAAGTTTGCTCCGCCACCAGTACACGTTTCCTCGAGCGAACTCTCTGTGGACTTCCATTCATACCCACCAATACTTTGTTGCGCCTGCGCTGGTGGCGGTGTTGTACCTGGAGTGTACGTTACTGTAAGCCATGCCTTCTTCTCCCCTGGCGTGGTGTAGCGCGTAAAGACCTGGTTGCCTGTGCCTGACAACGAGTCTGTCCCAGTCCAGGAGTAGGCGTAGGTACCTGCGGGACCAGATACAGTCGAAGACCAGAGTACGTCCTCATTAAACCCTGCGCGTCCTGGGTGAGCACGACACGAAACGTTCAGCGTATTTACAGCAGAAACTTGTACGGTGGCATGCGCGGTTGCACTTTCACCAGACGTGGTGCTCACCGTTCCTGGGACACTACACTTAAATACATAGCGGATCTTGCGATTATCAGAGCGCGCACCGAACGCTATCCACTTGGTACCGTCCCACTTCACGATGGCATTGTTCTTAGGCGATTTGTACTTTGTCACGTCAAAGCCAGCTTGCGTTGCATTTGGGCCGTGGACCATCTTGCAGATACGGTCTGTCGTTGCACTGTCGGAATAGATCCCGTACCTCGAACTGAACGCAACCCCTCCATTCTGTTGCATATCAGTAATCAATGCTGCGTTTGACTGATATGACCCGCCATCAGCGTTCATGTCAATGATAGTTGGTCGCGGTGTTGCTGACGCTGCTGAGCAGGTGATTGAGTAGCGTGTCGTTGCAGATGGTGTGGTAACTACAGACCCGGATGTTGCGCCGTTCGTTGAAAAATTCGTTCCGACACAGGTGGCCGCACCAGTTGAGGACCACGACAAGAGCGCCTGCTCTCCTGAACCAATTGCAGTTGGGTTGGCTACCAAGGATGCCGTCACTGGCACCGCAGCACCACCTCCCGGACCAGCAAAATACTTAAACTGTCTACCGACAGCCCTCTCAAAGGGGGCTTCATTTGCAAGCGGACCCGTCTGACCGGCGGCAAACCCGGTCTGAACTGTTGCATTAGTGAAAATGTCGTAATGGAACCATGTATAGGGGATAACAGCGCCGCCTTTTCCGCCGCCATTTGTTGAAACCTTTGCTGAACAGCACCCGCCCGCAGGAGTGAGCATAGAACAGTCCGATGCAACCAAAATTTTTGCGTTCGTGTATGGCGCGAGCCCCCCTCCATCAATCACATCAGTGTGCGAGGCGACTAATGTCCCGCCGACGCATTGTGCGTTTTCAACAACAGCGAATGCGTGCGCGGTCCCTGTACTTGCGAGTACAAAAAGTGTGAGTGCAAAGAAGTATTTCATAGTTATGGAAGAACGGATACAAACCCTGGGATGGCAGCGACCGGCTCAAGTTCACCGGTTGCAAGAGAAAGAACTGCAACTTCGCTTTGGGCACCGTACGCGATTGAAACAACGAGCGACTGCCCGTCCTTAGCAAACTGGAGTGACTCTACTGACAAATTCTGATCTATAAACAGAGGGGCGTATGCGCCACGTGCATTCCGCTCAAACACCTGGAGTGAGCCGTCGGATGGACTGACCCACGCAATGCGCGCGGCGTCGTTCCACACTGCAAGCGGCGTTTGGTCTGTTGCGGGGACCGGAGAGGCAACGAGCACCACGGTGCTTTCTACATCGGTACCATTTTTACGAACAATACCAGGGCTATCGACAGTAATTGCAGTACCGTCTTGCATGTAGAACGTATTGAAGACGCTTGCGTTGATCTCGGTGTCCCGTGCGGTAACTGTTCGCTCCCCTGTCCCGAGTGAAATGGTTTCAATCGTACGAACTCCGTCTTCCGTCATAACGAGAATTCGAGCATCTCCAAAGGATGCGGCAATGAACGCAACATACACCGCGCTTACAGTAAAGGTGAGGGTAATAAACGTGAGGAGTGCCTGACCCCGACGATCCATTCCGGATGGTCCGAGTTTTGGCATGCGCCCTAACGTAGGAGTAATAGGAGCACCAGTGGTGGGTGGCATACTACGCGAATAGTACCACCGTACTATTGACTGACTTTCGTTTTCCCCACTTCCTGTATCTAAATGTTCTTAAGAAAGTCTATGTTCTCTTGGAACGATTCCGCTTTTTTTATCACAGAATCTCCATAAAACGAGTTTGACGGGCGTCGATTGTCGCAGGAGCGGCCCGAGTAGTAGCGGCAGGCGGCATTCCGCTCTGCTGTGTACGTTGCCCCATCTGCACCAAGGTCCTCGAGGTAGAGAGCCGTCGCCATAATGGCGTGCTGCGCGTCCCATGGGTTTGCTGTCTGGACGCCCAACTTATCGGAAAGCCGAGCCTCATACAACTGCCAGGTCGAAGGAATAAATTGGGACGGGCCCATCGCTCCACCGAACCCACGGTTTGCCGTATAGATCCTCCCCAACGGGCACGACACTGGAGTCACTGCCCACGGAAGTCCGAGGGCGTTCGTGATGCGCTCAAACGGCTGCGTGTCTCGGGGCGATTTCATCACACGCTGGAATACCGTGCCTGTGTTCTTCCCTGCCCCATCTCCCGACTCGAGATCGGTCACATAGCAAGAACCCACATTTTTACCCAAATCGGATTCTTGCGAGAGGATCGCGAGGATAAGAGACGCACGCACCCCGGTTGCCTGACTTGCGCGACTTGCGGCGTCGAGCGCAACACTAAACGATATACCTTCAGTGTCGCGGAGTGGAAAGAGTGCGCTCCGTATCTGCTCTGCTCTCCGCTGGCGCTCTGCAAGCACCGTCGAGTAGGTTTTCTCTTGGTCTCTCGTGATGTTTAAAAGTTTCTTTTTCTCTGCCTCGTTTTGAGCAATCTGTTTTCTACTCTGCTCAACGTCGTATTTTGCATCAAGTTCCTGGTCGCGTCGCGCGGCAAGGTTTTTCTTCTCCTCCTCGGTCAACTCTTTTATTTCACGTACCTCATGGAACAAAAGTTGTAAGTCTCTCCGCACCACCGCAATGAGTTCGATGTCTCCATAAAGGGTCGAGAACGTATCGGCAGAGAGTACCAGTTCAGCCAGCGAGCGTTCATCTGCCTCTTGCTGTTTACGGAGCATCTCAGCCAAGGACTCCCGCCCGCGCTCGAGTCGCTCCTCGTAGGAGGATATGAGTTCCGTCTTCCGTTTAATCTCATCGGAGAGTTTTGAAATCGATACGCCGCGCTGGCGTATTTCTGCCTCAGCCTTCTTTATTAGGGCGTTCAGAGACGTGACGTCACCTTGGAGGGTATTCTTTTTTGCCCGCGTCTCATCCAAGACTTTCTGCCACTCGGCTATCTCTGTCTGGATCTTCTGATACTCTTCCTCAAGTCGTGTCCGGTCTTGGTCAGTCAAAAATGCCTCAGCATGAATCGGGGTCAACAGCGCACTCGCACTTAGGACAACAGAAAAAGCGAGGAACACAAAAAGGGACCGCATGGTCCCATTGTAGCAAGCGTAATGCGAGGTTAGGCAGCTGCCTCCCCCTCCTCCTCTTCCTTCTTACCGCGCTCAACTGAGGTGCCGATCTGAGTCATGTCGACTGCGGCTACTGGCTCGTCCAAGACTTCCTCATTAGCCTGAGTTGCAAGCGCAACCACTTCCTCACCATCGGTCTCAAGTGTCACACCTGCTGGAAGTTTGATGTCGCTTGCAAGTACTTGTGCACCAACCTCAGTAAGCACGGTCAAGTCTACCTCGAGGTTGTGTGGCAAGTTCATAGGGTCAGCCTCAACCTCTATTTCGTACATGGTCTTAACAATATTCGCCCCTGCCTTTGCTGCGGGTGCATCACCGACGAACTCAAGCGGGATTTGTACCTTAACCTTTTGACCCTTCACGATCGCATAAAAGTCTGCGTGGCGGACGACGTTGGTGACAGGGTCATGGTCTACGTCGTGGATGAGGGCTGGGATCTGAGTGCCATCGAGCGCAATGGTCACCACCGTCGACTCGCCTGCTGCCTTAAAGACCTTCTCGAAGTCGCGTCGGTCAAGAGTAATAGAAACTGGCTCCTGCTTAGGGCCGTACACCACCGCTGGGATCTTGCCAGACGTGCGGAGGGCCTCGAGGCCTTTGCCCGAGACAGAGCGCTTAGTAGCGGTGATATCCATAGTCATCGCCCTACTATACCCGAACTACACTCAGTTGCCAAGGTCGAGGTGCGTAGCGGACTCGGCGTAGGTACTACCTACCTTCTTGCCGGGGTTAAAGATGTTCAAGGGGTCGAAGAGCTTCTTGATCTGATTAAATAGCGCATACATCTCCGAGCCAAACATCTGTTCGACGTAGGGGGTGCGCACATACCCGTCGTTATGCTCCCCAGAGATTGACCCATGGTACTCGAGGACTAAGTCATACACCTCCTTACCCATCTTCTCTATAATCTCGCGACCATCAGGACGGTTTGGATCCATGAGCGGAATGATATGGAAATTGCCGTCGCCGACGTGCCCCGCAATGGTGTGCATGAGGTCGTACTTCCCAAGGATAGTCTCAAGCCTAGGGAGAAACTCAGGGAGTTTGGTTGGAGGTACTACGAAGTCGTCAATAAATGGCGCAGTGCGCTTACCGCGTACCTTCTTGCGCAAGAGATTAAAGCTTTCGCGGCGGATCACCCAATACTTGCGCGCAGCAGCCTCGCTCGGTGCAACACGCACCTTCATGGCTGGATGCTCCGCAGAAATCTCAGCCGCTAACTGTGTCGCCTTCTGCAGTGCTGCCTCTTGCGTATCGGCACGAAACTCTGCCATCAACACCAACTTAGGAATACCGCCGGTAAGGAGCATCCACACTTCAGGCAGGAACGAGATGCCAAGCTTTATGAGCCCAAGTTTCATCTGAAGGGCAAGTTCTGGGAAATACTTGGTCGCGAGCGTAAAGGTATTGTCGTCGTATGACTCAAACGAATCTGGCTCGCGGATTAATGTGCGCTGAATAACAGAGGCAAGTTGGGTAAGATCTTTGAGAAACACCACCGTCATCGCCGCATACGGCTTTGGTTGTACCAGTTTGAAACGGATACGCGTATGAATTCCGAGCGTTCCTTGTGCCCCTACCATAAGACGAGCGAGATTGAGTTTTGTGACCCCGTCTCCTATCGCCCAGAGCGCATAGCCTGAAGAGTTTTTGCCCACACTGGGTGCATGCTCGGCAATCACTGCTTTATGTTTCTGCAAAATCTCTGAGACGCCGCGATACAGGTCTCCCTCGAACCCAGGTTCCTTGAGCTTTGCGGCGAGTGCATCGCCTTCGAGGTTCTTAAACGTATGAACCTGACCGTCTGACCCAACAACATCAAGTTCTTCTACATAGCGCGCGGTTTTCCCAAACTTTAAATTCTTCTCGCCTCCGCTATTATTTGCGACCATGCCTCCCACCGTACAGATCTCACGACTTGCAGTGTAGCTGGGGAGTTCAAGATTCTTCTTTTTAGTTTCTTTATCAAAATCACGGAAGTACACCCCTGGCTCCACAACAGCGTATCCATCTCCCACGCCGATAATACGGGTAAAGTGCCGTGTCATGTCGAGGATGATGGAAGAGCCTAGGGGGCCTCCAGACATATCGGTACCTGCCGAGCGCACCACTATAGAAATTGCGGTTCCTTTTTTCTTTGCTTCAGTCGCGTAGCGGACCACTGCTTGCACATCGGGAGTATCGAGGGGACGCACCACCACTTCTGGCACCACGCGGTAGAGCGACGTGTCACGACTTGCCGCCTCTCGCGCCTCTGGCGAGTCATCAACTTCACCACGCACCACTTTTTTTAGTTCTTCTGGTAGAGACATACCTGTATCATACCGTACGGTATACTAGCCGTATGACTAATCAAGACTTTGTTGCTATCGGAGACACGGTTGTTGACGACTTTATAAGACTCTCAGACGCACGCGTCGTCTGTAAGGGCGAGAAAGAGGATTGCGAACTCTGCGTCCGCTTTGGCGATAAGGTGCCATTCGACTCATCGACGATTCTCTACGGCGTCGGGAACGCAGCAAACGCTGCAGTTGCGGCTGCACGCCTTGGGCTCTCCGCGGGGTTTGTGACGAACGTTGGTAAGGACCTCAATGGCGACAAGATAGTTGAGTATTTTAAAACCGAGCATGTAGACACGTCTCATATCACCCAACATGACGGTGCGCCAACTAACTATCACTATGTTCTCTGGTACGATGACGACCGCACCATCCTCATCAATCACTTTGTCTACCAGTACCGCTTCCCTATGGACTTGCCCGAGCCCAAGATTATCTATTTCTCGTCTATTGCAGGGGGGACTGAGGCGTACCACGACGATGTCGCTACCTACCTTGAGCAACACCCGAATGTCTTTTTCTGCTTCCAGCCAGGTACGTTCCAGATCAAACTCGGCGCGGAGCGCCTTGGACGCCTGTACGTGCGCGCAAACCTCCTTGTAGTGAACAAAGAAGAAGCGCAGCGCATACTTGGTGTTCCAAATACTCAGGACGATGTGCCGACACTTCTTGCTGGACTCTCAGCACTTGGGTCTAAAGTGGTCATCATTTCAGACGACGTACGTGGTGCATACGCACTCGAAAACGGTGCGGTGATCCACCTCGACATGTACAAAGACAAGAAACCACCTATTGAGAAAACGGGCGCAGGTGACGCATTTACCTCAACCACTGCGGTGTACTATGCAACAGGCACTCCTCTCAAAGATGCGATGCTCCGCGGCATGATTAACGCAGCACACGTCGTCCAAGACATCGGGGCACAACGCGGTCTTCAGACCCGCGCCGCACTCGACGCGCAAGCTACGAACCCAGCATAGTTACTCAAACGGCTGCCGCTCTTCGAGCAAGTCTTTGATCTCGCGAGCTTTTTGTATACCATCGGTACCTACGTCAACGGTCTCCGCAACGGCACCGTCCTCCGTATAGGCGATCCATGCAAAAAGCCCGGCTGACACGAGCACTATCAGAATGAGTGCGATAGAGCTGTTTATTTTTGAGCCTTTCATACTGCGTCAGGAAGTACCGCCTTGTGAGAGAGCCCCGTAATGTGCGAATGATCGTTGAGTGTAATAACACGCCAGGGCCCCCGCTCACCTCCCCACTGCTCACAGATAGAAACACCGGTGTTCGAAACATACAAATTTTTGCGCACCACTCTAAATACGTCCGGCGTAAACTCTTTACCGAGGAGAATGTATCCAACCAACACGCGGATAAAACGCTCGTGTGACACCACAACCACATTTTGAAACCCAGTCTTTGCAATATAGTCGAGTACCACGCGTGCACGCTCAACAAACTCTTCAAATGTTTCTTCGTCTGAGTAACGCCACCCTGGCTCTCCGAAGTGCGCATGCACCTCCTCTAAAATACGAACCGAGCGTGGATCATCCTTTGGCTTCCCCACTACTTCTGAGGGATACCGCACCTCAGTCAGATACTCGGACTCTTGGACCAAGAGTTGCTTCACCTTGGCGGAAATGATATCTGCCGTTTGTCGCGCGCGCGGATACGGGGAGGTAAAAATTGAGTCGATGGTAAGTTCCGAGAGTTTCTCTGCAAGTGCGCGCGCTTGCTCAATCCCGTCGGGCGAGAGAAACCCTTCTCGAGACTGACGTACATTACCTTGGTTTAAGGCAGTAACACCGTGGCGCACAATATAGATTCGCATACGTTACCGCTTTGCTACACGCAGTACAGCGGCTTCTATTGCCTGCTGGTCGAGCCCATACTCTCGATACAACTCCACCGTTGTGCCTGATTGACCAAAGCGGTCACGAACCGCAACCATCTCCATCGGCACCGGACGATGCTCTGCCAGAAATTCTGCAACCGCACTCCCGAGTCCGCCTGCGGCTTGGTGCTCTTCAACCGTTACGATGCCATGCACTGCCGACGCCGTTCTGTATAACAAGTCTGTATCGAGAGGTTTGACCGTGTGCATATTAATGACTGTAGTACGCACCCCCTGCGCTTCAAGTGCGCGCGCCGCTTTGAGCGCCTCGAAAAGAAGTGTACCGCAGCCAATGATGGCAACGTGTGGGGACTCAGACTCCCAGAGCGTGTACCCTTTTCCGATTTCAAACGGTGTTGCCGCAGTGGTGAGGACGGGTGATTTCTCACGACCAAACCTAAGGTACGTCGGCTTTCCATTAAACGCGGCGGCGTAGGTGGCTTTTCGTGCTTCTTCTGCATCCATCGGTACTATGACCACCATATTGGGCTGCATGCGCATGAGCCCGATGTCTTCGAGCGCTTGGTGCGTAGCGCCGTCAGGCCCTACAGACACACCTGCATGCATGCCGCAGACTTTGACTGGCAAGTTTGCTAATGATGCGGTGGTGCGAATTTGCTCGTTATTGCGTCCCGGATTAAATGCCGCGTAGGAGGTTATGAACGGAATCTTGCCATAGTTTGCAAAGCCACTCGCAACAGCAGCAAGGTTTTGCTCGGCAACACCTATCTCGACATACCTCTTTGGAAACTCTTTCTGAAACCACTCTGCACGTGTCGACTCGGCAAGGTCCGCACACAAGACAACCACGCGCTCGTCTTTCTGTCCCGCTTCAACAACCCCCTTCCCAAAGCCGTCTCTGGTCGGCGCCAAAAGCGCATCAGCGTCGAAGAGGTTGCTATGCAATTGCGCGTTCGTGTTAAGCATGGTCGCTTGGGTGTACTTGTCCGCCAAGAGAGCGGAGTGCGATTAAAAACTGTTCTGCCTCCGCCTTAGTTGGTGGCTTTCCATGCCAACGGAAGTCATACTCTATCTCTGGCACCCCCTTTCCAGGAATGGTGCGCGCAATAATAACGGTCGGTTTTTCAGTTACCGCTTTTGCGGTCTCAACTGCGTCAACTATCTCTTCCATATTGTGCCCATTGATCTCGAGCGTATGCCACCCAAACGACTCATACTTGTCTCGCAAGGGTTCGAGCGGCATCACATCTTCTGTCATACCATTAATCTGAATATTGTTGCGGTCAATCACCGCAGTAAGATTGGCAAGACGATTGCGCCCCGCAAACATCGCCGCTTCCCAAATGTTGCCGCACTGCTGTTCGCCGTCTGACATCAGGCAATAGGTATGGAACTTTTTTCCGTCCATGCGAGCGGCGTACGCAATACCCGCAGCTTGTGAAAGTCCTGAGCCCAAGGGGCCCGAGGTCGTCTCGACACCCGGCAACACCTCGCGCTCGGGGTGACCTTGCAGACGTGACTTAAACCTGCGGAGCGTAAGACACTCTTCTATAGGAAAGTACCCTGCGTGCGCCATCGCGGCGTATCGCACCGGAACGATGTGCCCATTCGAGAGGATCAGACGGTCGCGCTCTACCCAGTGCGGATCCTTGGGGTTGTGGTTAAGAATATGAAAATAGAATGCAGTAAATATATCAGCCATGCCCAAGGGACCTGCGGTGTGTCCCGAGCCTGCCGCAACAAGCATTTGGATAATCGTCTCGCGGACTGCGCGCGCCTGAGCGATGAGTCGTGTTTCTGAGTCTTCAGTGAGGTATGACATGTTAGAGATGTGCGAACGCCCGAAACGCTTCTGCAGGAACGTCTGCTTTAACAATTTTTGATCCAACCACTAAACGATCTGCGCCGCCTGCAAGTAGTGCTTTCGCATTCTCGAGTGTAACACCACCATCAATCTGAATTGTAACATCAGGGAAATTCTCGCGGACTGTGCTGAGCAGTTCATACACGCGCTCATCTGGCGGAGTCCCCTGCTTTCCGAGTCTTGCGATACCCATAATTTGGAGATATTCAACACGAGGCACATAGGCGGCAAGTTTTTCGAGTGGTGGGTCGAGGTCAATAGCAAGCCCGAGTTCGAGTGTGTCACCCGCGGCCTCTTTGACGAGCGACCAATCGTGATTTGATTCGAGGTGTATAACCGCTCGTGACACACCAGCAGCAATCCACGCACTCAGGTGGCGCTCCGGATGGTGGACCATGAGGTCCACCTCGAACGTGAAATCTTGCCAAAACGGGAGACCTTCGTCACCACGCACTAACTTAGTAAACTGTGCGCGATCCATTGGCTGCATCGGCCATGAGCGTGTAGGCACAAACACTCCGTCACAGACATCTATCTGAAACCATGGCGCCACACCTCGTACCGACTCAAGTGTCCTCACCAACTCATCCCAAGATGCTGCTGGGATTGCAGGGACGATGTCATTCATCGATGTTGTGTATGCGACGTACGTGACGCTCGGTCCCACTAAACGGGGTTCCAACAAACAAAAGTGCTGCATGATAGGCTTCTTCCTCAGTCGTGAATCGCGCACCAATACACAGTGCATTTGCATCATTGTGCATGCGCGCTAAACGCACTGGATCGTATCCGTCTACTGATGGAGAGGTGTGCTCTAACTCAATAGGTTGTATCGCTGCTCGCGGACCATAAAAGACCGCGGCGCGTACACCGCGTCGACGATTCAGCACTATTCCCTCTCCTTGCCCGGAACCACAAAACACCACCGCCCGAGCAGCAGGGTCTGCAATCAACTGGTCTCCCACAGGTCGCACTGCATCGGTGTAGTCGTCGAGCGGATCAAGCGTATGTGCTCCAAGGTCAACAACATGCAACCCGTGCTCGATGAGTTTCGTCTTGATGTTTTCTTTCATCACAAAACCGGCGTGGTCAGCCGCCACGAACACGGTGTTCGCAAAGTTACTTTGCAGCGCGGACGACATGACGGTGTAAGGTTGAGACGTACCCCATCTCGTTATCGTACCAAGCACAGACTTTAACCAAAGTACCTCCAACAACGCGAGTGAGCCCCAAGTCTGCTATAGACCCGTACGGCATACCGACAATGTCAGATGAAACCAACTGTTCATCAGTTGCTGAAAAAATTCCCTCCCAGCGGTGCTCGGCAGCAGCACGGCGCAATATTGCATTTACCTCTTCGGCTGATGTTTCGCGCTTTGCTACAAACGTTACGTCGACGATAGAACCGGAAACAATCGGAGCACGAATAGAGACGCCATCAAACTTTTTATCAAGTTGCGTAAGTACTTTCGTGACCGCAATAGCGGCGCCCGTTGAGGTTGGGACCAGGTTCATAGCGCCTGCGCGGTACTCGCGGAAGTTGTGACCCTTCGTGAGTCCGTCGACGAGAGACTGTGACGCCGTGTATGCGTGCGTCGTCGTAAGGAGCGCATGCTCGATACCGAGCGCTTCGTCGAGTATTGCCATCAAGGGAGAGCCGGCATTTGTGGTGCAGGACGCGTTTGATGAAACAGAACACGTTGCGAGTTTGTCCTCATTAATACCAACTAAGACCGTTGCTCCTTCCCCGTTCGAGTCCGCATCCTTTGCAGGTGCAGTAAGCACGACGTGCTTAGCGCCACCAGTAAGGTGCGCCTTAGCCTTTTCAAACGAGTCAAAGAAACCGGTTGACTCGACGACTACATCAACACCCATCTCGGCCCATGGAATCTTTGCAGGCTCCTTCTCGGTTGTAACTTTAATGGCGCGGCCATCGACAATGAGCTGACCATTGTCTGCATGCACTTCAAACGGCGCCTTGCCGTACGTGGTGTCGTACTGCAGGAGGTACGCTAGAGCCTTTGCGTCAGTAAGGTCGTTAATTGCAACTACCTCAATCTCTCCCTTACCGTATGCGTATCTAAATAATGTGCGGCCAATGCGGCCAAATCCGTTTATCCCAACTTTGATAGCCATAGGTAAAGTATAGCAACGAAAAAACCCACCATTCGGTGGGTTTATAACTTGTTGCGGGAGCACGATTCGAACGTGCGTCCCAAGGTTATGAGCCTTGTGAGGTACCACTCCTCCATCCCGCTGCTAGTACTATACAAGAGAAAAATCTGGAGCACAAGCCATTCATTAGTTAGGTTTCATGCATGATATCTAGTTTATGATGCTATACTATACATATGCCCCTCAAGGACCCTAAAAAAAGAAAACGATACCACGCTCAATACATGAAAGAGGTGTGGTACCCAAAGAATAGGAAGAAACATATAAGTTATGTTGCGAAACTTAAGACGAAGGTCGCGGCATTTATCATGCAGCGCAAACTGGAAGGCAAATGCCTCGACTGTGGATTCGAAGGTAGGAGAGCGCCGTTTGTCCTAGACTTCGATCATAGGAACGGGCTGGCAGACAAGAAGTTCGCGATTGGAGACTGGGCTAGATCAGTACTGAGTATCGAAAAAATAAAGGCGGAGATGAGTAAGTGTGATCTAGTGTGCGCAAATTGTCATCGAATCCGTACATATAAGCGATTTAAAAACGCTAGATAAAATCAAACTCTTCAAACACTTGTTCGTACAGTTTCATAACGCGAAATGCTTCGCGTTGCGTCAAAATAAAGTTTGAATTTTTATGTGCGATAAAGTTACGGATGCGGTGTGCCTCCCACGCCTGCGGCAAGGTGACAAACGCGCCCTCAGGGATTGATCGCATCTGCACGACGGTCGACTCGCCGTGGTAACCGATGCGTGTCAACAACTCTCCGAGCATGGTGTCCGCAGCCAACACTGCCTCACGCCAACGCTTAGGTTCCGCAGTCATTGCAGCATCAAGTAGATCCTGCCAACGACTCCATCCATACGACTTCCCTGACGGCCGCGGTGGAAGCGCTCCAAGCGCAGACCACTCTTTGAGTCGAATCATAATAATCCCACCCACCGCAACCAGAATCGCAAGGAACAGTATGCCCGAGAGTGTATGCGAAAGAATGCTAAAGAGGTTCCATAAGAATGAAAACACAGCCCCGATGGTTGAGAGTACAACCATAATTGGCTCTGGTATGCTGGACGCTACTGAAGCCCAAAAACCAACATCCGTCACAGGCTGAACTGCATCCACTACCCCACCTGTCCCAGATCCACTAGTTGGACCGGCGTTACCAAACGGCCAAAGCCATGACCAAAACCCACCACCGGCTGCGTGTGCTGAGTCGAGAGCACCTTGCCCACCAGTGACCGCAGCGTCAACGACCGTATCTACAGACGGTACCGCGGGGACATCAATGCTTGGGACGGTGAGTGTATCTTCTGCACAGGTACCACCGAAGAGCGTGACAAAAAAGCAGTACACATACTGCCAGTTAATAAACGGCACCGCCGGCACGGTGTCAGTGACTGTTTGCGCAACGTTTGCTACGTTTAGACTCATGCCTCACCCAGTGTATCGCGCGCAACGCTAAAGAGTGTTGCGTCGGTGCGCTTTGGGGTCATGAACTGTATCCCAACTGGCAAGTCCTTCCCGTCCCGTGCCACGGTACCCATCGGTACAGAAATCGAAGGGAGTCCCGCGAGGTTCGCTGGCGCTGAGAAAATATCTTCAAGGTACATCGATACTGGGTCAGCCTTTTCACCAATTTTAAACGCAGGACCTGGTGCTGTTGGTGTTGCAATGTATGACACGGTCTCGTAGGCGCGCGCCAAATCAGCAGCAATAATACTGCGAAGCGCAGTCGCACGTCGATAGTATGCGTCATAGTATCCAGACGAAAGTATGTAGGTGCCTAAAATAATGCGGCGTCGCGTCTCGGGACCAAACCCTTCAGCGCGCGACTTTTTATACTCGTCCAAAAGATTCATGCCATCCACGTGATGTCCGTAGCGCATGCCATCGAGGCGTGCGAGGTTCGTCGATACCTCTGCTGGCATTACGATGTAGTACGCAGGCAGTGCATAGGGTGCTGACGGTAGTTCAATGTCCACAATGTCGTACCCCTTCCCTGCTAGCTCGGTCAGTTTCTTTTCAAACACTACTTTGGTTTCAGGTTGTGCGTCGTTGACGAACGAACGTGGTACACCAATTTTTTTGTTTTTTGCTACACCCTCTGAGTAGTCTTCGAGTGTCGTACCATCAAGTGGGTCACACCCACGGATCGTGTTAAACACGAGTTCGGCGTCCGCTACGGTGCGTGCAAATGGGCCTATCTGGTCAAGCGACGACCCCATCGCAATAAGTCCCGAGCGCGAAACCGCGCCATACGTCGGCTTAAATCCAACAAGTCCGCACAGCGATGCCGGTTGGCGTATTGAGCCGCACGTCTCAGACCCAAGCGCAATAGGTGCGAGGTGCGCCGCAACTGCAGCGGCAGAACCACCAGACGAGCCGCCAGGAACGCGGGCAGTATCGTGTGGGTTTCGTGTCGGACCAAATGCCGAATGCTCAGTAGATGAGCCCATGGCGAACTCGTCCATATTGGTGCGACCAAGAAACACCGCGCCAGCGTCCTTTAGTTTCTTGATGGCCGTCGCATCATAGGTTGCGGTGTAATTCTCAAGCATTTTTGACGCCGCACTCACCCGCTTCCCGTTAATCAAGATATTGTCTTTGACTGCTATCGGGACACCAGTCAGTGGGTGCGCCGTACCGCGCACGATGCGCTCTTGTGCAACTGTAGCTGCGGCGCGTGCGTCATCAAACACCTCAAGGTATGCATTCAACTTTGGATTCTCTGCTTCGATGCGCTGTAGGTACGCACTTATAACATCAGGCACTGAAAATTGCTTTGCCTTATATCCATCAGCAAGCGCGCGCGCCGTAAGGTCAGTAAGTTCCATACTAGCCAAGAATTTTCTTCACCCGTAAGTAATCGCCATCTCGATCAGGAAACTGTGCTGTGAGCGCATCGCTGTGCGCCTGCCCTTCGTGTGCGACTACATCGTCGCGCATCACGTTAGTTATATCGAGGTGTGGAGACGGGGCCACTCCTTCCGGAAGCGGGATTTTCTGCACAGCATCAATATAAGAGACTATAGAGTCAATCTCTGTGCGGAGCTTCTCTATCTCCCCTTCTGAGAGGGCGAGACGACTCAACTCTGCCAGTTTTTTTACATCATCAGTCGTGACTGCCATGTCGAAATACTATCACAATAGGGCTAAAAATTCTTTTTCTGACAGTGTGGTGACTCCGAGTTCTCGAGCCTTGTCGGACTTTGTACCTGGGTTCTCTCCAACCACAACGTAGGTTGTTTTTTGAGAGACTGAACTTGGCGTACTGCCGCCTTTAGCACGAATCTTTGCCTCAGCATCCTCCCTACTCATGGACTCCAAAGTTCCGGTAATCACAAACGACATCCCCGTGAAGGGTCCGGCGACTTTAGTCCCCGTTGACTGTACGGTGATATGAGCCAACAACTCATCAAGTACCTCCTGATTCTCTACGCTCCCAAACCATGCGTGGACTGACTCTGCGACTACCTGCCCTACCCCTTCCACCTCCATGAGGCGCTCAGGCTTTGCCTTTGACAGTCGGTAGAGGTTACCGAAATGCTGAGCTAGGTCTCGAGCAGTCTCTTCTCCCACATGGTCAATAGAAAGACCAATAAGTAGTCGGTCGAGCGTTACTTTCTTCCGTGCACGAATACCTTTGATAAGGTTTTGCGCGGCAAGTTCTGCAAATCCGGGGAGTCCATCAAGATCACCCTCAGTTAGTGAAAAGAGGTCAGCGTAGGAAGACACCAATCCTTCATCCATGAGGAGATCAATAGTCTTCGGTCCGCATCCTTCAATATCAAACGCATGCTTTCCTACGAAGTGGTACAACTTTCGACGGAGCATGACGCCTGAGTTCTTGTCGACACAGCGCCATGCAGCCTGGCCTGGCACGCGCTCTATTGCACCATTGCCGCCACACGCCGAAACCCGCTCTGGCCATACAAATGGCTGAGCCCCTTTGGGTCTCAACTCAGGTACCACCTGTACAATCTCTGGGATCACGTCGCCCGCGCGTTGCACAACCACAGTGTCACCCTCGCGTACATCAAGTCGCTCTATCTGGTCTTGGTTATGGAGCGTCGCGCGCGAGACGACCACACCACCCACAGACACCGGTTTGAGATGTGCAACCGGCGTCACCACACCAGTGCGGCCAACCTGAAAGTGTATGCCTTCAAGAATGGTGGTCACTTGCTCGGCCGCAAACTTGAGCGCAATACCAAACCGCGGCGCTTTGCCGGTGTAGCCCAACTCTTCTTGATACGCTCGCTCATCAACTTTTACGACGACGCCATCTATCAAGTAATCCTCGTTTCTATTTTTCCCTTCCCACTTTTTCCAAAATTCGATAACGCCGTCCATGGTCCGAGCACGCACCGCTTCGGGATTAACTTGAAACCCAAGGTTACGTAGGTACTCAAGTTCTTCATACTGCGTCTTCGGTAGCACTTCAGACGTGCGCGCAACATCATACATAAAGGTGTCGAGTTTACGTGCCGCGGCGATCTTTGGGTCGAGTTGACGTATAGACCCTGCGGCTGCGTTTCGCGGATTCGCAAATGGCTGTTCGCCATCTTTCTCTCGCTCATTGTTTATGCGTGCGAGTTCTTTTTTCCCTAACCACACTTCCCCCTCGACAATAACGTCGATGGGGCGCGTGAGTGTGAATGGCACTGATGCTATGGTGCGCACATTGTGCGTTACATCCTCGCCCACCTCACCGTCACCACGTGTTGCGGCGGTCACTAAGTGCCCCGCTCGGTACGTAAGTACTATTTTGAGTCCATCGATCTTTAACTCGCACACGTATGTCGCACGCGAAGCAACTTTTTTTATACGATCATCAAACGCGCGCATATCGTCCTCTGTAAATGCGTCATTAAATGACCATTGAGCAACTTCATGCCTACTCTTTTTAAACTCTGGAAGCGGCGCTCCAGCCACACGCTGTGTTGGCGAATCCGGCGTTACAAGTTCAGGGTACTGCTCCTCAAGGACTGCAAGTTCATGCTTTAAAGAGTCGAGTGCCTCTATCGGTATCCCCTCCTTGTCGAAGACGTGGTACTCGTACCGGTACTTAGAAATTGCATCCCGCAACTTTGCGGCGCGCTCCTTGACCTCTTTGGGGACGGGCATAGACTGTATTGTAATGGAAGGGGTACCTGAACACCACTCAGAAACGAGTCCTACGAATGGATTAATCCAAGGGAGATTCTGCGTGAGGGTCGGCTGTAAACTCTTCGGGTCAAGGAACTGTCCGAAACACAGCTATTAATACGTCACGCGGATGGCACGCTCAAGGCGGCGCGGGTCCGCAATGTTGCAGGTATTGTGACCAAATGACTCGATGACGGTACGCTTGGGGTCGCCACGCGTCACACGTACATCAACACACTGTGCACTGTTCCCCGCACCCGACGTAAAGGTAAAAGTGCTCACGTAGTCGGTGCCGTTTTGTACTCGCGTAAGTAGTGACGGCGCTGTGCCACACGTGATTTCAGTAAGAGGTGACGATGTCGCAAAGGCGTCGAGCGTTGTGTCCGCCCAGAGCGCACACTCTACTCCAGTGTCTGCTGCAAAAAACGCAAACTGCGACTCACGACCAGCGGATGAAAGTATCACCTCTTTAGATGCAAGGTTGTATATCTCAAACCCGAGCGCAAGAAGCACACTCGAAATCAAAACCGACATGAGCAATGTAAAACCTCTTTGTGGTTTTGCTCCGACGGCGCGCCATACATATGAAAGCAGACTTTCATATGCTCTGTCGCTTGTCGAAGTGAATGCGCGTGGGGACTTCATAGCCAATCAAATAAACGCTCTTGTAAGGTAAAGACGCGAGACACTCCGGCTGAGCGCCATGAAATGGTTACTGATACGATCATACTCTCGGGGTTTCCGACGACGGGTGTGAGTGTGACGGTGCGTGTAAACTTTGACGGCTCGCCTGTAGCGTGATTAAACAATCCTCCCGCAGCAGAAATTCTGAGTGGCGTACACACGCCATTCTGGCAGGCACTGTAAGTAAAGTTTGGATAATCGACTTCGCATGGTACGTCAGTGCAGACGGCTCCAATACCATCAAGCCAAGGAGCGGCAGAGAGATAATTTTGGTCTCGGACAGCACGGACAAACTCTATTCCCTCTTGCGCCAAGTAGTACGCGGTCACCTGATCGCGTGCGTAGTACGAACTCTTTAACGACTGCTGCGCAATAGCAAACGGCCCCAAAAGGGACATCAGCAAGATTGCTACAGCAACAAGCGTCTCAAGTAGTGTGAATCCGGTGCGTGTGTGGTTCATATATCAATAAGGCGCTGAGTTACTGAGGACTGGACGGTAAAGTCAGTTTGTACACCTTGCAGTTCTGCGACACCGCGAATAATCATAAGAACGCGAGGCTGCTCGGTGTCGCCTCCTGCAAGCGGCGTAGAGCCAGTTACGTAGAAACGGAAGTTACTTATTTGCACTTCGGGCGCAGTGAGTGCAACCCAAGTGCCGTTTGCACCAGACTCAAGGGAGCGCTCGAGTTGTGTACCATTGAGACGAAACACTACCTGGTCCCCTATGTCGTCTGGGTCACCACCCGTTGCCTCGAACGCGAACAATAGTCCTCCATTGTTTGGGCAATCCCTCGGCTGTGTGAGTACGAGTGGAGACGGTGGAACCGCGGTATCCCCGCAGTAATACGTCGAGCCAACACGTATCGAGCGCGACATCTGCTCGACAGCAGCATTGAGGTTATTGCTCACCTGGTTGATACCTTGTGCGCGCTTGTTTGCTTCAACCATAGTGAGGAGTGCTCCGACGCCGACCATCATCACGATAGCGAAGATCGACACCGCGACCATCAGTTCAATTAACGTGAATCCTCTGATCATGGGTTGGTTACGGAAATCTGGCCAGTGGACTGAATAGATACAGTGCGTGTTTGCCCGCCTGTTGATTGAATGGTAATGCGTGCAATCGAATACGCTGACGGGTTGTCCCCGGTTATCGTTGCATCAGGGTTTGGACGCAAAAAACCAACATCGATGTGCGTGAGCGCAGATGCATTATCTGAGCACTCCTCGGTGAGGTCGGCACGGATACCACAGAAACGCTTGATTGTGTGCCCGCGTCCCAGCGCATAGGTTGCTACCACTTGGTCTACACCAGCGTCATAGCGTTTGTTATTGTCCTCATCGAGATCAGCAAATAAGAGATATTCAGTTGGGCTTGCAAAGTGAAGTCCATACCCCACCTGGAACTGTCCTGAAAACGCCTGGGTTGAAAGTCCGTATACTTGCGCCTGGCGAACCGAAAGTGCAATGTCGTAGGCAGCGTTCCCCAAGAGTACTGAACTATTGAACTGTGCATTGTTTGCAAGTACGACGCCAGTAATCACGACAAAAATGCCTGTGACCACCAGAAGTTCAATAAGCGAGAATCCTCGTACCATTTAAAACGGATACACCCAGAACGCAAGATCGAGCGGCATGAGCCCAGTTGCAAATGCAATCACGGCACCCAGCGCTAAAAACGGCGCGAACGGGATCTCCGTCTTTAGTGTAACGCGCCGTAACCCATAGGTACGGTGAAACACTCTGAGACTGTGCGCAACAACGATGAGCACAAGTCCCCATACAGCGCCAATCCAGACCGCAAGAATTGCAGCAACGATCCCTGAAGCGCTTCCAAGCATGAGTCCCATCGCTCCCCCGACATACGCATCCCCAATACCCATTCCCCGCCCTCGCGTCAAAATGGAGAGCGCCGCAAAAAAACCGCCGACACACACCATACCGAAAGCGGCATCGACTAGAGGTCCTGTACTTTGCAACTCGAGCGCACTCACGGCTGTGTGAACTACGGCAAACACCCACAGTGCATAGACAAACGGAAGCGGGATAAGCGTGTGACGCACGTCATAAGCAATGAGTGCCACAAGGGCGGACCAAAAGCCGAGGTACGCAACGAACGAAAGGTAGTCAAAAGGAGTTTCAGGACGCAGTACTGCATACGTCAGTAGAAATATTCCCGCAGTGAGCAGTTCTACGATCGGGTACTGAGCACTCAGTCTACTCCCGCAGGTACGGCAGCGTGCACGAAGCATGATGTATGACACAACCGGAATAAGGTCGCGCGGGCTAAGTGTAGTGGTACATGATGCACACCTCGAGCGCGGACTCGGCCGCTCGCGGAATCCGAAGCGGAGCACCAGCACATTCAAAAAACTACCGACACAGGCGCCGAGGATACACAAAAAGACAACAATCAGAGCATCCATGCGCTACGGGCCAATATCGTAACAACGACGACCACTTATTGAACCACCACCGCAGTCTGACGCATCTGATCCATTGATAGTATCTGACACCGTATCGTTGTCCGAACTCAATGCCCGATGCTGCGGATCTTCAAGGTTTGCACCGAGGTGATACCCTGCCCCGCCACTGAGCAGATCGTAGTAGTATGGTGCCTGCCCCACGGGATCAGTCGGCTCAATAACAATGTATGTGGGCACCAACTCTGAGAGAGCGCTCGGGTACGTGTTGTAGGTATCGTAATAGAGTTGAAGTGCCGTGGTTACTTCTTTAAGGTCTGCAACACGTTTAGTGTCTCTACTATCGGTGCGAGCAGATGTGAGTATCACTACAATAATTGATGAAAGGAGTCCAATGACCGCAATAACGACCATCAGTTCAATGAGTGTGAATCCTCGGGGATGTTTGAGCGGTTTCATACACTTCAGCGTACAGCACAATCCCCACACCGGTACTCCGGTGTGGGGATTAGTAGCGTGCTACTTATGGACCAACGTCGTAACAAAAACGTGACGCGACTGACGCTTGGCATCCGTTACCATCAGTATCAGAGCCAGAGTCTATGTTCCCCGTATCAGATGCGGTATCAAGATCAGAGTTCAATGCCTGGTTACTACCATCCTCAAGGTTTGCACCTAAGTGATAACTTGCGCCCGAGGCAAGTTGGTCATACGGGTATGCCGCCTGCCCTATCGGATCTGTAGGAACTTTCGGGAGGTAGAGCGGTGCCAAGTTAGAAAGCGCTGTTGGATACGTCGATGACGCGTCGTAGTAGAGCTGCATAGCAAGCTGGATCTGCTTGATGTCAGCAATACGACGTGCGTCGCGGCTCTTCTGACGAGCCGTGTTGAGAGAAGCCAACACGATCGACGAGAGGATACCGATGATCGCGATCACCACCAAGAGTTCGATGAGGGTGAAGCCGCGCTTTTGCTTTTGCGTATACATATGCACTTACTATAAAACAAAATCCCCACCCTTGTATAGAGGGTGGGGATAATGCAGTCAAGACTTACGGACCGACGTCGTAGCAGTAGCGGTTTGCTTCGTCATTACAACCGTCAGCGTCTGCTCCGTCCACGTTTGTGGTATCAGAGTCGAGGTCTGACTGAAGTGCCTGGTTTGCGCTATCCTCGAGGTTTGCACCAACGTGGTAGCTTGCACCAGAGTTCAAGCGGTCGTATGGATACGCTGCCTGTCCAACTGGATCGGTTGGGATGGTAGCGATGTACGTTGGCGCAAGTTCCGAAAGTGCTGTTGGGTACGTCGACGATGCGTCGTAGTAGAGCTGCATAGCAAGCTGGATCTGCTTGATGTCAGCAACACGACGTGCGTCGCGGCTCTTCTGACGAGCCGTGTTGAGAGAAGCCAACACGATCGACGAGAGGATACCGATGATCGCGATCACCACCAAGAGTTCGATCAGGGTGAAGCCGCGCTTTGAATCAAATTTCACGAGAGAAATAAATTGCATACTATGAATACTGAGTAAAGATTACTGCGTAGTAATTAATAAATACCTATTTCAAGGTCTCTACCATTGTATCCCCCGTCGTATGGAGCAGTTTACCCAATGTGGAAAACCTTAAATCGCCGAAGAGACGTTGTAAATTGGGATCAAAATAGAAGCAAGGAGAAGTCCAACCCCAAGACCGAGGAGTACGATCATGAACGGTTCGATGAGGTCAACGAGCGTGTCAACAGCGTTTGAAACCTCACGGTTATAGAACCGCGCCAAGGTTTTGAGTATCGAGCCAAGCTCTCCCGTCTCCTCACCCACCTTGATCATGGCGGTCATGATGCCCGGAACCTCCGGGTGCGTACTGAGCGCTGTTGAAACTGAACCACCGCCCTTAACGCTTGCGGCCACGTCGCCGAGTATTTCTTCGTACACACTACTCCCCACGACACTTGCAGTTATCTCGGTTGCCTGGACCACCGAGATGCCTGAGGTAAGCATGGTTGCCATGTTGTCTGCGATACGTGCGAGGTAGAGTTTCTTAAACAAATCTCCAACATACGGTATAGACAACACGAATCGGTCAAAGGCACCCCTCCCCCCTGCGGTAAGTGTGTAGCGCCAGAGGAAAAATCCTCCCACCACAAGAAGAATGAGCAGGAACACGCCGTAGTCTACGAAAAAGTTGCTGATTGCAATGACGACCTGCGTATAAATAGGTATCTCCTGCCCCGAATCAAGAAGAATCTGAGAAATGTTTGGAATGACGAACGTCATCATGAGGATCATCACGACCATAAACGTGAGGATCACGAAGGCTGGGTAGATAAGTGCGTTTCGGGCTTTAGACACGACCTCATAGGACCGATCAAGGTAATCTGCGAGGTAAATAAAGGTCTCATCGAGTTTTCCTGCTTCCTCGCCCGCACGCACCATGTTGGTGTAAAAGGCCGAGAAGACCTTTGGGTGCTTACTCATTGCCTTAGAAATAGGCGCACCTGCTTGAATGTCGTCAGCCACCTCGGTCAGAGTCTTCCGCAACATCGGCTTTTCAGACTCTCCCGCAAGCAGACGGAAGATGCGGAGCGCCGACACCTGCGCCTCAAAGAGTGTTGCGATTTCTCGAGAGAGCAAAACCACATCACTCGTTGAAACACTCTCAAAGAGAGTGAACTTCATGTTGAGACCCGACGTCGCGTCCTCTGGTGCCTCTTCGACTTTCGATATCGACAAGCCACGACGCTGCAAAGACGCAATAGCGACGTCGCGCGAAATAGCCTCTATCGAGCCGGTTTGGCGCTGCCCTGACTGGTCAAGTGCTTCGTACTCAAAGAGCATGTTAGATCAGACGCATAAACGTCTTAGGGTTAAGGGAGCGTGCGATTGCGTTCTCTGGAGTAATCTCGCCACGACGCACGAGGTCTGCGAGTGAGCGGTTCATGTCAATCATCCCTGACTCAGAGCCAGTCTCGATCATGGCATTAATCTCGTGTGTGCGCTTTTCGCGGATGAGGTTCGACACTGCCTCAGTATTGATCAACAGTTCATACGCCGGAATGAGTCCACCTGAAACACGTGGCACCAGGCGCTGTGAAAAGATGCCGGCCAAAGACGAACCGAGTTGAATGCGGATTTGGTCCTGCTGATTTGCAGGGAAGGTGTCGATAATACGGTCAATCGTCTGCGCCGCATTGTTGGTGTGGAGCGTAGAAAAAACCAAGTGCCCCGTCTCTGCCGCAGTGACCGCAGCAGACATCGTCTCGGGACCACGCATCTCGCCGACCATAATGACGTCGACATCTTGGCGAAACGCGGACTTGAGTGCGTCGTGGAAGGTGTGCGTGTCTATTTTTACCTCGCGCTGATTGATGATCGAGTTCTTGCTCTCGAATGTGTACTCAATCGGGTCTTCAATCGTCACAATGTGCTCGGTGCGGTCTTGGTTTATCTTTTCAATCATCGCGGCGAGCGTGGTCGACTTGCCCTGCCCCACGGGACCCACTACCAGGAAGAAGCCTTGCTGCATCTGGCAAAAGGTCTCGAGAACGGGTGGAAGACTCAGTTCAGTCAACGTTTTGATCTCTTTAGGGATCAAACGAAGTGCGATCGAGATACTACCCTGCTGATAAAAGGCATTACCACGGAAGCGCGCCTTGTCTTTGTATGCGTATGAAAAATCTATTTCTTGTACCGAATCAAACTCAGTAAGTTTTTCTTTGCCAACGAGTTCATTCAAAATACCTCGCGTATCCTCTGCGGTATACATCGTCTTTTTGACGAGCGGGATCAGGTTGCCTGACACGCGGAGTGTCGGCTTCGTCTTCACGGAAAAGTGAATATCCGAGCCGCCTTCCGCAATGACTGTTTGGATGAGCTCTTCAAGTTCGCGTGCGTAGTCGAGTGCCATGTTACGCAGTTTTCGTTATTGCAATAACCTTGTCGCAGACCTCAGACGGAATAGCGCTTGCTTTAATGATATACCCCATTGCGCCAAACTTCATTGCCGTGTCGATATCCTCTTGCTGACCCTGGTTAGACAGCACAACGCGGCGCGCATCAGGTACCAAGTTTTCCTTCTGGAGCGCCTCGAGGAAGTCAAACCCCGTCATGCCAGGCATGATCACGTCCACCAAAATAATATCGGGCTTTGCACCTTGGCGGATCTTCTCGAGTGCAAGTGCAGGGTCGTTGATCGCCTCTACAGGCAAGCCGCACTCTTTGAACTTGAGCGCGTACATGTCCAAAAGAAATGTATCGTCATCTATCAAATAAACTAACTGTACTGGTTTAAGTTCGGTCATGGGGTTGGTGGTGTATCAATGATGTCGTCGTCATTTGCGCCGCCAAGCGTGTTCACCTCTTCAAACGGAATCTCGCCGCGCAACATCTTAATGATAGCATCCTCACGCATCCTAAACATGCCTTGCTGACGAGCAACCTTGAATAATTCTTCTTCAATCGGGTGTGTCAAAATTGCGCTTTCAAGGTCTTTTGTCGTTGGGAGGAATTCGAACACACCCACACGTCCTCGGGTCCCTGACGGACACGTCGCTGAGGGTTGAATACCGTAAATCACATCAGCGTGCGGCACGCGCGACGCAAACTGCGGTGGCATATCGGCAAAGGTGCGGTCTATCATCGCCTTAATAGCACCCTCAACCTTCATTGGAGCGCCCGCGTCTGGGCAGCGCTTGCGTACCAAGCGTTGCGCGATAGAGAGGATGAGTGTCGGCGCAATAAGGTACGGGTCGACACCCATGTCGACGAGGCGCGGCACAATACCAATGGCGTTGTTGGTGTGGAGTGTGGTGAGCACCAAGTGACCGGTAAGCGCCGCTTGGACTGCAAGTTGCGCCGTTTCTTTGTCGCGGATCTCTCCCACCATGATGATGTCTGGGTCTTGGCGGAGAATAGAGCGAAGACCCGACGCAAAGGTGTAGCCGATCTCTGGTCGTACTTGCGACTGCGACACCCCTTGCACGTCGTACTCGACCGGGTCTTCAAGAGACACGACGTTGAGGCCTTCGCGATCAAGTTCTTGAAGCATGGCGTAGAGCGTGGTCGACTTACCGGACCCGGTAGGACCTGAAATAACGATCATGCCGTACGGACGCCTCAGCGCTGAGCGTATAGTCTCGATGTTGTAGTCAGTGAGTCCTAGGTCAGACAGTTTGAGTGCTTCGTGACTTTTATCCAAAATACGCATCACGACCTTCTCGCCATGGTACGAAGGAAACGTAGAGACACGGAAGTCGATACGACGCTTGTCGATAGTTGCAGAAAAGCGCCCGTCTTGAGGTTTACGTCGCTCGTCGAGTTTCAAAGACGACAGCACCTTAATACGCGCAGCAACCGCTCGCTCGACGTTCTTGGGGAGCCTGAGCGATGTGTGAAGCACGCCGTCCACACGAAACCGAACCTTTACTTCCCCGTCGGTAGGCTCGATGTGGATGTCTGACGCCTTACCGTCTACTGCGTAGCGCAATACCGTTGCAACAATCTTTGTCACTGGCGCATCCTCTTTGAGCGCACTTCCTTGTGCCAACTTTTCTTCAAGTTCAGTCGTCGTCTCTGCTGCCTCGGTGGTGACGTCGCCTGGGTCAATCGTTGTTTCGAGTTCGTTCAGGGCCTTCCCCACCTCCGAGGTGATACCCTTGTACATTTTTATAACCTTCTCAAAGTCCTCGTCGGAAATTAAAAAGAGTTTAAACGGTATCCCTTCCTTATTCGATATAAAGTTGAGTGCGTCGACTGCCTCAAGATTGTCTGGGTCAGTGGTGCCAACCTCAAGTGCTCCGTCCTCAATCCCGATAGGAACGACGCGGTAGTGGCGTGCCGACTCCTCGGGAATGAACTTCAGGTTTTCAAATGCGACTGAGCCGTTTTCAATAATGCGCGTAGGGACTTCATAGTACTCGCCGCGCGCCTCAAGAATGTCGCTTGCTGAAAGTCCGCGGTCGAGGAGCGCCTTTTCTAGAGTCTTGGCGCCAGAGCCAACCTCTTCTTTGATCGTCGCCAAAGCGCCCTTAGGGATAAGTCCCTTTTCAGTAAGTATGGAGAGTACGTCCATAGGCTATGGGGCTCTTGGTGAGACGGGTTTCGGTGGTAGTGGTTCAGAACCAGGGAGTGGTGCAAATGGGTTATTCCTACCGACAGGCTCAGACACAAGTTCTTGGCCAAAATCCTGGAGCGAGTCGAACAGTGGGTCATCAAACAGTGCATTGTCGAGTCTGATGCTCTTCAGTTCAAACAGAAGTGCAACCAAGTCTTGATCGATGCCGCCACCTGGAGTCTCGGTCACGGTAAGTGCAGGTACGTCTGGTGTCGCGATAAAAAACTGATACGCACCAAAAAGCGCAAGCACTATTGCAAGGAACAAAATCGCTGTTTGGTATTGTTTGAGGAAGTCCATTATGGTTTCAGCCAATAGGTTCGTAATGAGACCGTAAACTCGTAGAGGTCGACGTCAGTAGAGGAAAACGAGACACTTTCAATATCGACAAGGCGAAGCGACTTTTCAAGATCTCGAATAAACTGTTGGAATGTGTCGTACTCTCCGGTGACTGAGAACGACAACACCATCGACTCGTAGAGACGCTCGTCGGGCCCGACGGTTTGTACTTGGCGCGGCTTCTTTTTGTTGTCTTCCTCGGGCTTTTGGATTGAAAGATTCTTGACGCGCATGCCGTAGGCTGACGCCATACTGTCCATGTCTAAGGCAAGGCGGACATTGTCGACGTGGTCAGGCAACATCTTTTCGAGCCGCGACAAGTCTTCAGGAGAAAAGGTGTTGTACCGCGACAAGAGTTGGTCGCGTGTTTGTTGGAGTTCAAGTGCGCGCGTGAGTGCAGTGTTGAGTGTTGCCTCTTCAGCACGAAGGAGTTTAACTTGTTCGTACGTCGGGTCGATGTAGAGGTAAAACAGTACCCCCGCTATCACTACCGCTAGGACTGGAAGAATGCCTTTCATGGAAGTGGCTCCTCGTTACTAGGAGTAACTGCATCGAGAACCGCAGCAGCATAACTGATGCGTACCGGATCAACAACCGCACTGAAGTCAAAGATGACGTCGCCGTTTTGGTCGAGGTTGAGGTTAGCAAATATCGGGTCTTTAAGAATGGTCGACTTGCCAAACGAGTCGGACTGTATAGCCACCGAGTTAAAGCTTCGTGCCTCACCACTCATGGAGAGCACAAAACGTCCCTGCCCTGCCGCCTCATACTTAAAGTCGCGGAAACGCACGTTTTCAACCGTGCGTGCCTCGAGGTCTGCAAACATGAGCGACACTGCGGTGTGCGACTTCAACAACCCGTGCGACGCATTGATGCGTTTATCGAGTCGTAGGAGTTCCTCGATCGTTGCGGGCTCAAACGCTGAGCGCTGGCGATCGAGTGACTCTTTCTTAGACGCGATGCTCTGCTCGGTATAGGTCTTTAGTAAAAAGACTCCGGCGGCACCGAGTACTGCAACCACAATGATGCCGATGGCGATGATGTTAAGAAATACAAGCGGGTTACGTCGCGGAGACCGCGGCGAGCGGTCACTCATTAGTGACTCTTTTGGAATGAAAGAGGTGGTCACCCTATCTGGCATACAAAAAGTGTACCACTGAAACGTATCAGCACTTTAGCGCGCACGCGTCTGTCTGTGCACAAATTAGCGCTCAAGTGCGCGCAGTGCGAGCCCAACCGCAGATGCAAAGGTGGGACCTGCCTTCGCCAACACGTCAGCAATAAACGCAGGTGCTTGAATACGCTCGAACGGTGCACCAATAACGAGCGGAGCATCAAAGTACGTGTGCGCGATGTCAGTGACGCCCTTCATTTGTGCACCACCACCTACGAGGACGACACGAGACACTGCTTTGCCGACTTTACGCTGATACGTCATGAGGATGCGACGCGCTTCTGAAAACACGAACTCGAGTGCATTGCGTCCGCTCTCCTCTGCCGAGATGCCTTGCGTACGCTTGAGCGCCTCTGCCTCGTTAAACGGAATACTCTTTGACTTGGCTAAGGCAAGCGTCACGTCCTGACCGCCGCGGTTAATGGTGTGCGACACCGACACGACGCCAAACTCTATAATATAGACGCGTGTTGCTGATGCGCCGAGGTCTATCATCATGGTCGGCGCCGTGCCATGCTCGTACGACGCACGAGAGAACGAGAACGGCTCGATCTCAAAGAACTTTGGGGTAATACCCGCACCCTTGGCGATGGTCTCGAGGCGCGTCAAGGTCTGCTTGTGAATTGCGACCATTAAAATGTCGG
>JAMNXM010000029.1 GCA_023653145.1 Minisyncoccota bacterium | reverse complement strand
GAAGTAAATCAGAACCTGATCGTGCAAAAGGGTGTGACCGCGTCTGATGTTACCGCTATAACCTCACATGACCAAGCGCTCAAACAGTGCCGTATGTACTTGAAGCGTACGTGGCCTGACATTGACTTGGTGCCATACGCCGATACTGCACTTGCAGCCAAACACCTCTCAGACGGGACACTCCCACGCACCACTGCAGTCGTTGCGAGCGCACGCGCCGCAGAGATGTATGGGCTCGACCTGCTTGAAGAGAAAATCCAAGATCTCAAGTTTAACTACACCGTTTTCATAGCGGCTAAAAAATTCGTGGCAAAATAGGAACTGTGGCTGATACGTTTGACGTTATTGTCATTGGCGCAGGTGCGGCGGGGCTTTCTGCCGCGCGCGACTTGTCGCGCGCGGGTAAGCGCGTCGTTGTTCTTGAAGCACGAGACCGCACGGGTGGCCGTATTAAAACTGATCGCGAGCGAGGGCTCGTCGAAGCGGGCGCCGAGTTTATCCATGGCGAGAGTGCAGCAACGTGGGACTACGTTACTGAACTTAACGTCGAGACACATATCGCAGGTCCCGAGAACGCGGATTCGTACCGCCTCTTTGGAGAGAAGGGGCACATCCGCGCCGACACTGATGAACTGTACAAGCGTTTCCGTAAGTCAGACGACGAGTTATGGAAGTATGACGGGCCCGACATGTCGCTCGCAGAGTATTTTAGAAAGTATGGGACAGACGAAGAGGCTGCGTTTTATAAAATCCGAGAGATTGCAAGTGACATCGAGTCGGCAGACCCAGGCCTTTTAAGCGTGCGTGGCATTGTCCACGAAGACCGACTGGCAACCAGCGGTGGAAGAAACTTTTGGATACCGGGCGGGTATGACCAGTTGGTAAAAGGTGTTGCTACAGGGCTCGATATTAAACTGCGACATCATGTAGTGCGCGTGCGCTGGAGCGAAGGAAAGGTGGACGTTGAGTGTGACAACGGCGCACACTTTACTGCAGCACGGCTGGTTATGACCATCCCTATCGGGGTGATGAAGCGTTGTCCGCCAGAGTTTTTACCCGCGCTCCCTACTGCGTTTGAAAAGGCGGTGCGAGCCATTGGGTTTGGTAATGCGTCAAAGATGACCTTTTGGATGGATGGGCGGATGCCGGACTTCAACTTCCTGGCAACACCCGGAGCGGTAGGGCACTGGTGGCAGCGCCGGTTCGGGAACGAGGTAGTGATCGTTGGTTTTGCGGGTGGGCAACTTGCAGATGCACTGGTACGCATGGGTGAGCGTGACGCCATACAAGCAGGTATAGACGACTTGGTAGACGGGATGGGGAGTGCAATAAAGCATCTCATCACGCATGCGCGCCACTTTACCTGGAGCGACGACCCATTAGCGTACGGCTCATACTCGTTTCCAACGGTGGGGATGGAAGACACACGCGACGTGTTGCAGACTCCAATTATGAATACGGTGTTTTACTGCGGCGAGGCTACCAACACACGCGGTCACGCTGGCATGGTTCATGGTGCCATAGAAGAGGGTCGCCGCGTCGCGCGGGAGATACTTGCGCTCCCCTAGGGGAGGGGTAGTATGGGAGTATGAAAACTCTCACTACCAGTATTATTGTTGCGCTCATTGTCTTGAGCCCGTTCTCCGCACTTGCGGCACAGTTTGAACATGGAGACATAGTCACCCTGACTGAAGAGCGGGCGCTTGTCGATAATATCTATGTAGCAGGAGGTCAAGTGACTGTCTCTGCTTTGGCGCAAAAGGATCTGTATGTCGCAGGAGGAAAGGTGCTTCAGAACGGTGACGTGTGGGGTGACATAGGTGCGGCTGGCGGCACGGTGGATGTATTCAAGTCGGTGCGTGGCGATGTGCGCGTCGTTGGCGGCCAGGTGACTATACAAGGCACGGTAGGCGGCGACGTCATTATTGCAGGAGGTGCAGTTACCATACTTAAAGGCACGACGATCACTGGTGACATTATTGTGGCAGGTGGCGCAGTGACGATGGATGGTTCAGTCGACGGTCAGGCAAAAATCTATGCCGGGGAAGTCCGCATGAACGGCACGGTGCAGGGCCCTGTCACCATTTTTTCTCATGACCTGGTTACGTTTGGAGGAGAGACTGTGCTCGGCTCAACGCTGACCTACCACGCACCAACTGAGGCAACCGTAGCAGATGGAGCACAGCTTGGCGTCGTAACATTTGTGCCGCTCAACGTACCGAAGGTAGATGCACAATCTGCTGCCGCACTCATGCTCGGCATCATGTCCGTACTATTTGTAGCAAAGTTGATAGCGCTCGCTGTCGCGTCCATACTCGTAGCCGAGTACTATCCACGCATAACGCGTGCAGTAGTTACAGCCTCACTTGCCGAGTTCGGCACAAAGTTGGTTATAGGTGTCGCGTTACTCATTGCGGTGCCTGTTATCGCGTTCATGCTGCTCTTGAGTGTTATTGGTTCATACGTAGGCGGCATAGTGCTCGTGTTGTACGGACTCGTGTTTCTTGTTGCAGGTGTCTTCAGTGCAGTACTTACTGGTGCACTTGTGCAAAAGGCACTGAAACGAGAAGTTCATAGTGGATGGAAGTGGTCACTCATAGGCGCAGTCCTCATAAGCGCCATCGGGCTCGTACCGTTTGTAGGATGGGTTGTCGTCTGTGTCATCTTTGCAACTGCGTTTGGCACTATCGTGTCGCTCGGCCACAAGCATCTGACCCATCATGCCTAGTATGCTCTCTGTAGGACAACAGGCGCCAGACTTTACACTGCCTGACCAGGACAAAGTAGTGCATCGCCTAACAGACTATCGAGGGAAGTGGGTGTTAATCTACTTTTACCCAAAAGACGATACGCCTGGCTGCACCAAAGAAGCATGCTCGTTGCGCGATGACTTTCCAACGTTTAGTAAACTGAACGCACAGATTTTTGGAGTTTCAGCGGACACGGTCGCAAGTCATAAAAAGTTTGCGATGAAGTACAAACTCCCGTTCACGCTCCTCGCTGATCCAGAGAAGGGGATGCTCAAGGCTTATGGTGTCTGGGGCAAGAAGAAGTTTATGGGCCGCGAGTACGAGGGCATCTCTCGCTCGTCGTATCTCGTAGATCCGCAAGGGAAGATAGTAAAAGTATATGAAAAAGTTAACCCCCTCACGCACGCCGACGAAGTCCGAACGGATCTTGAAGCAGCGAGCCGCTAAGATTGTCGCGTACCTCAAGAAGACCTACCCCGTTCCGAAAACGGAGTTGTTATACGACACCCCCTTCCAACTGGTGGTTGCAGTGATGCTCTCTGCACAGTGCACTGACAAAGTGGTCAATCGTGTGACGCGCCCCCTGTTTCAGAAGTACAAAACACCACAGGACTTTGCGAAGGCGAAACTTGCAACGTTACAGAAAGAAATAGCTTCAATCACATTTTTCCGCAACAAGGCACGGCATGTTATTGCGGCGGCACAGCAGTTTACCGGACTCGGTTTTAGCGAGTTAGTTGCGCTCCCAGGTATTGGGTATAAGACGGCGCATGTCATACGCGGGGAACTCCTCGGCGAGTATGATGGCATACCGACAGACACACACGTCAAGCGCTTTGCGCGCCGCTTTGGCCTTACGACTGAGACAGATTTAAAAAAGATATCGCATGACCTTGAGGCGCTTGTTCCCAAAAAAGATTGGAAGTATGTTAATAATGGACTCGTCCTCTATGGTCGCTACACCTGCCCAGCGCGCCCCCATGACTGCAGTACACACCCGCTCTCTCGGCTTATTGAAAAGGACCGTCCTCGCGCATTACAAAAAGCACGGTAGGCACCACTTACCGTGGCGTAAAACACACGACCCGTATAAGATACTGGTTTCTGAGATGATGCTCCAGCAGACTCAGGTGGAGCGAGTGATACCGAAGTATGAGGCGTTTATTAAGAAGTATCCAACGAAGGGAAAGTTAGCGAAGGCCCCACTCGCAGACGTTCTCATGCTCTGGCAGGGACTCGGGTACAATCGACGAGCAAAGTACCTCTGGGAGGCCGCGAAGGGCGGGACGAAAGGTATAGGTCCTTACACAAAAGCGGCGGTTAACGTTTTCGCGCACAACAAGCCTGAGGTACTGATAGAAACGAACGTACGTGCGGTGTACCTGCACCACCTGTTCCCGAATAAGGGTAAGGTGCCCGACACTGAGATACTCCCGTTTGTACACGTACCGAAAGGTGTGGAGCCGCGGGTATGGTATGCGGCTCTCATGGATTACGGCTCGTACTTAAAAAAGACAGTGCCGAACCCATCTCGACGTTCGCGCCACCATACGAAGCAGTCAAAGTTCAGTGGGTCAGATAGGCAGATACGTGGCGCGATACTAAGAGCGGTACTTACCGGAAAGTCGGTGCAGGGCTTTCAAAAATCTCGCGTTTCAGCACTTAGGAAAAAGCTCAAACAGGAGGGACTCATTTAGAGTCAATCATCATACGAGCCACGGGAATCCCAAGGAGCATGATGACTCCAAAGAGTGCAAATGTTGCGTGGAGTGGAAGCACGAGGAGTGCGAGGGAAGCTACGAGTGGCCCAGCAATGTTTCCGAGGGGACGCAGTGTGCGGAATACGGTAATCGTTGCGGCGTCTCGCTCGGATACGTGGCGGAAAAAGTGGACTTCAGTCATTGCCTCAACAGCCGCAGCCCCTATACGAGATATGACGAGTAGTGATACCCAAACCCAGTACGAGGCCCCTGCAATAAGTGGTATGGCGAGCATGCTCAGCGCAATAATGACAAACCCGCCAATGAGTATTTCTTTCTCTCCAAGCCATCGGTCTGCTATGACCCCGAGCGGATACTCGAGCACAATGTACGGGAGCATGGCGATGGCGAGGATGGTGCCTATTTCCGCCCAACTAAACCCTTCGTATGAGAAGAGAAGTATAGGGCTGTAAATTGCCATCCACGCAAAGAATACTTGGAGCAAAAAGTGTGCGAGCACAATGGCGCGAAGTGACTTATTGTTCTTGAGTTGGGTGAGCACTGACCCATCCTCAGTCACCACCTGAGGGAGCGATACGCGCGGGAAGAGCCAAAGTGCAAATGCAAGGAAGGGAAGGAGCACAATGGCGGAGGTTACAAATGCGCGCCAGTACTGGTCGCCCTCGACGACGAACGTGAGTGAGAGTGCGCCGAGGAGCACTGCAAGGTTAGAGACTATTAAAAATGCAGTACGGACCCTACCTGTGACGCGCTCGGTCCGTATAGACGCCTCTATCAAGAGATCAATACCAATAAAGATACTGAACGCAACGGTGCCTTGGAGCGCTACCAATACCGCCGCCGCTATCCAGTTTGTGGTGATAGCGAGTCCCAGAAGAATTGTAATTTCAAGGAGAGTGAGGACGACCAACACATTTCGTGTACCAAATGCGCGGAAGATGGGAGGTGCGGCATAGAGGACGAGTGCAGACACTGCGGAGGACGCCATGAATATGTACCCGACGTACTGGACGCCAACATAGTAGGCTAAAAACGACGAAACAATATATGCAAAAACGTAGTAGTGGTACTGTGCTAAAAAGTTTCCAACGTGGAGTATGGACGCATTTAAAAACCGACTCATAGAGCCAGTATACCGCCTCGCTACCTACTGGTGAGTGCGAGTTGGGCTGCTAAGTCATTGAAACTCACTTCGTCTTGAGATTCATGTGTCTGTGGCTCAGAGCCTTCATTGGACCCACCTCCATTTTCATCGAATAGTGATATTGAAAAAAGTTTTGCTAGCAAAATCAAACCAACTACGTGCATAGTCACTGTACCCAAATTGTCCGGGTCTAATACGTATCCCCAAAACCATTCGCCAAGCCGAACTGAGGTGTCATCAGGTAGTGAGATATAGATTCCCCTTGTAATTACATCAACGAACATAGAAGTAACAAGCGAGAACACTAGCAGACTAGTAACGATACTGCTTATCTGCCCAAGCCCCTCTTGTATTCCGCTCCCAATAGTAGCCATATACCTACTACTCAGTAGGTATATGGGTCGGTTACACCCCAATGAGGACAGGGATCACCATCGGACGCTTCGAGGTCTTCTGGAAGAGGTAGCGCTCCACGTTGTCGGTGAGGCTCTGCTTTACGAGTTCGAGGTCAACTGGGTTCATACCCTGCGTCATGTCTTCAATGGACTTCTTAACCAAAAGTCGTGCCTCAGCGAGCATGCCTTGCGATTCGCGAAGATACACAAACCCGCGACTAATGATGTCAGGAGACTTCTTGAGTGTGCCGGTGCGGAGGTTTACGGTCGCAATGATCACAAACATACCGTCCTTCGCAAGCGCCTGGCGGTCGCGAATCACGACCTCCTGCATGTCGCCAATTGCAAACCCGTCCACCATCATAGGGTTAGATGGTATTTTCTCTTTGTAGACTTTGAGTTCCGTACCGTTCGTAAACTCAACGACGGTGCCGTTGTCAGGAATAATCACTTTCTCGCGAGGGAAGCCAGATACTACTTGAGCGTTGGCATGGTTTCTGAGCATCGAGTGGAACCCGTATGCAGGCATAAAGAAGTTCGGATTCACTTGCTGGCGCATCCAGACCAACTCGCCGGTGTTGCCGTGGCCGGTTGAGTGCACGTCAGACGAGCGGTAGTGGATGATAGAGAGTCCGTGACGGAGCAAGTTGTCTTTGAGTTTCTGCACGCCCAGCTCATTGCCCGGAATAACTGATGACGAAAGAATGACCGTATCACGTTCGTTAAAGGTGATGTACTTGTGCTTCTTGGTTGCGATACGCATGAGCGCAGCGGCATCCTCGCCTTGGGCACCGGTACAGAGGATAACAATACGATCAGAAGGGTAGTCCTTGATAGCATCTGCCTGAATCAGTGTGCCTTTCTTTGGATCAAAGAGTTTAGCAAGCTGAGCAATCTCGATGTTGTTGCGCACCGAGCGGCCTTCGAGGATCACTTTGCGACCATTTTTCTCTGCTGCTTGGATGATGCGGATCATGCGCTCAAAGTTTGAGGCAATGAGTCCCACCACCAAGCGCCCCTTCACAGTCGAGATAATTTCTTCAAGTGTTGCGTACACTTTGGTTTCTGGGATAGAGAATCCGTCTTTCTCTGCGTTTGTTGAGTCCGCGATGAACAAAATGTTTTTGTCTTTGCCAAGGGTTCCCCACACACGCTGTTCCTTGTCCGACGGAACTCCATTGTCGTGCTCAAGTTTGAGGTCGCCCGAGATCACAATGTTGCCGTGCTTCGTCACTATTGAAATACCCATCGAGTCTGGGATCGAGTGCGTAACAGGGAAGGACTTCACAATAAGTGTTTTGCCGTTTTTCCCAGGGAGCGACACCGATGACCCGATTTCCATGACATGAATGTCGAGTTTTGGCTGGTGTGGGAACTCCTCTTGGCGCTTTTTGACCATGAGTGAGGTGAGGTACTGCGTATAGATTGGAGGATTCCCAATGCGGTCCATCATGAAAGGGATACCACCGATGTGGTCGAGGTGTCCGTGCGTGATGAAAAGTGCGATGATGCGGTCTTTGTTATCCTCAAGCCACGATGTGTTAGGGAGGATGTAGTCAACGCCCGGGGTAGTACCTTCACGCGTAAATTGAAACCCTGCGTCAGAAATAATAATGCCCTCAGGAGTTTCGACCGCAATCATGTTGCGTCCGACCTCCTCAACGCCGCCGAGCGGTATGACGCGGACCATGTCCTCAGTCAGAGGTGGGAGCATCACGCGCTCGCGCGCTTCAGGTTCGTTGCTTGGAACGCGTGGCATAGACGGTGGACGGCGGAAGTGTGCTCCACCACGTCCACCAAAGCCGCGTGACCCGCCAGGACGAAAGCCGCCAGGACGAAATCCTCGACGGTCTGTACGACCACGGCGATCACCGGTGCGTGGCGCCTCTCCTGACTGACCTGCATGAGGTTGGCTCGTTGGGCGTGGTGCGAGTGCAGATGGTGCACGAAGTTCTACTGAGTCAGGTGTGTGCTGTACTTCGGTGCGCGGTGTCGCATGAGGCGGACGAGTAAAAGGTCGGCGACCTCTTCCAGGGAAGGGACGACGTGGTGCTGCTGAGTACGGGCGGCGATGTGGTGCGCCCGAGTTTTGTGGTGTTGGTGGATTCATACTGATACGTACTAATAACTATGGTGACTAACTAATAACTACGTGTGATTACTTAAAGAACGGCCAGACGCGCTCGGTCGAGAGATACCACTCTGACACACCGAGGAATCGGTCTGACGGGGTGACAATGGTTCCCAACTCAATACCTGAGAGGTCGGCGCGCGTTGCGTATACAAAGTGTGGACTGTACAGAAACACGGCTGCTACTTCATCGCTAATGATCGTAGCGGCGCGCTCTGCTGCGTCGCGGCGTGCTTCGAGGTCGGGGTTTACCCGCGCCTCCTTCAATAATTTGTCGACAGCGGTGTTGGTGTAAAGCGCGATATTGAGCCCGGGGTCATTGCGCTGACTTGAATCCCAGAACGCAAAGAGGTCCATCTCGCGACCAATAACCTCTCCAAAGAGGAGTGCGTCATACTTCCGCGGACGAATTTTGTCCTGCTGAAGGTCGTTTGCATCAAAGAACTCTACGGTGACATCTGCGCCGAGTTCGCGCCACGCTGCAACAACAAACTCTCCGGCTCCCTTGAGTTCTGGTGCTGTCCCAGTCGTCAGAGTGAAGGCGAGTCGT
>JAMNXM010000028.1 GCA_023653145.1 Minisyncoccota bacterium | reverse complement strand
GCTGCTCCTCGGTAACGGTGCGGCAGAGGCATCAGCAATCGCGCTCGGCACCGGTGTTGCCATGCTCTCTGCAGCGCTCACAGGCATACTGATACCGCTTGGCCTTTCGTACATCGTCAAAGACCCTGCAAACGCCACTGCTCCTGTCGCCACCATAGTCTCGGACTCTGCGACCATCATCATCTTCTTTAGCATTGCAACGCTCATCCTCGCATAAGTATGGCTACCCTGGTCACAGAAACATTCATAGCCCCGGTAGAGCATCGCGTAAAGACGCACACGCTGACCAACATCCCTATCATTCGGAAGGGTGCAACCATTGCGGACGCACAAGCACTACTGTGGAAGCACCCTGACTTCGACACGGTCAAGTTCGTGTATGTAGTAGACCGCAAAGGCCACCTGGAAGGCATTGTTAGTTTCCGTGACCTGTTTAAGCATGCGCCGCAGACCTCGGTGGACACCGTCATGGAGTCGCATGACCTTATAACTATTGCAGCACACGAGGATGATGAGCGAGCAACTCACCTTGCGCTTCGTCACGGGCTTCAGTCGGTGCCAGTCACTGAGCACGGTAAACTCATAGGCGTTATCCCGTCGCGCTACCTCCTCCAGATATTTAAAAAGGATGCTGCCGAGGACGTTGCAGAGGCAGAGGCGGCGCCCGAGACCACACGACGAGTCCTCGACAATGTGCTCGAACAGTCACTCTGGTACTCGACAGCGCTCAGAACTCCTTGGCTCGTTGTAGGTCTTATTGGAGGAGTCTTGGCGGCATTTATCATAACGGGCTTTGAGGAACTTTTGGCAGAGCACCTGATCCTTGCAAGCTTTATTCCACTCGTGGTGTACCTCTCGGGTGCGGTATCTGCACAAGTTCAGATGTTTTATGTCCGAGACCTAACCGTGTATGACAAGTTGCCGATGCTGAGGTACCTATTCCGCCATACTGTCGTTGTTGCGGCGCTTGGCGCACTGGTTGCCCTTATCCTCTACGTCTTTAACGGCTTTGTACACGACATCGGGCCAGCCGCATCTGTCGTAAGTATTGCGACTATGGCTGCAGTCTTCTCTGCAGTAGTGACAGGTATTGGCGTGCCGTTTTTGCTCTCGCGCGTACTCAAAGACCCTGCAAGCGCTACCCCTCCTCTTGCCATCATTTCAAGTGACCTGCTGACCGTATTTCTCTACTTTGCTACGGCACAGTTCTTCTTCTAGGCAGTACCGTAGTGTGCGGTACTATGTACCCATATGCTAGGAAAACTTGTAGTCATCGTCGGCGTCGTCTTACTTATTGTTGGGGTCTTGTCATGGACGGGGACGGATACACCTGCTGAAATCGTGGTAACGCTCACACCAACGACAACTCCGGATACGGGTAGTATTGTGATTCCTCAACCAAAACAGCCTGCTGTCCCAAGTGTTACGTTCCCCACGCAACCCGCGCAACCAACCGGAGCGGGTGCACGCACGTTTGAAAACGGGTTTTATGTGACCACGATTTACCTTACTAATACTGGTTTTGTTCCTGCGTCAGTTGAGGTGAACCGGGGTGAGGAGGTGCGGTTTGTAGACCGCGCAAACGGCATTATGTACATAGTGGCTGACGACAAAGCGTCTTCGGTCTATTACCGCGCTATCAAGCAACCAGCACTTGCACAGCGCACGTCTACCTTCCAGTTTGGAGTCCCTGAGTCTGGCACATTTTCGTACTACAACCTCAACTCGAATCCGCGACTCTCGGGCACGATTATAGTCAAGTAGTGTGGCGACTGCGGCACAGGGTGGGCTGTACCGGACGTTCAAGCGTCTATCAACCCCACTCAAGATCCAGAACTATCTTGATACCCTTGCTATCAACTTTGAGGTTAAGGGCGACACCCATTGGAGCCCCTTGCGCGTGTATCAAGAACAGAAGGCGCACTGCATCGAAGCGGCGTGTTTTGCCGCTGCTGCGCTCTGGCAGCATGGCGAGAGACCGCTTCTTTTAGACCTTAGGGCTGCCAAGGGCGACTACGACCACGTGGTGGCTCTCTACCGCTCCAATGGCTACTGGGGTGCTATCAGCAAGTCAAACCACGCAACTATACGCTGGCGAGACCCGGTCTACAGGACGGTGCGAGAATTGGCACTGTCTTACTTCCATGAGTGGTTCCCCGAGCGCACTGGCGTGCGCACTCTCCGCAGTTACTCGCGCCCTGTAAGTCTTGCGCCTCTAGGGAAGGGGTGGATTACGAGCACCGAGGACTTGTGGTTTTTAGATCAGCTGCTCAACCGCGCACCGCACTACCCTATCGCTCCGCGTAGAAACGTAGAGAGCGCGCGCCGCGCGGACCCTGTAGAGGTCCGCGCAGGGTCAATACTTGAATGGGACAAGCGCGGCAAGCGCATTAAGTAACCAAAGTATTGCCGTCTGTGTAAGGTTAGTAATTACACACTAACTACACAACACTATGGGACGCCTAGAGGCACTACAGCAAACCGTAGAAGAGATCAAAGCTCAGACGGAGCAGGCAGAGGGCATGGCAGAGGCCGCCCAGTGGGAACTCCAAGACATCCTCAAAGCAATCATGGGTTTTTAAGAACCCTTTAATACTCGCTTGAGGTAGTGCCCGGTGTGGCTGCCTTTGGTGTGTGCCACCTGCTCGGGTGTACCCTTGGCAACTATATTGCCGCCACCCACTCCGCCCTCCGGGCCCACGTCGATCAAGTAGTCAGCGCTTTTAATGAGATCCATATTGTGTTCTATGACCACCACCGTGTTGCCGTGATCGACGAGGCGCTGAAGTATTTCAATCAGTTTCTTAACGTCCTCGTAGTGGAGCCCAATGGTGGGCTCGTCCAAAAGGTAGATAGTCTTCTGTGTATGGCGGCGGTATAACTCTGATGATATTTTGACGCGTTGTGCCTCACCGCCCGAAAGCGTAGTAGCGGACTGTCCGAGTTCTAAGTACCCGAGCCCCACCTCTGCCAAGGTGTGCAGACGATCGTGGATGGCCGGAATGTCACTGAAAAACGCGAGCCCTTCCTCGATGGTCATGTGCAAAACCTCGTCTATAGTCTTGCCCTTATAGGTTACTTCGAGCGTCTCCTTCATAAAGCGTTTGCCATTGCATACGTCGCACTCTACATAGACCGTAGGCAAGAAGTGCATCTCTACTGCAATGGTGCCGTTACCTTGACACGCCTCGCAGCGGCCACCTTTGACGTTAAATGAAAAGCGAGACGACTTCCACCCGCGTGCACGTGCCTCTGCAGTGGCCGCAAACATGTCTCTGATGTGCGTAAACGCACCTGTGTACGTTGCTGGGTTTGAACGTGGCGTGCGTCCTATGGGCGACTGGTCAATAAGGACGACGCGAGACAAGTACTCGGTGCCGCTAAACGACGCGCAGTTATAGGTCTTAGGAGTGCGGTATTTGTACTCAAGACGTGCGCGCAAGTTTTTGTACAACAACTCGTACATGAGTGACGACTTACCAGAGCCTGACACGCCGGTGATGACGTTGAGGCGCGCTAGTGGCACGTCCACATCCATGTTTTTGATGTTGAATATGTTGCCTTGGCGCACTTTGAGTGTTCCCTTTTGCTCGTCACGGCGCTTTGCGGGTACCTCAACCTTCTTCTCGCCACGCAAGTATGCAAGCGTCAGTGACCCGCTCTCATTCTTTTTCGCGGTCAAGAGTTCATCGAGCCACCCGTCGACCACAATGTTGCCGCCATGGACACCTGCGCCTGGGCCAATATCGACAATGTAGTCAGATGCAAAAATAGTGTCTTCGTCGTGCTCTACCACCAATATGGTGTTACCCATGTCGCGGAGTTTGACGAGTGTCTTAATCAGTTGATCATTGTCTTTCTGGTGGAGGCCAATGGTCGGCTCATCGAGGACGTAGAGCGCGCCGACAAGTCCCGAGCCCAACTGCGAGGCAAGTCGGATGCGCTGTGCCTCACCGCCTGAAAGCGTGTTGGCCGTGCGGTCGAGCGTGAGGTACCCAATACCAACGTCGATCATAAACTGGAGGCGCGCATGAATCTCCTTGATTACAGATACTGAAATGTCCTCTTGTTTCTTACTAAACTCGAGGTCATCCAAAAACTTCTTTGCCTCTACGATTGAAAGCCTTGTGAGGTCGACTATCGTTTTACCGACTGACGGCCCGCCGCCAAGAAAGACGCGCAGTGCCTCGGGTCGGAGGCGCATGCCGTGACACTTTGGACACTCATCCATGTTAAAGAATCCTACGGTACCTAGGCCGTTACACTCGGGGCACGCACCATACGGCGAGTTGAACGAGAACAAGCGCGGCTCTACTTCAGGGAAACTTGAGCCATCCGTAGGGCAGATAAACTTGGCGGAGAGCATGCGTGCCTCGCCATTAGGAGGCACAATACGCACCAACCCATTAGACAGGTTGAGTGCGAGTTCTATCGCCTCGGAGAGACGTTCGCGTGCGTCTTGGCGCTTCTCTATAAACTCGGTCACAAAAATCTCGTCAATCACGACATCAATATCATGAACCTTGGTCTTAGTGAGTTCTATCCGCTCGCGAAGCGAGTGCTCGACGCCGTCAACCACCACCTTTTCGTGACCTTTGCCAAGGAGGTCGTAAAGCATTTGGTAATACTCACCCTTGCGCCCCACTACCACTGGAGAGAGGATGCGCACCTTTGCGTCTGACACCTTGACTCCGAGCACCTTCTTGCTCGAACCCCTAAGGTCGTGCTCCTCAACGGAGCGCATGATTACTTTGAGTATCTCGTCCTTTGAGAGTTTTTGAATTGCCACGTCGTCTGTAAGGCAGTATGGTTGCCCCACGCGCGCATACAGAATACGCAGGTAGTCATAAATCTCAGTAATAGTCGCAACGGTTGAGCGCGGGTTGTTGGAGCGCGACTTTTGGTCGATAGAGATTGCGGGGCTCAGGCCCGTGATCTCCTCGACGTCAGGCTTTTGCATCTGGTTTAAAAACTGACGAGCGTAGGCAGAGAGGGACTCGACGTAGCGGCGCTGTCCCTCGGCAAATATGGTGTCAAATGCGAGCGACGACTTGCCTGAGCCTGAAAGCCCAGTAAACACCACCATCTTGTTGCGTGGCATTTCGACAGAGATGTTTTTGAGGTTGTGCGTTTTGGCACCCCGGACCACAATCTTGTCTTTTGGGTCAATATGTCTTTGTTTCTGAGCCATAGAAAACTCCCGCCTTTGGAGCGGTTTAGTCATGTTATCACGCGCACAGTTTTATAAGAAACTCCGAAGCAAATTTGCAATGACTTGTTGACCTTGCGGAGTCAATGATCCGGTCGCACCTACTGCAGCAAGCGCCTTTAGTATTGCATTAAGCCGTACTGTTCCATTAAGATGCGCCCTATTCAGAGCGTCTTCGGGTTTTACGTTATCATTTGCTGCCTTAGACGGAGGTCCTGATACAAAATACATTTTTTTATTATAGCACAATATGTACCATATCGTCAATTCTCATCTAAGTAGACTCTATTGTCCTTGGCACCAAACGGCTTTTTCCGGCGCTTTTTTGGCTCAGGGAGTTTGGCCTCTAGTTTGTAGATCTCGTCACGAATAAGTGCCGCCGTCTCAAAGTCCAAAGACTCTACTGCGCGCTCCATCTGCTCGCGCTTATCTGCAATAACAGCCTTGAGGCGCTTAGGGTCAGCGCCGTCAGCAAGGTCCACGCTAAGGAGCATGTCGACGGTTGCCGCACGCTCTGCTTGGATAGTATCGGTGATGTCACCGATAGTTTTCTTAATAGTGGCGGGTGTAATCCCATGCTTAGTGTTATAGGCGATTTGAATTGCGCGTCGTCTATTAGTTTCTTTAATTGCGCGATCCAATGATCCTGTCATCCCGTCCGCATACAAGATAACGCGACCCTTTACGTTACGAGCGGCACGCCCCATAGTCTGAATGAGTGCAGTTTCCGAACGAAGGAAGCCTTCCTTGTCTGCATCAAGTATGCCGACTAACTCTACCTCGGGAAGATCGAGACCTTCACGCAAAAGGTTGACGCCAACCAGGCAGTCAAACTCCCCTTTCCGAAAGCGGGTCAAAATAGTAATGCGGTCTATTGTTTTGACATCAGAGTGCACGTATTCCGCCTTTACCCCTTTTGTTTTAAGAAACTCAGACAAGTCTTCTGCCATTTTTTTAGTCAGCGTAGTGACGAGGACTCTCCCACCCCCAGACACTACCGTTTCAGTCTCCTGAATAAAGTCCTTTACTTGTCCTGGATAGGTTGCAGTGCCGGTCACCTCCCTGATCAGTATTTCTGGGTCTATAAGTCCTGTGGGCCGGATTACTTGCTCTATGGGCTTGCCTGAATGCTTGAGTTCATACACGCCCGGGGTGGCAGAAGTGTAGATCACCTGCCCGGTGCTTTTCTCAAACTCTTGAAATGTGAGCGGTCTATTGTCCGCGGCAGACGGTAAACGGAAGCCGTGCTCGATGAGCGTTTTCTTGCGAGATTGGTCGCCCGCATACATGCCTCCAAGTTGCGGCACGGTGACATGTGACTCATCAATGATCGTTAGGAAATCCGGAGTGCCATCTGCTTTGTGTGGGAAATATGAAAGCAGTGTATAGGGTGGCTCTCCTGCGACACGACCATCGAAGTGGCGTGAGTAGTTCTCGATGCCGTTGCAGTACCCCACCTCTCGAATGAGTGCCAAGTCATACCTCGTACGGCGTTTAATACGGTCTGCCTCGAGGATTTTGCCTTCCTTCTCAAACACTTTCAGTTGGGCGTCTAACTCGTCCTGTATGTCTTTTGCTGCCCGCTCTCTCTCGTCCTCCGCGGTCACGTAGTGCTTTGCTGGGAACAGGAAGAACTCTTGTGGTTGATCTATGATTGACCGACTCACTGCGTTTAGTTTTATAATCGCCCCTATCGTCCCGTCTGAGGGAGTAAGTCTATATATCACTTCTTCGTTTACGGGCATCAACTCGACTGATGGCCCCACTGCACGAAAGGTGCCGGGCGTAAGGTCTGCTGTCGTGCGCTCAAACTGTAGAGACACCATAAAACGCACGAACTCCGCTCGCTCGAACATGTCACCTACCGCAATGGGGCGGTGCACTTTCATATACTCTGCTGGGGAGCCCAAACCATAGATACACGACACTGACGCCACAATGATTACATCTTTGCGGGTTAAGAGTGCTTGCGTTGAAGCGTGGCGTAGACGATCAATCTCTTTATTAATCATTGCCTCCTTCTCAATAAACGTATCAGTCACGGGCATGTACGCCTCAGGTTGGTAGTAGTCGTAGTAGGAGACAAAGTAATGCACCGCGTTATCAGGAAAAAACTCTCGATACTCCTGGGTCAATTGTGCAGCGAGGGTTTTGTTGTGCGCAATGACTAAAGTCGGCTTGTTTATCTGAGCGAGCACGTTGGCTGCGGTAAAGGTTTTGCCCGAGCCTGTGACACCCAAAAGTGTTTGATGTCTCTCGCCAGCTTTGAGCCCCCTGAGGAGTGCTGCAATAGCAGCCGGTTGGTCGCCAGCAGGGGTGTATGCACTTTTGAGTTCAAACCGATCCACGTATGCACTATAGCAAACGCTACTTGAACGTCAGTATTTTTGAAAGTTGCGGGTCCCTTTCTACTAGCGACTGAAAGAAAGCGGCCGCTCGCGGCGCATGTTTGCGTACATACTCTGGATCTTTGAGCATGTAGGCGTAAAGATCCGCAACTATTTCATTTGCAGTGTCGTATGCGTAAAGTTTTTTGTCGGCCTTAAGTGCCTCATGGAGTTTCTTCAACTCTTCAAGAAGTTGTGCACGTTGCTCGGACGGTAGCGCATTGAATGACGTCGGTGCATCAGTAATGCGTGCGAGCGCATGTCCTAATTCGTGCGCTCGAACCCAACTTTGTACCCTTGAATCTGCCTCACGCAGCATTGGGTACTCACTCGTAACAAGAGAACTACCATACCACTTTGGTTCGAGTCCAGCTGATGCGTAGAATGGTATCTTGCATGGCCCCGTAGGACCATGACCACTGGGCTGATCTTTTGCATACTGAACACCCTCAAAAACCGTGTTTCTCAATTTTTTTACATCCTCATCTGTGACTGATTTTTTACCCACTTCTACTGGAGTTCCAAACGTACTAGTGCGTCGTGACAGTCCGTCATCAAAGTCAGTCGGGAGTTGCCAGCGCGAGGTACAGGATACTGATAAAAGGCACTCATTTCATCCTCTGAGAATGTATCTCGCATTGCAGGGCGTAGTCCTGGGTCAAGGCGGCGCACCTCAGGAATACTTGAAGGCCCAAGAAGCGATAGGTCAGACACTTTTTGTCCCATCTTCACCGAGCCATCTGGATACACTCGTCCAAGTTGGTACTGAGATTTGCTCTCAGAACCAAGATTGACTACAAACCAACCGTTCGACTTTGCTAACTGTTCAGTCGCCTGCGCACCGCCGAGCGTTATGTCTGGAGTTAGTACTGGTTTACTAAGACTCAGTGATTCAAAGTATGTGCTCTTGGGGCATACCTTCTCTGTCCGCGCCCCTGCAGGTTCGGGGCCTGGGTCGGGTGCCGGAGCGGCCTCGGTTTCAACTTGCTCAATATCCGCGCACCCTGCAAGCAGAAAAAGAGCCCCTAAACCAAGGGCTATCTGCACTTTTGGGTCCTTGAGCCACTCACGAGACATCGGGCCACCCTACGCCACTGTGCCACGTTTGTCAACGTATCATCATACTACTATGCTTTTCCAGAGCCACCACACTCACCGCATTTATATTTTATGTATACAAGTTTCCCATTTTGATTTCGTGACTAATAACCAACATAGCCCGTTCCACCGCATGGTCCGCACCTTCCTGCTCCCATTTCCGGCACAT
>JAMNXM010000027.1 GCA_023653145.1 Minisyncoccota bacterium | reverse complement strand
GGAATAATTATTGAGCCAAGCACAGGGAAGATTATTGCAATGGCAGCGCTCCCTGGGTATGACCCTAACGACATAAAGAATGCTGACCCAAATGCGCTTGCAAACCCACTCGTCGAGCGAGTCTACGAATTTGGGTCGACCATGAAGGCAGTCACGATGGCAGCAGCACTTGACAGTGGGGTAGTGACTACCGAGAGCACGTACACGGACACCGGAACACTTACGATTGACCAAAAGACGATTTCGAACTTTGACGGCCGTGCACGTGGCGTGGTGCCCATGCAAGAAATCCTGAGTCAGTCTCTCAATGTTGGCATTGGGCACATTGTGCAAAAAATGGGGCCTGAGACCGTACGCACCTATTTTGAGAAATTTGGAATTACTGAAGAAACCGGTATCGACCTTCCGAGCGAGGCGTCACCGCTCGTCAGAAACCTTGAGAGTCCGCGCGCAGTTGAGTACATTACCGCTGGGTTTGGTCAGGGCGTTGCGATCACACCAATTGCAATGGCACGAGCACTGGCGACCCTTGCAAACAAGGGGGCGGTGCCACAGCCACACATCGGTGTTGAAGTGCACTACCCCGGAGGGATCGTAAAAGACTTGGGCTGGGCGCCACCGCGGCAGGCACTGCGACCTGAGTCTGCTGAACAAGTAACTACTATGCTCGTCACAGTTGTTGATGATGCGCTCCGCGGAGGAAAATACAAAATCCCAGAACTTTCTGTTGCTGCTAAAACTGGTACCGCGCAAATCGCAAACCCTGCAGGTGGTGGGTACTACAAGGACCGCTACCTCCACTCATTTTTTGGGTACTTCCCAGCACACGACGCGCGCTTCCTTGTGTTTCTTTTTGCCGTAGAGCCAAAGGGGGCAGAGTACGCTTCTGAAACGTGGACTGACCCATTTTTCTCTATCACTAAGTTTTTGATGACGTATTATGGAGTACAGCCTGACCGTGTACCGGTGGCACCAACAGAAACTCCATGAAAGACACACTCCGACGCGGTATTGTATGGCTTTTAACACTTGAGGCACAAGCAGTCCTCAAAAAGTACAAGCCGAAGATTATTGTCGTGACCGGTTCGGTCGGCAAAACTAGTACCAAAGATGCACTGTACACCGCGCTCAGCAAGACCTACTCGGTACGAAAGAGCGAGAAGAGTTTTAACTCAGATATTGGCGCTCCACTCACTGTCCTTGGCGTACCAAACGGATGGTCGGACATAACGAGGTGGGCGCGTAACCTCTTTGATGGACTATTGCTTATTCTCCTTAACGCACCATACCCGCAGTGGCTCATTGTCGAAGTTGGTGCCGATAGGCCAGGGGACATATCGCGCTCGCTTGCATGGCTCAAGCCGAACGTTGTTGTCGCAACACGGTTTCCAATGATCTCGGTCCATGTGGAGTTCTACGACTCTCCTGAGGCAGTACAGAAAGAGGAACTAGCGCCACTCGGATGGCTTTTGCCTCATGGCACTGCAGTAGTCAATGCGGCTGACGAAGTTGCCGTCTCGTACCCCCTCTCAGAGGGGAGACGCATGATTACCTATGGTGCAGGTGGTGAGGTACACGCAGTGCATCAAAAAGTTGCGATAGAGGAGGGTACACCAACTGGTATACGTTTTGATGTTGTACACAAAAATGAACGCGCCTCAATCACTCTACTGGGAGTGATTGGCGATGCGCACATTGAGTCAGTACTGGGGGGCATAGCAGGCGCGCTAGCGCTCGGCATGCCACTACATACTGCCGCAGAGGCGTTTAGTACCCATGTGCCACCCCCTGGAAGAATGCGCCTCATACGCGGCGTACACCGCTCAACACTGATAGACGACACCTATAACGCCTCGCCAGTTGCAGTTATGTCTGCATTAAAAACACTTGGTGAGCAAAAGAGTGGGCGACGCATCGCAGTCCTCGGTGACATGCTGGAACTTGGCGCATACTCCGCGCAAGAACATGCCAATAGTGGCGAGGCAGCGAGTGCACACGCTGACATACTCGTAACTGTTGGGGTGCGAGCACGACGTGCTGCAGAGCGCGCATTGGAAGTTGGTATGCTTCCTGACTCAGTCCTTCAGTTTGATACCGCAACAGACGCCGCAGAGCATTTAGTTGGCATACTTGGGGAAGGGGACACGGTGCTACTTAAAGGTTCGCAAGGTATGCGCATGGAGCGCGCAGTGAAACTTTTGATGGAGCGGCCTGAGGAAGCAAAAAACCTGCTTTGTAGGCAGGATGCAGAGTGGCTAACGCGGTAAGCCTTTACTTAAGAACGCCGTATGCATCTTTAAATGCGACACGGTACAACCCATACCCGAACGCTGCACCTGTTAATCCTGCGATACCATGTTCAAACCAAGAGTCTGACTCAAGAATGTACTCGTTAAAAGCTACACCCGCCATACCTCCAATCCATGTGGCAAGAAAAGCTCCTAAACCGAGTTGAAATCCTGGGTGACCATCCATACGTTTTGTACGAAATACTGTACCACCTAAACCTATCGCTGAACAAGCACGTTACACTCACTCTTTTTTATGTTATAAAAGTGTAACGGCCTCATCGTCTAACGGTTAGGACACGGCCTTCTCAAGGCTGTAATCGGGGTTCGATTCCCCGTGAGGTCACAAATACTAAAATCGCACTGGGATGTGCGATTTTCTGATTTGTGACGGCCGGAGCGCGACGGCGCGAGGCGGGGTCGCGGGTTTTGTTAGCAAACGAAAACCTGTGACCATGGGTACTTAAAGCCAGAGCATGTCTCTGGTTTTTTAGTACCCACCGGCGCCACGCGGGGAATCGAACGACAGAGCGAGCACTGGCGAGTGAGTCGGTGCCCAGAGAAACTGCGTAGCAGTTTACTCGCGGGCGATTCCCATGTAAAGCGTCCAGCGATTCCTGTGGCCACTCCAAATACAGTCTTACTTGCTATACTGGACCTATATGGATCTATTTTTAATTATCGTCGTTGCAGTTGGTGTTCTCCTTGTTGGTTCTATTAGACAGATTAACCAATATGAGCGCGGTGTTAAGTTTACGCTCGGTAAGTTTAGTTCCGTCATGCAGCCAGGGTGGCGATTGGTATTCCCAATAATTCAGTTTTATAAAACCGTAGATATGCGCGTTAAAGCGGTGGACGTCCCTGACCAAAAGGCAATTACCAAAGACAATGTTTCCGTGGTGGTGAACGCAGTTATTTATTATAAAGTCGAGGCTGCAGACAAGGCAATCATTGAGGTTGAGGATTTCCGCTACGCAATCTCTCAGTACGCGCAAACCACGATGCGCAACATAGTGGGCGAGGTGTCACTCGACGAGTTACTCTCAAACCGCGAAAAGTTGGCAGAGCGTATCCGAGAGATCGTTGATAAAGAGACGGATGCATGGGGACTCAAGGTTTCAAATGTTGAACTCAAGGACGTGTCACTCCCTGGCGAGATGGAGCGCACCATTGCAAAGCAGGCCGAGGCAGAGCGCGAGAAACGCGCAGTCATCATTAACTCTGAAGGCGAGTTGGCAGCGGCGCAAAACATGGCGCGAGCGGCAGAAATACTTGCAGCAACTCCAGGAGCACTGCACCTCAGGACACTGCAGTCCATCAACGACATATCAAGCGACGATTCAAATACGGTGGTATTTGCCGTACCACTTGAAGTGCTCAAGGCATTTGAAGGATTTAAGAAATCCTAAGCGTTAGACAAATAATCCTGCGACGACGTCTTTGACGTCGCTACTATCTGCGCGACCAGCAAGTTCCTTCATCAGGACTCCCATAAACTTGCCCATATCTTTTTTATCGGTCATACCAAACTCGAGTTTCTTTGCGAGTGCGATTTTCATAATCTCGTCCTTGGGCATGGTTGGGGGGAGGTATGCCTCAAGTATGGTGCGCTCCTGATCTTCCTTGTCCGCGAGTTCCGCACGGTTACCCGTACGAAACGCTTCGGATGCCTCCTTACGCTTTTTTACTTCGCGTCTAATAACTGCGAGCGCATCCTCGTCAGGAAGTGAGTCGGTTGGTTTACGCTTTGTTGCAACGAGTTCGTTGGTAAAGGCAGCCTTGAGCCCACGGAGAACTTCAACCGTCAAGAGCTCCTTAGCCTTCATAGCAGCGGTCAAATTCCCTGAAATAGTGTCTTGTAGCATAGCGCTATTCTATCACGCATGAGTGCTAGAATAGCGCTATGGAATCAATACTCATTGCGCTCGTCGTCATACTTCTCGTCACGAACGCCGTAGTGCTCTATGTACTTCTTATGCGTCCCCAAGAGCAGGGTACGGGTGAGGGGATGGATCTCCTTTCGCAACGCATTGCAGAACTTCAGCGCCTGATGAGCGACTCGACGAGCCGTGTCCAGGACTCGGTACAGCGCCAACTTTCTGACACATTTAAAATCGTGAAGGATGTGACTGAGGGGCTCACCAAACTAGATGAGACCAACAGGCAAGTGGTGAGTTTTGCTGACCAACTCCAAAACCTCCAAGACATTCTTAAAAACCCGAAGCAGCGAGGCATCTTGGGCGAGTACTACCTAGAGACGGTGCTCCAAAACGTGATGCCGCCTGGCTCATTCCAAATGCAATACGCGTTCCAGAACGGCGAGATAGTCGACGCGGTAGTGTTTATCAAAGAGCGCATCGTACCTATTGACTCAAAGTTTAGTCTCGACAACTACAACCGCATACTAGAGACCAATGACGTTACGGAGAAGGAGAGGTTGGAGAAGTTGTTTAAGCAAGACCTCAAACTTCGTATCGATGAAACGTCTAAGTATGTCCGCCCTGCTGAAGGCACTATGGACTTTGCGTTTATGTTTATTCCGTCTGAGGGCATCTACTACGACCTCCTGATTAACCAGGTAGGCACGGTCAAGACTAACACCCGAGACCTGATTGAGTACGCCTTTAGTAAAAAGGTCATTATTGTCTCACCAACCTCATTCCTCGCGTACCTCCAGACGGTCCTCCAAGGACTTAAGTCATTGCAGATAGAGGAGCGGATCCATGATGTCATCAAAAACGTTGGCGAACTTGGCAAACATCTTGCCGCATATCGCGAGTACCAGCAAAAGTTGGGGAACGCGCTTGGCACGGTGGTAAACCACTACAACGCGAGCGAGAAAGAGTATAAAAAGCTCGACAAAGACGTATTAAAGATTACTGGCACCGCAATCGGGGTTGAAACATCGCTGATTGATGGTCCAACGCGTGACTAATAGTCACCAAACGACACGCGCACGAGTTAGACTCGTATCATGTGTGGCATTATTGCGTATACTGGCGAGCGCGTTGCGCTCCCACTCCTTATTACTGGTTTATCAAAATTAGAGTACCGAGGCTACGATTCTGCAGGAGTTTATACTCCGGAAGATGGATTGCTGCGCAGTACTGATGGAGTGCAGAGCCTTGCCGCTCTCGCACCAAACGCACCGAGCGGTACGTTTGGTATCGCTCACACGCGCTGGGCTACTCATGGTGCACCAGCGGTGCGGAACGCACACCCGCATGCAGCACAGAACAACATACTGCATCTTGTACACAACGGCATTATCGAGAACTATCAAGACCTCAAGGACGAACTTAGTGCACTCGGCCATACGTTCGCGTCAGATACTGACTCTGAAGTACTTGCACACTATATTGCAACTGCGTATGAGGCAGGGCTCACTACTACAGAAGCACTCGCCTCAACACTATCCAAGGTGCGCGGCACGTATGGTATAGCGCTCGTGTTTGCGGACGACCCAGGAACACTCTACGCAGCTGCGCTCGGGAGTCCAATAGTTATTGGTATTGGTGAACATGAGGCGTGGGTGGCGTCGGACGCAACCGCACTCATCCATGAGACAAAACGTGTCGTGTATCTCGAAGATGGTGAGTATGCAATAGTAACTCCAGAAACATATACTATTAAAACGCTCGGCCACATAGACAAAACGCGGACACCACAAACAGTAACTCAAAACGCAGAGGAGTTGTCGAAACATGGCTATGCGCACTACATGCTCAAGGAGATGCATGAGATACCCACCGTTATAGCTGACACGACGCGTGGGCGCCTCTCTGAGATGCGGAGCACCGTAAAACTCGGTGGACTTGAGGAGGTCAGGCGAGAACTCGAGCGCATGGAGCGACTCATGGTCGTTGGATGCGGATCCGCGTACTACGCAGGTCTCTACGGCAAGTACCTGATTGGGTCACTTGTAGGCCTGCCAGTCGACCTAGAACTTGGGTCTGAGGCACGGTACCGTTCGATACCGGCGAGCCGCTCCTCGGTACTCCTTGCAGTCACGCAGTCTGGTGAGACCGCAGACACGCTGGCATCTGTCAAAGCATTTAAGGAGCACGGAGGGCTCACCCTCGGACTCGTCAATGTTGTCGGCTCAACTATTGCTCGTACCGTAGACGCAGGAGTCTACACACATGCTGGACCGGAAATTGGTGTTGCGTCCACCAAAGCGTTTGTGACACAACTTGTTGGCTTTGGACTCATTGCACTTAAACTCGCAGAACTCAGGGGAGTGACCAGCACCGAGTTGTTATCGTTTAAAGATGCACTCCTCTCACTCCCGACACTTGCGACTGAGGTTCTGGCACGTTCCGAGCGCGTAGAAGCCGTTGCTCAGCACTATGCCAAGTATGCGCACATGCTCTACATTGGGCGTTCGCTGTCTGCCCCCATGGCGTACGAGGGTGCGCTCAAGCTAAAAGAGGTATCGTACATCCACGCTGAAGGATACCCAGCAGGCGAGATGAAGCATGGACCACTCGCAATGATAGACGACGCATTCCCAACCATGGCAATTGCGCCACGTGACTCAGTCTACGAGAAAATGATCTCAAACATTCAAGAGATCAAGGCCCGCAAAGGTCCTATCATCATGGTGGCTACTGACGGCGACTATCGTGCAGAGGAGATGGCAGACCATGTTATTTGGATACCCAAGGCGCACGAAGCGCTTATGCCGGTGCTTGCTACTATGGCACTTCAGCAGTTTGCGTACGCTGTCGCCCTGGCAAAGGGGATTAACCCAGACAGACCTAGAAATCTGGCTAAAAGTGTGACCGTGGAGTAGCAAAATCGGGGCCGTCACTAACCGGTTGAATAACCCTCAAAACTAGGGTATTATTGCCCACATGGCATTTGCAATCATAAAGACAGGCGGTAAGCAGTACATTGTCGAGGAGGGCCGCTACCTCGAGATAGAGAAGGTCATTGGCGCTGAGGTAGGCAAGGCAATTGAGTTTGACCATGTACTTCTCAAAGACGATGGCAAGTCAACCGACGTTGGTACTCCAACCACAGGTGGCAAAGTCATTGGTAAGGTACTTGAGGCTGGTAAGGACGACAAAAAAGTCGTTATCCGCTACAAACAAAAGAGTCGCTACTTTAAGAAGCGTGGCCATCGCCAGCCATACATGAAGGTGATGATCGAGAAGATCTAACCTAAACAAACCGCGGTTAGCCGCGGTTTTTTAATGCACTACGCAATGTTTCAGGGTCTGCGTACTCAAGTTCTGCGCCAATAGACAGTCCGCGACCGAGGAGCGAAACAGTGCCTGTATAGCCGCCTGCACTCAGAGCGCTCGAAAGTTCTTTTGCGGTAAAGTCGCCTTCAGGGGTCGTGGCGAGTGCAAAAATCACTTCAGTGACGTCCGTGTTTACGCGCCGTATGAGTTCTTTGAAACGTATCACTTTTTCTTTACGCTGCTTGACCATGTTCATCAGGCCGCCGAGGACGAAGTACTGGCCAGCGTAGGTAAGTGATGCCTCAATGGCGTCAATGTCGACATCGTGTTCGACCACCATAAGCGTACTCTGGTCACGCTCTCCATCAGCGCACGTTGTACAAAGCCCGAGTGCAGTTGCATCGGCATAGCGATAACAGCGCGTGCATTGTGCAGTGCGTGCCGCGAGCGCCTGGATCTCTTTAGCGAGCGTGTCACGATACGCCTGGTCGCGGCTGAGGAGGTACTGCACCACGCGACGTGCCTGACGCGGACCAAGGCCTGGGAGACGAGCAAGAAGTTCCGTGAGTGTGTGAATCGGCGACATACTGGACTAAAAATCGTCTTGCACAGAGGACGACGCAGCAGATACCCCTGCACCAAAGTCTGAGTTATCGATAGGGAGGAAGGTCGAGCGCTTCTCATCAAAGTAGAGATTGACCGAGCCGATAGGGCCATTGCGGTGCTTCTCAACCAAAATCTCAGCAATGTTCGTTTTCTCTGCACCTGAGTCGTTCATTTTGTCCTCACGGTGAATAAACATAACGACGTCGGCGTCCTGCTCGATTGAGCCCGAGTCACGAAGGTCAGAGAGGCGCGGCTTGCCTCGGCGCTGCTCAACGGCACGAGAAAGCTGTGAGAGTGCAAGAACTGGCACATCAATCTCGCGCGCCAACTGCTTGAGTGAGCGCGATATTTCTGTGACCTGCTGCACCAGGGAATCAGAACTACGCGCACCAGTTGGTGCCATGAGCTGGAGGTAGTCAACAATAATGAGTCCAATGCCTTGCTCTCGTTTCAGGCGGCGCGCAACGGAGCGCATAATAAGCGCGTTATTGGCAGGCTGATCGTCAATGTAGATGGGCGCTTTTGAAAGGCGCTCCATGGCGTCCCTGATTTGCTCAAACTCTTGATCAGTATCGATCTTTCCGGTACGAAGCTTCCATGCGTTGACGCGTGCCTCCGCTGCAAGCATGCGGTCAACCAACTGCTGTGAGGACATTTCGAGTGAAAAGATGCCGACCGGTGTACCGAACTTAACAGCAGTTTGTCGTGCAATGTCGAGCGCAAGTGTGGTTTTACCAACGGACGGGCGCGCCGCCAGAATGATGAGGTCCGAGCGCTGAAACCCCGCAAGCATTGAATCGAGTCCAGCAAAGCCTGTCGGGATACCGCGCATCCCTTG
>JAMNXM010000048.1 GCA_023653145.1 Minisyncoccota bacterium | reverse complement strand
GAAAGCTGCAAAAGCCGCGGCACTCGTACTCGCTTCTGACCTTACTGACTCTCAGGTAGCGAAGAGTCTGAAAGAGTTTCGTGGTACATGGCGCAGATTCGAGTACAAAGGCGAGACGAAAGAGCATGCGTTCGTGTTCGACGATTATGCGCACCACCCAACAGCAATACAAAAGACACTTGCAGCGGCGCGTATGCAGGCACTCATTGGGGGTGCCCCGCTCATTGTGGTGTTTCAACCACATCTCTACACGCGTACTCGCGACTTGATGGAAGGATTTGCATCAGCATTTAGTGAGGCTGACGAAGTAGTCCTCGCACCAATCTATGCCGCACGTGAAGAGCCGATCCCAGGAGTTACGAGTGAAGAACTGGCAAAACTGATTACGGCGCACAGCACTCCCGCAAAGGCGTTTCCTTCACTGAGTGAGATTGAGACGTATCTAGAGACTGTGAGTAATTTTCGTACACGCATTATTACGATGGGGGCAGGGGACGTCTATACAATTGCAGAGCATCTCACAGACCCTTCAAAGTTCGAGAAGAACGTATGAGCGGTACACTCTACATCGTTGCAACGCCGATAGGGAACTTGGGTGACATCACACTTCGTGCGCTTGAGACGCTAAAGAAAGTTGACCGCATAGTCGCAGAGGATACGCGTGTCACCGCGAAATTGTTAGCGCGCTACGAGATTAAAAAACCCATGGTGTCATTGCGTGCACGCTCGGGCCGAGGGGCGTATCAACATGTCGTCGACCTCGTTCAGGCAGGTGAGTCGCTCGCATATGTGACCGATGCTGGCACACCAGGTGTTTCAGACCCAGGTCCACTGCTTGTTTCAATGGTGCGCCTTACCTGTGGAGAGAAGTCGATTATTGCAATTCCCGGTGCGTCGGCTCTTGCAGCTGCTATTTCTGTTGCAGGAGTACAAACTGACGAGTTTACGTTTCTCGGATTTTTGCCGCATAAAAAGGGACGACAGAAGGCGCTTGACCAACTCCTCACAGAGGAGCGCTTGGTTGTTCTCTATGAGTCGCCGCACCGTATCAGGAAACTTTTGACCGAACTGGAGGCTCGTGCCCCAGAACGCACCGTTATTGTGTCGCACGAACTCACCAAGATGCATGAGCATACGGCCCAAGGCACCCCAGGAGAACTCCTGGTGCGCTTGTCCCAAGATATCCCCGAGCGTGGCGAGTTTGTCGTCCTCATTGCACCCTGATACACTTCGAGAGTGTCAAAAGCAAGCATTGTTACACTTCTCGGCATCATCATTGTGCTTATCCCTATAGACGGGCTCCCTGATCGCATTAGTACCGCGCTTATTATTGTCTGTGGCGCACTCGTCATTGTCCTAGGACTGTTGATGCGCGTTGAGCGCCTCTGGCTCATCCGTGCACAGCGTGGTGACTACAAGACTGACGCATTTCAGGAAAATGGCACCCCGCAAAAAATTGAAACTCTCTAAGGCAGTAGTCGCTACTCTCTGTGGTGTCGGCATTTTGCTTAGTGGAGCGGCGCTTGTGGTGAGTACGTACCCTGCACGGTGGGAGATTGTGCATGCAGAAGTTCCTGCGCCCGAGCCAGAGGTGGTCGAGCAGAAACCTCGTATTGCATATGTTCCGACACCTGAGCCGCTCTACGGCATTTACATGTCGCAATGTGTTTCCGGGACGCCCTCTTTTCGTGACTCCCTAGTCGAGTTTATTGACACGACACCACTCAATGCAGTCGTGATAGATATTAAGGACTTTACGGGCAAGATTTCGTTTCCGACAGATAATCCGATACTCGCGGACTCAGTTTCCGATGAATGTGGTGCACGAGATATGAAGGAGTTTGTGGCGCGACTTCATGAAAAGAATATTTATGTCATCGGACGTATCACCGTTTTTCAGGACCCGTACTATACAAAGAAGCACCCAGAAGCAGCAGTACAGTCGGCAGGGATCCGTCCAGGACAGCCGTGGCAAGATCACAAGGGTCTTTCGTTTATTGATGTGTCTCACAAGCCCTACTGGGACTATGTTGTCGAGCTTTCGCGTGTTGCGCACGAGGACATAGGTTTTGATGAACTCAATTACGATTACATACGCTACCCATCAGACGGTCCGATGTCAGATGCGCGATTTGTGAATCCAAATAAACCTGAGGCAGTCGAGAAGTTTTGGAAGTATCTTCATGAAAAGGTAGACCCGATGGGTGTGGTGATGTCAGCAGATCTCTTTGGGTACGTGACTGTTTTGCATGATGATTTAGGAATCGGACAGCAGTTAGAACGTGCGATGCCATACTTTGATTACATTATGCCTATGGTGTATCCCTCACATTACAACAAGGGGTTCGCAGGGCTTAAGAATCCTAACGACGACCCGTACACCGTTATTCATCGGTCGATGGTCGAGGCGGTGCGTCGCACCGTGGCCACTTCGACGCCTGTGCAGACCTTAAGTGGTACGTACATCGCCTCATCATCGCCTGCACGGTACACGAAAGCTGCGTACTCTGCGTTGCAGCAACGTCCCTGGCTTCAAGACTTTGACTATGGCAAGGACTACACTGCAGCAGACATTGACGCTCAAATTCGTGGCACCTATGATGCAGGGCTCACCTCGTGGATCTTTTGGGATGCGGGCAATAAGTACTCAGCACTGAGAGAGTACTTTGCGACCAGTCCATAGTTCTTGCGCTTGGCAACTATCAGTTGGCTGGGCTGAGTTATATACTGTTCGTATGGACTGGGGGCAGCGCATTACGTATCTTGCTTCTACTGCACATAAAAACCATGTAGTGCCATTTGGTATTAAGGACACTGACCGACAGAAGCACGTGTGTGTCCTCGGTAAGGTGGGTACTGGGCGTGGCGCACTCCTGGCGCGCATGGCACTCCAGGAT
>JAMNXM010000026.1 GCA_023653145.1 Minisyncoccota bacterium | reverse complement strand
TGCATTCCATGCACTGTTATAGGCGCGCAACTCATCCTCAAGATACGCTTGCACGGTTGGTTCAATGGACGTTACTACGTCTCCACCCGAGTCGTGTGCACCTGAAAAAATACGCGCACCAACATTGGTAAAAAGCTCTGCAATAAAGTTAATCCGAAGTCCTGACTCGGGGCGCGTGAGTACGTCATTGTATGAACGCTCGAGTCCGTAGCGTCCAGTCTGGGTTGTACCATCGTCACCGAAACTCACTACACCAACCTCGTGTCCTGCGAGCGTGCCCCCAGGGTAGTAGCGCCAGCGCTCTCTAAAGGCGCGAACACCATCGATATCTGCCGCAAGAACAGCCTGACCTACTGTTTCGTCATAGCGCCTCCCCAGCTCTTCATAGGGGTCCCGCTCTCTCTCGGCTTTCTGCATAAAGGCATCACGCTCATATGGCACGATGCGGTTAAAAGCCTCGTACGCTGCCTCGATATCAGTAAGTTGCGGTGGAAGCACCGCAACGGTAAATCCGGACTTGAGCGTCGCAGCAGAAATTAAAGACCCATCCTTTCCAGTAAAGTATATGGTTCCGCGCGCTAACTGATGTGCTGTTGGGGCTACCTGCTGATCCTCAGCTCGTTGGCGGTACTCATCACCGTGCAGTACTTGAACGACATACAATTTTCCAACAATGACAAGTGCCACCCCGACGAACAGGGCGGCTATGATTCGAATTCTTTTTGCAAAGCTAGCGCGCATCTCCGGCGTACGACAACGCCGCTGCTCGGGTGACAAAGACCTTGTTGGTGCTGTCGGTATAGCCGAGTCCGCGTGCGTACTCAAGCGTTATACCACGAGTTTTTTGAAAGTACGTTCCCTCAAGTGATGCGCGCTCTGCTGCAAGTGTCTTACTTTCCGTTCGTGCTGCTTCGCGGAGCGACACTTCTGCAATAGACGCGACCACGACGTATCCGTACATGAGTGCAGTGGCTAAGACCACGGCGCCGGCAACGGCTATCAAGCGCCACTCAAGTTTGAGCGGTTCTTGGATGCGTCGCGTGGTGCTCCCCGCAAACGGAAGCGCGGCTTGTGCATATGAGATTTTGTTTCGCTTAGGCATGTTTTTGAAAAATACGTAACTTAGCAGAGCGTGCTCGACGATTTACAAGCACTTCACTGCGCCCAGGCACCGTGGGCTTTTTAGTAATTAAGGTACCCATACCGTCTACTGCCGCCTGTTTAAACGCCTCTTTTACGATCTTGTCCTCAAGCGAGTGGAAGGTAATGATTGCAAGTCGCCCATTCGGAGCAAGAAGTTGTAGTGCAGATGCAATGCCTTCCTTGAGCGCCTCCAGTTCGTCATTCACCGCAATGCGGAGCGCTTGAAACACTTTGGTCGCCGGATGTATGCGCCCACCACGGAACTTTCCAGGAACAGCGCTCTGCACGACATCCGCAAGTTGTTTTGATGTCGTAATTGGTCTTCGGACTCGCGTTTCAACTATGGTGCGCGCAATGCGTCCAGCAAAGCGCTCGCCACCATACTCGCGGAACAGTGTGACTAACTCATCCTCGTTCCAATTACCAATGATGTCTGCTGCCGTAACTTGATACGGCTCAGGGTTTGTCGTGAGTGTCATGAGGAGTGGTGCGTCTTCTCGAAACGAGAATCCGCGTCCCGACTCCATCTGTCCTTGGTGCCATCCCAAATCAAACAAGATGCCATCAGCGCTGGTAATGCCTGCACGCGCAGCGTGTTCCTTGATTGCGCGGAAGTTCCCATGTACGTAGATAAGATGCGTGTTAGCTTCCGCAAGTCGCTCCTTGGCTGCTGCAAGAGATGACTCGTCTGCGTCGAGCATGAGTACGGTACCGTGTGGTCCGACACGCTCTGCTATAAGTGCAGCATGTCCGCCTTGCCCCACCGTGCCATCAACAACAACATCGCGCGGCTCAAGATTGAGGCCGTCAATAGATTCTTTCAATAATACGGTGTGATGTTGTTGCATAAAGTTTAGAGCGCACCAACCTCACTCAATCGCTCCGCCATCTGGTCTCCCTGAGATTCAATCCTTTTCTTGTACTCAGTCCAGCGGGCATCATCCCACACCTCGATTCGGTCTCCGACGCCGGCAAATACCACCTTGCTTTTGAGATCAGCAAACTGCTTTAAGTGATCAGGTATGAGGATGCGCCCTGCGCTATCAACCTCTACTTCTGCTGCGCCAGAGAGCATAAAGCGATTAAACCCACGGCTATCTCCTGCCCCCATTGAAAGTGCACCCATCTTTTCCAAGATGTGCTTCCACGCACTTTGCGAGTAGATCGAGATGCAGTGGTCTAGGCCACGTGTCATGACTGCACCCTTCCCCAGTTCCTTGCGGAACTTAGCAGGCAACGAAAGCCTTTTTTTATCGTCGAGTGTGTGTACGTACTCTCCGATGAGCATAATGACACTATATCCCACTATATCCCACTTGCATACACTTATCCCCAATTTCTGACACTCATTGAATAGCAAAAAACCGCTCAGTTGAGCGGTTAAAGTAAGGACTCGCTAAGAGAATAAAGTAAAGTGCTCTGTGATCTTCTGCACGTGCTCCTTTTCGCCAAAAACCAGTACTCCAAGCATGTCGATATCAGCAAAGTTTGTTTGACCGGTAGCATCAGAAATCTTCTTATCATTTGTGGTCTCGAGCATGTGCCGTGTGAATGCAGCCGTATGCACGTGTGCTGTTTGAGCCGTACCCAAAAGGTTCTTTAGTTCTTCAGATGACTTGGCGGTTTTAATGATGATCGCATGCTGAATGTTGAGTGGGATTTGAGCGCCGTCTTTTGTCGCAACAGTGTCTTGTTTGAACAAAGACTTACCTTGACGCGCTCCAAGTTCAGCACTGAGATGTGCCGCAGTGTTGACTACTTGCCACGGTTCTAGTCCAGCGGTGTTGATTACCGCAACTGCAATCATTGTTTTACCCTTCTGGGGTACAGCATCGCGCGGGCGCATGAGTGGGAACAGTTGCGCCTCTCGTATAGGCTTATCGATGAGGAACGAAAAGAGGCGTTCCGAAACACCGAACCCAAACGCTGGTGGCATGCCGTACTCAAGCGCCTCGACGTAGTCAAAGTCGGCCATCTGCGCCTCGTCGTCACCCTTGTCGCGGAGTGCTTGCTGCGCACTAAAACGCTCCGCCTGATCTATCGGGTCATTAAGTTCGTTGAATGCTTTACCTACTTCCGACCCTGCAATAAGTATTTGATAGCGCTCTACTGTACGCGGGTCAGCAGACTTTTTTGCAAGCGGCTCAAGATACAGTGGCATACCGGTAAGTATCGCCGGGCCTGAAATTGTCTTCCGTACCTTCTTCCACAACTGATCTACTGCCCTGCCGAGTTCGATGTTTGGCTCAATCGGAATGTTTTCTTTTTGCATTACTGCAAGTACGGTGTCGAGTTCAGTCGCCTTGGGGTCAAAACCATACGCATCCTGCATGAGTGTTGAGTAGTCTAACTCGGCCCACGGTGCGGCAAGATCGATGGTGAATCCGCGTATCGTAAACTGTGTTGTGCCAAAAGTCTTTTGTGCGATAGTCCGGTACATGTCTATAAGCATCGGAACTCCCACGCTGGCATCCATGTATGCCGCGTAGAACTCAAACTGCGTGTAGTCCTGGGCATGTTCTGCAGAGATACCTTCATTCCTAAAGATTCTGCCAATCTCAAAGGTGCGTGGGATACCTGCGACAAGCAGTTTCTTTTGCCAAAGTTCTCCGGCCGAAATACGCAAGTACACATCTAAATCAAGCGCATGGTGATGCGTCACAAACGGCCGCGCTTCTGCTCCACCGGTAAGCGTTTCTAGTACTGGAGTTTCGACTTCAACAAAGTTTCGTTCGAGCATGTACGAACGCGCAGCGTTCCAAAAGGCTGAGCGGAGTCCTGCAACCTTCTGTACATCCTGTGTTAGAAGAATATCAAGGTATCGTTTGCGGAATCGCTCGTCTTCATCTTTAATCCCAAACCACTCGCTTGGGACCGGGCGAAGTGATTTTGCAATAATGCGCCAGGTTGTGGTGAGTACTGACTGTTCACCGCGCTTTGTGGTAAAGGCAGTACCAGTGACATCAATAAAGTCACTTGAATCAATCGTTGCCTCAAAAAGGTCAAACGCATCATCACCTACTGACTCTTTCTTTATCACGACCTGCATGCGGTCAGTGCCATCAAAAAGGTCTGCAAAAATAATGCCTCCCTGTCCACGAAGCGACATGATGCGGCCGGAGACAGTGACGCTTTCTCCAGACGACTCGAGAGCGGAAAAGTCGCGACGAACTGCCACCAACTCGTGGGTGCGTGTTGAGTCTATCGGGTACGGGTCTATACCTTTCGAGCGGAGCAGTTCAAGTTTTTTTACCCGTTCAGCGCGGATATCATCAAGTGCTGACATGTACGTATTGTACAGCCTGCCTATTCAATATCAACGATGGCGTACTCCTGACGGCCGTTTGGTGTCGTAAATGTAAATGTCTCCCCTTTCTTCTTGTTCATGAGCGCTTCACCCATTGGTGAGAGGTGGCTAATCTTCTTGTCGCGCATGTCTGCCTCTTCGCTCCCGACGATGGTGTAAGTGTGCTCTGCTTTGTCGCCTTTCTTCTTGATCGTTACTTTTGAGCCAAACCCGACGACGCCTTTCTTCTTCTCTGACATGATAACCGCGGACTTAACAATACTCTCTAGACGGCGGATGCGCTCTTCTGTAGCCGCCTGGAGTTCGCGTGCTGCGTGATACTCCGCATTTTCAGACAAATCGCCCAGAGAGCGTGCGTATTCAAGAGACTCTGCTATCTCCTTTCGAGCGACAGTAATCAGTTGTTCAAGTTCAGATTTCAGTTCATCAAATTTTTCTTGGGTGAGGACGTTCTCCGGCGCGGCATCTTTCTGGTGTTTTTTCATCATCATTGCGCCATTGTACCGAAGGTTTATCAGTCGAGCAACTCGGGCCTAGGGTTGAGCCATTTCCGGTCGATTGACTTTTACCCATTCCAAGATATTGCGCATTACTGCTGATGCTCCAAGCGCAGTTCCAGCGTTTGAGCGTTCCATAATCACTGCAAACGCGTACTTGGGGTTCTCATACGGGAAGTATCCAATGACCAGTGAGTTCGTAAACTCTTTGCGGGCACCTGTTTCAGCTGTACCAGTCTTTGCTGCAACGCGAAGTCCAGGAATAGCAAGCGACGTTGCGGTCCCCTCGGTGACTGCCATACGCATACCTTCGAGTACCACCTCAAGTTCTGCAGGGTCAAGATTCAACTCTTCGCGCGCTGCAGGTTCATCTTTTACAATAACGGGAGAGAGGAGTGACCCGCCATTTGCAAGTGCTGCAGTGGCGCGCAAGGACTGAAGGAGCGTTACCTGCCAGCCGTACTGCCCTATCGACGTGTTGTAGGTGTCACCAACACGCCATATGCTTTCATCAAATGCTTGTGCTTTCCATTCGGGGTTCGGCACAACTCCATCGGGTTCCTCCTCAAGCGGAAAGCCCGTTTTCATTCCGAATCCAAACTTGCGCGAGTGCTCATAAATCTTACTCACTCCCATGCCTCGCTCTCCTTCAAACCCGCCTCCAACTATATAAAAGTAAACGTCTGATGACACGGCAATTGCTCTGCGCATGTCGACAGCGCCGTGTGCACGCCAGTCACGAAAGATGGTCGGTTTATCAGGATTAAATGGGTTCGGTATCACTAACTGCCCGCGTGATACGTATGTGGTCTGTGGCGTAACCGTGCGCTCTTCAAGTGCTGCGAGTGCGATAAACGGCTTTACGATCGAGCCTGGTGTATAGAGCCCCACGACGCCGCGATCAACAAATGGAGCACGCGGGTCATCAATGTACGATTGCACGGTCTCCTGCGGAACTCCGGTCGACATAATGGTCGGGTCAAACGATGGATAACTGACAAGTGTGAGCAGTTCTCCAGTCTTAACATCCATGATCGCTGCCGCACCCCCAATGAATGATGCGTCTGCGCGCTCCTTCACATACCGATACGATGCTTCTTGTAGGTCAGCGTCAATTGAGAGCGCAACGTCGCGTCCCGCTTTAGGAGCGCGTACGACGTAGCCAGATGCACGCTCACCGCGCGCATCTGTTTCAACAATGAGTGTGCCGTTTTCACCACGGAGTGTTGCGTCGTAGAGTGACTCAATGCCGGCAATACCAATGGTCTCGTCTTGATACCAGTTACCGTTTTGGTCTCGTTTAGGATACGAGACATACCCGACGACGTGTGCAGTGGACTCCCCATATGGATACTCGCGGAGCGCTGCAGTATAGAGCGCTGATGTTGATGCGGTTGCGTTCGTTGCAAGCTTAATGCCATTTCTATCAGTGATCAGACCGCGCTCCGCAATGATTGAATCCTCTGAAAGCCTATTTTCTGATGCCCAGGTAGCAAGTTCGTCGTGCGCGACGACGCTGAGCATAAACGTTTGTGAGAGTCCTATGAGTCCCAACAGAAGCGCACCTGCGAGCACGATGCGATATACGCTTGGGGCAAGAGGGCGCTCGATCCTCCCCTCCATGTGTGCGGTATCAAATGAGGGCAAGTTTTGCGAATCCAAAAAAATCTCATCAGGCTCAAGCGCTGAGTATCGACGACGCTTCCACAACAGATCGCTTACGCTACGCATCGTAGTCCATGACACGGTCACTGAGGAGTGCAATGGCGAGTACTGCCCCAAGGATGGCAAGTGAGTACAGGTGGGTACTACCTCCGAGTATGTACAGTGGCGTTCCGTATGTTGTGTCCAAGAGTAGTCCAGTGCTCAGTGCGCTCACCCACCCGTATGGGAGCATAATAGCGAGTATGGCAAGAGGAACGGTGACCCACCATGGCAGTATGAAAACCGAGAGTATAGGAAGGAGTAAGAGCAGGTTCATAGCGGGTGTATCAAGGACACGTAGCGTAGGTCGCTGAGCGCAAATGGTAATGTCATGCGCACTAGTACACTCGTGTCTATGTCGCGTTCAACAACCTCGGAGATGTATGCAAACACAAGTCCCGTGCGCGGATCAACTACGGCATCTCCACGCGCGAGCGACACACCACCCGGTACCGATGTCTCAAGTGCTCCCCCACCAACACCATACGTAACAACAATCGCTCGTTCATCTCCAATCACAGCGTCGTGCTCGGCACCAGGGGACGAGTACAGTTGTGCGAGCGCAGATTGGTCAGATACATCAGTAATCTCGCCTACAGCAATGCCTTCAACGGTAACAATATCTCCAAGGCGTACTCCTTGCTCGCTTCCTGCAGCAATGAGTACGGTGTCATAGTGTGTTCGTGGAGGAACCGAGACAACTCGTGCAGAACCGTACGTAGTACCTGGGCGCAAGAGTGTTTCTTTCTCGAGCGCTGCCAGTGCACCTGCTTGAGTTTCATATAACACTGAGTGGTACCGAACACGTTGTAACTCTGCCTCGCGGGCACTGAGTCTATCAATCAAAACTGCACGTGGGACCAGTGCGTACTCAAGCGCATCAGCACTGCGTGCGTGAAGGAGTGTGACCCCGTCTCGCAATTCAGCGCTCACCAAATATACTGCGCTGAGCACTATGAGGCCTGCACCAATGTGAAGCGCACGGCGGCCGAGTTTTGGGTTAGCGCGTCTCATCTTCATCTAGGAGAAGTGGTCTAAATGCTTCAACATCTTCAAGCACGACACCAGTACCACGAACGACTGTAGTGAGTGGATCTTCGATCATATGTATCGGTATCTTGAGCTCCTCTTCAAGGAGTTCAGGTAGTCCCCTCAGAAGCGCTCCGCCTCCCGTAACATACATGCCGAGACGCATAACATCTGCCACAACCTCGGGTGGCGCGGTCTCTAACACTTCTTTGACCGACTCAATAATGGTCGATACTGAACCACTGATCGCCTCGCGTACGTCCGTATCGGTTATCACAATTTCTCGCGGCAAACCTGTTACTAAGTCGCGACCGCGAATAGTGGTTTGTAGTGGCACGGAAGGTTTGAGCACACTCCCTACTGCTATCTTTACGTCCTCCGCAGTACGGTCTCCGATGAGTATCTTAAACTCACTGCGTATATACGAGGCAATATCTTGGTTGAGAGTGTCGCCAGCAATCCGCACATTCTTAGAGCGCACAATGCCACCTAGTGAAAGAAGTGCTATGTCCGTTGTACCGCCGCCAATATCAACAATCATGGTGCCGATAGGCTCGCGCACTGGAAGTTTTGCGCCGAGCGCTGCCGCCATAGGCTCTTCAATAATAAACACCTCGCGTGCTCCAGCGTTTCGAGCAGCGTCGCGCACGGCGCGTACCTCGACGGACGTTATGCCACTTGGTACTCCAATGACGACACGAGGACCGAGCGCCATACGCTCACCTTGCGCCTTTTGAATGAGGTACGCCAACATCTCTTCAGTGACTTCGAAGTCAGATACAACTCCTTCGACAAGCGGTCGCACTGCTGAAATGTGCGCGGGTGTGCGCCCCAACATATCGCGCGCTTGGGTACCTACGGCAACCACCTGACCTGTCTTTTGGTTGACTGCAACGACTGATGGTTCAGTGATAACTACACCCTTACCCTTAAGGTATACCAGGGTGTTGGCAGTCCCAAGGTCAATCCCAATATCGCGAGAGAATCGTTCAGTAAGTGCTCTAGGTAGTTCGAGTCGCATACGTGCCACTCAGTATCGCATTACGCGCGTAGTGTGTCACGTTTCCGTCTGAGCGCCGAACTACCTCAATACTGTCCGCAGTTGACTGCTTACCAATTATGATGCGGTACGGAATACCGATGAGGTCAGAATCAGCAAACTTCTCTCCCGCTCGCGCGTCCCGGTCCTCGTAGAGCACCTCTACACCTGCCTTGAGGAGGTCAGCATACAACTCGTCTGCCATACGCTTGATGTCTGCGTTTCCTTGCGATAGGTCGACAAGATGCACTTGGAACGGTGCAACAGCATCTGGCCATACCAAACCTTTTGCATCACCAAACACTTCTGCCAAAACGCCAACCATACGGGTGCATCCGAAACCGTATGAACCCATGAGCACAGGACGCAAGACACCATCCGCATCAGTAAAGTTCAGTCCGAGAGGTTCGGAAAAGCGAGTTCCAAGCGTAAAGATGTTCCCCACCTCTATTGCTTTATGTTCAACCAACTCAGACTGAGTAACACCTAAGTCTTGTAGTACTTCGGGCAAGAGGACTTCCTTATTGACTGCGAGACGCTTTCCTTCATGTACATAGATGACGTCTTCTCCAACCTCTGACACGCACTGATACTCATGGCTGTATTTTGAGAAGACACCACCTGAGGCAAATGTGCGATACGTGCGGTCCCCAATTCCTAGGCGTGCAAAGATGCGTCCATACGCACTCGCCACAGACTCATACAGACTGTCATGCTCTTCAGTAGTGCGCGCAAATGTGTACAGATCTTTCATTAAAAACTCGCGTCCGCGGAGTATGCCGCTTTTAGCACGTTCTTCGTTGCGGTACTTCCACTGGATGTGATACGCGAGTTTTGGGAGGTCAGCGTACGAGTGCACGTGGTTTTGGAAAATACGAGTTATAGGCTCCTCCTGCGTAAAACCGAGCCCTACCTCGCCTCCGGCTTTTAGTTTTGATTTAAACCAATTATCTACAACGTCATCGCTCCAGCGGTTTGTCTTCTCCCAAAGTTCTTTGCTCTGGAGTACAGACATAAGTAGTTCCTGGCCGCCGATGGCGTTCATCTCCTCCCGCACGATTGTGTTGATTCGCTCAAGAGTGCGTAGCCCAAGCGGCAGGAGCGAATACACCCCAGCCATTTCCT
>JAMNXM010000025.1 GCA_023653145.1 Minisyncoccota bacterium | reverse complement strand
GGCCTCCTCACCATCCGCCTTCCTAAGATCAACAAGGACCGCCAGACCCGGCTCAAAGTCCGCGGCTAGCACTCGCATTTTAAAAACCGTCCCTACTTGGGACGGTTTTTAGTTTGGTGCCGGGAGGAAGCATAGCTTTCTACCGGTACGCGCGAGGTCATATGTAAACCACATTTCGTATGACCCTTACTTGTGCCGGGAGCCAGACTTGCACTGGCGACCCCTCGCTCTTCAGGCGAATGCTCTAACTAACTGAGCTACCCCGGCAAGTGAGGAAGAAAATGATGAGCGTGCTCGATCATTTTTTCCGAACGCCGCCGGGGCAAGCTTACCTTAGCCCGGCAGATCGTTGCCCTTCAGCAACCCTCAAAATATAGCACTTATTCGGCTCCAATTCCAAACCGTGCAAGGAGTTCTTGGAGAGATGATGCTCCACCACCCAACTGGTCAAGCTGCTTTTGAAGTTCTGCCGCCTGCCCTGACACTGCCCCACTCTGCGCTTGGAGTGTCTGGTACTGCGCCATAATAGTGTTAAGATACGGCTCGAGGTACAGCCATGTGAGGTACGGAAGCACCACAAGTATCACCACCCACCATACTGCCTTGATAATTCCGCCAACAAACGCCGAGCGCCGGGCGCTCTTCAGCATACTGTTGTTCTCACGTACCATCTGGTACATCTCTTCCAACTTTTTTTCGTCCATGTCTAATATAATATCATTCACTTATGTGCCCTCGCCCAGAATTGAACTGAGATCACCCGCTTAGGACGCGGAGGTTCTATCCGTTGAACTACGAGGGCGGCACTTACGATAGTACACTGGCTACACTGATTTACCAATATACTGTATCGCTTTCTGCAGGTAGATTCTTTCTTTGATTCCTTTTGTTATGCGAACCCTGCACATACCGTAAAGGAGTTTGCCCTTCTTCCGTCCGTGTACTATTTCTATCTGAGTAAACTGTGCCTTAGGAATGGATAGCTCCTTAGACCAATATGTTTTTGCATCATCTACATTTGTCCCTACATGTACTCTTACCCCAGCACGCAAACGACTCACACCTACGTCAAGTGTTTGAAGACACTCTACAAATGTCTTAAGTAGATACACATCTGAATTAATAATTGAAAAGTCATTTTTTGCTCCTTCCCCCCAATAAAGCCCTATGAGTAGCAAGGCACGATCCCTATCTGAAAGTAATCCAATGAACTGCTCGGCTTTCCTTCCAACGTTTTCGCGTAAACCATTCGCTCTCTGCTTAGAACCACCCTGCTTCTCTCTCAAAAACTGCATGTACTCATGAGGCACCTCAACGTTCTTCACATATCTCTGAACCGTAGTTTTGGGCACACTGGTCTTCGCTGATATTTCTGGAATGCTATGCCCCGCCAACCGCAGTCGCATAATGGCATCCACTTTAACTTTTTGCGTTTTACGCACCTAATGAATATAGCATGCTAAAAATATGACATGACTGCTTTAACCAATCACCTTGAAGAAAAACCCGCCTGAGGCGGGTTGTGTCTTACTCAGAAATCTTGAGGAGTTCTGCGAGCTTCTTTTTATCGAAGCCAATGACCACGTCGTTTCCAATGCGAATCACCGGAACGCCCATTTGGCCTGTCATTTCAATCATCTCTTGGCGCTTCTCAAAGTCCGAGGCGACGTCATAGTTCGTAAAAGCAATATTGTTCTTAGTGAAGTAGTCCTTGCTCAGTGCGCAAAAATGGCACGTCGGTGTTGAGTAGATCACTACGGGTGGTTGTGCGGTATCCATGTTTTTTTATGTTTACTTTGCTATCATACCATAGTACTTGAGAAACTGCGGGATTAGTTCAGTGGCAGAATGAGTGCTTCCCAAGCATTAGACGAGGGTCCGATTCCCTCATCCCGCACCGAAGAGGTTATAAACCGATGAAACTCCGCACAGTGCCCCAAAAACTGGGCTCTACGGGCACTACAGGGGGTGCCTCGGCCCCTGGACGCTCCATGAGGACTATCTCTACCTCTCCCGGCTTTACCAAGGGGTAGCGGCTCCGTATCTCCTCTTCTATACCCCGGTCCGTCGAAAGGAGTTTGAGGGAGGCACTGAGTTCCTCTGTGCGCGCCCGTAACAGTTCGCGCTCTTCCTCTGCTTCAAGGCGCTCAGCTTTAACGGTAACCATCTTGCCGTAGACCTCCCAGGTGGAGTGCGCAATAAGGCCGGAAATACTCACGAGCACCACGACACCACCCCAGAGGAGTGCTCGCTTAACCAGTCGTTGAGTCCTGCGTGTGACCATAGCCCAATTCTACCTTGCGTAGTACACTATGTCGGTATGCTATTCGACAAAAAGAATAAGGGCATCATCAAGGCCTTCTGGGTCGTGATGTCAGTCATCGTCATCATTTCGATGCTCGCCCTATACATTCCACTCGACTACTAGTCATCGCTTGGCTTTATCATCTTGAGGAACACCTCTTGAGGTATATGCATGCGATTTCCACCGAGTTCACCACGGCGCTCTTTGCCCTTTTTCTGCTTTTCTAAAAGTTTCATTTTTCTAGTTACGTCACCACCGTAGAGGTACCCCGTCACATCTTTCTTAAATGCACTTATTGACTCAGACGCGACGATGCGTCCATCAGCTTTTGCTTGTATCTTTACCACAAACATTTGACGCCGTAACTCTTTCTTTAACCGCTCAACGAGGGAGCGACTCTCCCCTTCAAGTCTGCGTTTTGAAATGATACGCGAAAGCGCTGGTACCTCTTCTTCTGCAACTAATACGTCAAGACGCACCACATCTGCATCCCTCCAGTCGAGCATGTCGTATGCTAACGACGCATAGCCACTGGTCGCACTTTTGAGCGAGTCGAAAAAGCCGTGCATTAATTCTCTGAGTGGCATGTGCACAGTGAGCCGCATGCGTGCGTGATACATCTCTGTACCAACAATCGAGCCTTCATGCTCGTACAAGAGTTGCGTGAGCGGTGAGAGGTACTCAACCGGAGTCATGAGCGTAAGTACCACCCACTGCTCTTTAACCGACTCAATAGACCCATCATTAGGAAACTGCGATGCAGAGTGGGCTTTGAATGTTTCTTTTTTGGTCGTCACCTCATACGTGATCGACGGCGCAGTGATAACAGGATCGACCGAGTGCTCGCGCTTGAGACGCTCCGTCACTATCTCCATGTGGAGCATGCCCAAAAAACCGCATCGGAACCCCTTACCCAAGGTGAGCGACCCATCCTCCTCGAAAGAAAGCGCCGAGTCAGACAGTTTGAGTCTAAAGAGTGCGTGCTTGAGGACCGTAAAATCTTCTTGGGTCTCAGGGTACAGAGATGCCCACACCACGGGGCGTGGACTCTCGTAGCCTGGGAGCGCGTCTATCGTGCCTTGTGCAAGGGTGTCTCCCACAATGCCCTGCGACGCCTCTCTGAGTCCCGTCACTACATAGCCGATGTCTCCCGTATCGAGAGATGTACTCTTCACTTCTTGCGGAACCACATGTCCCAGTTCAAGTATGGTGCAGTCAGCCCGCGCGCCAATGAGACGCGCGCGCTCCTTGGGCTGTAATACGCCATCCATCATGCGCACGTACGCAACGATCCCACGGTGTTCAGAAAATGCGTAGTCGAACACAAGTGCGCGCGCACCCGTACCCCCGCGCGGTGTCGGAGCGGGAATACGCTCTACAATAGCGTCGAGAAGGTGTGGGACCCCTACCCCAGTGCGCCCTGATACATCAATAATGTCATCAAGTTCTACCCCAAGAAGTTCAACCATTTCGACTGCAATATCATCTCGACGCGCAAGCGGCGAATCAATTTTTGTTATGACAGGGATCACGACACATCCCGCTTCGCGCGCCATGTGCAAGACCGCAAGTGTCTGCGCCTGTACTCCTTGCGTAGCATCAACAAGCAGGAGCACCCCCTCAACCGCAGTGAGTGCTCGTGACACCTCGTACCCAAAGTCAATATGCCCCGGAGTGTCAATGAGATTCAACACAAACGCTGTGTCCTTTGCTCGCCAATGCATCCGCACCGGCTGCATTTTAATTGTGATACCGCGCTCACGCTCAAGGTCCATAGCGTCGAGTACCTGTTCGCGCATTTTGCGCACTTCAATAGTCTTTGTCACCTCAAGCATGCGATCAGCAAGGGTGGACTTCCCATGATCAATGTGGGCAATGATTGAAAAATTTCTGATCGAATTCATACCTTTTTAAGTCGTGCGAGTGCCACGGATGTAATATCCCTCAGTTCTGTACTTTTCATCAAAAAGAGCACACTGAGCCACAAGAGCACGCCCACGAGACCCGCACTCACTCCTTGGGCAAAGATACCGATAAATGTGTTGGTTGGCAACAAGGGCCCAAAAGCCTGGAGCGCGACATAAGCCGCTGAGGCACCACTCACTGACGCGCTTAGGGAAATACCGAGCGAGGCAAGCACTCCCCGCTCATACCCATACACGCGTGCAAAATGCACCGCAAAGACGAGAGCTGCGAGGAGCATACAGAGTGAGTATGCAAATGGGATCATGAGCACCACGGTCCCTGGAACGTCTCCAACACGAAAGAGTGACTCAACAAAGAATCGTAGGAACTCGAACCGCGCAACAAAGACTACCAAGGTAAACGCAAGTACTCCCGCCACAACCGACGCTCCTACGTTAATGATAATGGGGAGCCATACGCGATTTGCAGCGTAATATGCACGCGAAAATACAAGGATGAGCGATTGCCCTAACAGAGAGATTGCAAAGAGCGCGAGAAGTGCTGCAGTGAGACGTGTGTCGTCCCAAGAAAAAGCACCAGAACCGAGCACTACGCGCACCAGGTGTGCTCGAAGCACAATAAACAGTGCAGTCGCCGGGATAAGCCAGAACGCAATGTGTCGCACGGTCGTCCACACCTCGCGATAAAAGCCCTCGCGGTCCCCTGCCGCGTGGAGGACTGCAAGTGCTGGAAACAGTGCCGCGGCATAGGACACACCAATAACAGTGAGCGGAACAGATTGTAAGTTAAAGGCAAACGACATGGCTGACACCGCACCAACTGCGGTCATGGACGCAATAGATGCAAAGGCGACAAGTAGGGATTGATTGGCCATAAGCGCCATTGAGCGTGGCAAAGACGGTGCAATAACGTCTTCAACGAGCCGCACGAGCGGTACCGCCCGAATACTGCTCCGTGGCGCACGCAAGACTGGTATACCCTGCACTGCGAGGTGGAGTCCCGCTCCAAACACGACACCCCACGCAAGTCCCGCAAGTCCAAGCGTTGGATAGAGGAACACTGCTCCAGCGATAATACCTATGTTGTAAAAAATCGGAGCGAGAGCAAGAAGCACAAAGCGGCGCGCAACTTGCACAAGAGCAGACGCGATAGATGAGAGTCCGAGAAGTATCGGCTGGATAAGCATGATGCGTGCGAGTGTGGTTGTCGCATCCATAGCAGCAGGACTAAATCCAGGGACTAAGAACGGTGTGATAAACGGCATCAACACAAAGAGCACTGAACCGACAAGAACTGCCGCAGTACCAAAAACTACTAAGAGTCCCGCAACGAGTTCCGTGCGCTCAGTGTCAGTACGTTTTGCAAGAAGTGGGACGAGGGCAAAGGTAGAAACAAAAATAGTCAGAAATGCAAAAACCAAATCGGGAACACGGAACGCTGCAAAATAGATATCAAGTTCTGGCCCAGCACCAAAGTAGTGCGCAAACGTGCGGTCACGAAAGAGCGCCAGGACTTGAGAGAGAAGCGCAAAACCCGCTAAGACATACGCGGCCTCGTGGAGGCCGCGTATCTCTTGGGTCAGTACGCTGAAAATCCGTCGAACCATTACCGCTTAGGCTGTGGTGCTGGAGCAAATGGGTCCTCTCCAGCGCGAAGGGCTTCTACAACAGACGTAACTTCTACGTTTTCAGGGTTGAGGCGAGCAACCTCGAGGAACTCGACCAATGCCTGGTCCGGCTTGTCGAGGAGGAGCTGCACACGACCGAGGTAGTAGCGCGCGTTCGAATAGTCACCAGCGAGCGCAACTGCATTCTTAAGTGCAACCTCTGCGCCAGCATAGTCTTTGTTCTCAAACTTTAAGACACCGACTTGGAAGTGAAGCACTGGGTTTGATGGCTCAAATATTGATGCGGACTCTGCGCGAGCAATTGCCTCTTTCAGGTTGCCACTGTTAAGCTCAATCTGAGCAAGCAAGAGGAGAGCTGGCGTAAAGTCTTGTTTGAGCACCAGTGCCTGGTCTATGTAGGTGCGAGCTTCAGTTTCCTTTTGTCGGGCTATTTCAATTTGTGCGCGAGCAAACGGCAAGGTTGGCATGCTTGGATTCAACTTTTCTGCCTCACCAAGCGCATTGACCGCTGCCTCGTATGAGCCGGTAATGTTGAGCGGAATGACTGACTGGTATGCGGATGAAACTGCCTGCCAGTTGCGATAGTTCTCTGGATTAAGACGCACCGCAGCGAGTCCACTTTCAACTGCAGCACCGAGCGCAGCCTGGAACTTTTGCTGAGCCTCCTCTGGCTTCATTGATCCTTGGTCTGCATTGACGAGCGTATTCATCTCAGCGATGTGCGCGAGCACTGCGAGGCGGTAGTAGCGGTCCTGTGGGAAAAGGTCGTTAGCCTCACTCACATACTGAATCGCAAGAGGTGCGTTGCCGTCTACTTGGGCTGCGCGTGCTGCTTGTTCGTATGCCACGGTAGATGCAAAGACCGTACCGACGCCATACAACGCAACAACTGAGACTACGAGCTTGAGTGCAAGGCCGAGGACGGCAACAAAGCCGACGCGTGGGCGCTCACGAAAGTCGAGCGCAAACATCTTGCCTCCCCTGTCGGCATGGTAGAGGGCACCGAACATACCGAGGAGCGCGAATCCGATGAGCATCAGTTGCACGCTCGGAAGATACACCACCGCCATAACGACGAAGTACAGTGCGCCAACAAATGACGCGAGCATGAGGTGGAACTGCGCTTGGTCTTGGTGAACGCGGAGCATCAGTCCCTGCACCCCAGACCAAAGGAAGACTCCGACGAGCACGAGCCATGCAAGGAGACCCAAGAGTCCAGTGGTGATTACTGAGGTTGGAACAAGTCCAACAGCAGAAGTAAAGTCAGCGTTCCAGAAAATGCTCTGATTAATAAGTACTGGGCGATACTTGTCCCACTCAAAGAGGAACGTGTTTGGTCCAGAGCCAACCAATGGGCTTGTGACAATACTTGCCACACCTACTTGTACTGTGCTCTGCCATGATGGGCGAGCTTCAACTTGCTCTACACCAAAAGAGCGTCCTAGTTGCGAGCCAAGACTTGAAGTAAAGATAACTGCGATAAGCGCAATAACAAATACGAGCGATGACGCGATAGAGATTGGCGATGTACCGCGCGCGAGGAGTGCACGGTAGAGAATAATACCGAGCGCAACAACACCCAGAAACACCCACACCGGAATAAAATTGACGACTCCAACAAAGAACAAAGAAACAGCGAGCGCAACACCAACAATGGCGCGGTGCATCGATGAGAGGTTCATCGACTCCAAAGACACGAGGCTCAAAAGCCCCACGAGACCAAAGAAGATTGCAACATCATTCCATTTGCCCAGCGGAGAAAAGAGGACGCTGGTGAATACGTCAAACGAAAGCGCCTCGCCGCCCATAAAGAGCCGTACGAGGTGGAAGAGTCCGACAACCGTTGCGGCCGCAAGAAGCACCGCAAATGCACGTATATGATCAGCCTTTGAGGTAAAGACGAAGTACGGGAGCGACGTAGCAAGCGCTGCAAGTACCATAAAGAGTACTGTGTCGACATCAAGCGCACCACCCACGAGGGAATGCATGAATGACGGCGCAAAAATGCTAGAGGCAAGGTATGCGAGCGGAAGGAGCCATGCCGCAGCAAGGAGTGGCGAGAGTGGAATAGAAAAACCACCGCGCTTAAATGCACCGAGCGCAAGAATAATGACTGAGCCAATGAGCGCGACTGCGGCAACCGACATCTTAAGGGCTTGTGGCGTAACCGTAGCACTAAACACTATGACGGTCGGGAGTAAGAAAAGACCGGCGAGGTACAAGCGGTACGCTGCAGCCGTAAAGAATGTGTGGGTAAGATTCATACAAACGCTTAACTAGTATGTACATAGTATATCGCACCAAACACAAAACCCCGCGCAAGCGGGGCTCTGTCATCTGTGGGCTACGCGTCGATAAGCCGAATTCTGTACCCAGGAAACCTGAGTGACAGCCATGTGTCTTGCCGTACTGTTGCCAGTACGATCTTTGCGGCACTTCCCATTGCTGGGACACGGCCTTGCACTCGGGTAAGGATTTTGCCGTTTCACCTCCACTAAAGGAGCTCGTCTCTGTTCTCACCTCTCACCACGCCCACGTGGTGTGCGGGCGTTACCCGCTACCTTGCTCCCGAGAGGAACAAGGCAAGGTTTCCTTACCTTCTCTCACCCGGGGAGTGTTCGGACTTTCCTCTCTCAAAGAGCGGCTGTCTGACGCTATAAAATTATACAATGCGTATACTAATCACACAACCCCCCACCCTTTTCGAGCCTGTTTTGGTACACGTCAGGTCGCGCAAAGTACTCTATAGGACATCGCGCAAAGTTAGTTCGAATCGGTAGTGTTTCAGGTGACTCAAATGAGCGTTGGGTGCGCAGGTCAAAGACGCCAAAGCCAAAAGAGCCGCGCGTACCTCCCACCTTACCTAACTGCTCGCTTCGAGAAATGAGCGTTAACGTTTTGATGTAACACGCGTTTGGACCTGTGTGCGGTTTACCGAAGCAAGTGGAATCTGTGATCAATTTATACACCGGGTCAGAGATTAGTTTAACGTTTGAGATGTATCCGAACACGTCTTTGCAAAGCGCAAAATAGATTGTGGTTTCTTCCTCTTCGCGAACCGTTGAATATGTTTGCGCAACGTGTGTAATGTAGATATCCGCGGGTGCATACAAGAAGAACAGTTGGTCGTTGGTGCTCGTCGGCAAGAAAATCCGCGCAAAGTCGTACGGCACGCCGCCGTGTGACGAGCCGCGGCCATCTACTTTGGTAAAGGTGGCAACGTCTACCGGGTCGAGCGTAAAGCGCTTACCGTCGCAACTGGGGAGGAGCGCTCGCTCTGCTTCACTCGGTATCTCTGGCGTAATGCGCGCGTTCTGCAAAAAACCTGGCGTCCATGGAGCGGGAGCGGGTGCAGGTGGTGGACTAGGTATTGGCTCTGGAGGTATTGGAGCTGGGGTTTGGATTGGCGCCTGTGGCTTTGGAACGAGAGGTTGCGGCTTAGGGGTTGAGAGAGGTGCGGGTACTGGCGGCGCGCCGATAGGTACTTCAGTATCACTGATACTGTCGGGTATCGCTTGAGTGGTAGTTGAAATGTCGACTTGCTCTGGTGTGAGTGCTACTTCTTTGGGTAGGTCTTGTTTGTCAGTTGCAAAAAGTACCACCCCTGCAAGAAGTGCAAAAGCAAGTAGGAGCAACAGTGCCTGCGCCCAAAAACTACGTGTCATGCGGTAAGTATACAACGCACGATTGGGTACGCGAGTAAAAAAGGTTAGTTTTTGCTATACCGAATCACCACATCTACCTGCAAGATAACAAGGTATACAACACCCGTTCATCATTGGGCACAGTGCACAATCATTCGCAAAGTTTTGTGGAAACTGGTACTCCGAGTTGTGTATCGACATACTCGAGACTTCTAGCACCAGGCTATACCGCCTAGAGTTTCATGTCAAAAGTGGGTTTGGGGAGATTCGGTCAAGCGCTTTAACCCTACCGCCGTAGGGTCCTCCGCCTGACCACCCTTCGGCTGACCCGCTCTGCTGAGCGTGCCCCCAGCCTCAGCTTCGAATCTCTCACGCGACTGACACCAGTCAGTCGCTC
>JAMNXM010000024.1 GCA_023653145.1 Minisyncoccota bacterium | reverse complement strand
CGCTAAACAGTCGAGTAGTAATTACTATCCACAAGACCCCGCACTGCGGGGTCTTGTTTTTTTATGCAACTTATGATATAATATGTCAATGGATATGCCGGAGAACAAAGAAGGTCCACGTGTCGCGCAGAGTTCAAACATTGAGGGCTGGATAGCGGTCGTTATTGTTATAGGGACGCTCGTGTTTATCTCGCAGGCAAACTACCTCATGTCTCGCGTACCGACAGTTGCTGCAGTTATCTCCTCAGTGCTCGTCGAACTTACAAACGTTGACCGAGCTACTCAGGGACTTGGGACGCTCACGGTAAGTCCGGTACTGACCGAGGTGGCGCAAGCCAAGGCTAACGACATGGCAGCCAAAGGGTACTTTGCACATACCTCACCCGAAGGACTGACCCCATGGCACTGGTTTAAAGAGAAAGGCTATCGCTTTGCCTACGCGGGAGAGAACCTCGCAGTCGACTTTTCAGAGTCTGCAGATGTACAGCGTGCGTGGATGAATAGCCCAACGCACCGCGCAAACGTCGTCGGGACGCAGTTTACTGAGATCGGTATTGCAACGGCAAATGGCACGTACAATGGACGCCCAACCACATTTGTGGTGCAAGTGTTTGGTACTCCTGCGCGACCAATCACCGCTACCCCGCAGTCGGCAACAACAACTGTCGCGGTTCAGACCCGCCCAGAGCCACCTGTAGTAGACGTTGTCCCAAACCCAGTGTCAGACATACCTGCAGTTGCAACGACGCTGCCAACCTCCGCATCACCTGAGGCAATCTTAGGACAGAGCGCAGGCTCGTACCTAGCATCGTCTAACAACGTGCCACTTTGGTTTAAACTCGTTTCGTTTTTTGTTCGATAGGACCGCTTGGTGGTACTACTCCTAACCCTTGGAGCTCTTTGTCTGTGAGTGGTCTGTCTTGGCCAGGGCGCAGTCCCTGGAGCATGACCGGGCCGATACGCACGCGCTTGAGTGATGTTGTCGTGTAGCCGAGGTCTGCAAGCATGACACGTATCTGGTGCTTTTTGCCCTCTACAAGCCGTACACGGAGCGTCTCTGGGCCGAAGATGGTAGCGTGCGCAGGTAAGAGTTTGCCAAACGCCTCAGTTTCCATACCTTTAGCAAAAATCTTTGGCACATCTTTCTTTAGTGGTTCGCGTACGGTGACGATATACTCTTTTACGATATCAGTGTCACCAAGGAGAAGTGTAGTGAGGCGACCGTCATTTGTGATGAGCAAGAGTCCTTCAGAGTCTTTGTCCAAGCGCCCAACTGGGAATAGTCCTCGGGCTTTGGCTTGTGCTATCACATCGTCTTCGGTAAGGGACTGTGTCGCTAGGCGGCGTGGTTTGTAGTAGGCAAGGTAGGTGAGAGCCTTGAGTGCCTTGCGGCGCACCTCAACTGTGTCATCGTCGGTCACGTCCATGCCAAGGGTCGCCTTGGTGCCGTTTACAAACACCGCCCCAGACTTTATGAGTTCGTCTGCCTCACGTCGTGAGGCGTAGCCCTGGTCTCTGAGGTAGGTATTGAGCCGCATGGACGTACTGTAGCAGAATTAGGGCTCCTAGAGTACTATGTTTTCAATGATTGAAAGTCGCGGATTTTCTGACTTTGTGATGTTTGGTGTGGCGCCATTTTTCAGTGTTGTTCTAGGTTGGACATTTGGCGAGGTATTTTCAGACAACGAAAACATGCCGTACCTCGGAGCATCTGCAGGTCTACTACTCTGGGTTATTGGTGCAGTGGGTTACGCCCGAAACGGACGTGATGCATAGTGGGATACCCGGTCAGGCTACTGCTTCAGCCCAAGTCCAGTGCGGAGGAGATACCAACTGACTGCAACAAAGAACGCGACGAGCCCTAGGAGCACCGTGGTTGCAAGGACGAGCGACACGTCAGAGATGCCGAGGAACCCGTATCGAAATCCGTTAATGATGTAGAAGATAGGGTTTGCGTAGGTGAGTGCCTGAAAGAATGGCGGCAGCATAGTCACTGAGTAAAATACGCCACCAAGGTACACGAGTGGTGTGAGTACGAACGTTGGGACAATCGAGATACCGTCAAAGCTCTTGGCATAAATACCGTTCACGAGTCCTGCGAGCGAAAAGACAACCGATGAGAGTACGAGGAAGAGCACGATAAACAGCGGATGCGCGACGTGCGGCAGCGCAAAGAACATAGACACGGCAAGTACGAGGCAGCCGACGATGGTAGAGCGTATTAATCCGCCAGTCACAAACGCCGCAATGATGACCCAGGGAGGTGTGGGCGAGACAAGGATTTCGTCGATGTTGCGACTAAAGAACTTTGATACGAAAAATGTTGTCGCGACCTCGGTGTATGCGTTTGTCACGACGGCGAGCATGACCAGCCCAGGCACCACGAACTGCATGTAAGAGAACCCGTCAACGGCACTGATCTGCGAACCCAAGATGGTACCAAAAACGGTAAAGTATAAGGTCGATGTGACGAGGGACGGCAAAATAGTTTGCGGCCAGATACGCACTATCCGCACAAACGATTTGCGGATCAGCGTGTAGTAGGAGGTCCAGAGTTTGGCGATAGGCATACTATTTTTTGGTGAGTTCTAGAAACACTGATTCAAGTTTTCCGGTTGCGTACTTGTCATCGGCGCCACCTTTGTAGAGTGACAAGACTTCATCCATAGTGCCTTGAGCAACTATAGAGCCCTTGTTAATGATTGCCACGTTCTTTGCTAGTTTTTCAGCCTCCTCGAGGTAGTGGGTGGTGAGGAGTATGGTGAGTCCGCCCTGGGTAAGTGTGGTGAGGTACTCCCACATAGAGCGGCGAAGTTCTACGTCTACACCTGCAGTCGGCTCGTCGAGGATCAAGAACTTTGGTTCGTGTATGAGGGCACGCGCAATCATAAGGCGGCGCTTCATGCCCCCTGAGAGCTCCATTGCCTTGCTGTTTTTCTTTTCAAAGAGACCAAGGTCGCTCAAGAGTTTTTCTGCACGAGGAATTGCGATGGAGCGCGGGACACCGTAATAGCCACCTTGGTTTACAACAATGTCTATCGGCTTTTCAAACGGATTAAAGTTGACTTCCTGACCTACAAGCCCAATCATCGACTTTGCTGCTTCTGTTTCGCGGTCGATGTCATGACCAAACACAGACACGGTGCCGCTCGTTTTATTGACGAGCCCAGTAACGATGCCAATGAGGCTTGTCTTTCCAGCGCCATTGGGACCCAAGAGGGCATAAAAGTCACCCTGAGGTACGGTAAGTGACACACCTTTCAGCGCCTCCGTGCCCGAGGCGTATTTCTTAGTGACGTTGTCTACAACGAGCGCCGCGTTAAGCATCTTTGAGTGGGAGGTCACCGAGGAAGTCATTTTTTCCTATATCGATCCCGTTCTTGCGTAGGATTGCGTAGGCAGTAGTGATGTGGAAGTAAAAGTTAGGCAAGACATACTCGGTTGCGTACTCAAAGCCCGTAAAGTACTTACCTGGCCAGTACGGGAGGCTTATTTTCATCTCCTCTTTGCCGATAATGTGCTCTGGTTTTACAGTCGCAATAAACGCAAGTGTCTTGTCGATGCGCGCCACCAGATCAGCAAATGTTGCTTCAGTATCCTCGTGTTTTGGTACCTCAACTTCAGCGAGGCGTGCTGCGGCACCTTTTGCGTTGTCGCACGCTACTTGGACCTGCTTTTTAAAATCGAACTGGTTGAACACCAACTTGTCGGTGAGGAGCGCATGCTCAAAGTCCATCCAGGTCAGTTTTTTAGTGTCGGTGTGCGCCTTTGCTTTCTCCAAAATGCTTTTTAAGGCACTAAGTGTCTTAACGAGTGGAGGGATCGTAACAGTGTAGAGGTTAGTTTGTTGCATAGTGTGAGTAGTGTAGCATGGTGGGTAATGGACTACGAATTACTTGATTCTGGAGAGGGAGAGAAGCTTGAAAGATTCGGCGAATATGTGCTGTGCCGCCCAGACCCACAGGCACTCTGGGAGCGGAGACTCCCTGTATCAGTGTGGGACGCATGCGACGCTCGTTTTGAGCGCAAAGGCGAGAAGGGGCAGTGGCATAGTTCTACAGAACTACCTAAGGAGTGGGAGATACAGTATGGCGGCTTCACCTTTCTAATTAAACCAACATCGTTTAAACACGTAGGACTCTTTCCTGAGCAGATAGAAAACTGGGATTGGGTAGCGGCGCGTGGTGCCAAAAGCGTACTGAACTTGTTTGGCTACACGGGTGGGGCGACTTTGGCAGCTGCTAAAGCGGGCGCTTCGGTCACACACATAGATGCATCAAAGACAGCGGTTGAATGGGGGCGCAAGAACGCAGAACTGTCAGGACTCGCTACCGCGCCGGTCCGTTGGATAGTTGAAGACGCGATGCGCTTTGTGGACCGTGAACTCAAGCGCGGTACCAAGTACGACGGCATTATCTTAGATCCGCCGTCCTTTGGTCATGGACCAAACGATGAACTTTGGAAGATTGAGGAAGATTTGATCCCACTCGTAAAGAAGTGTGGCGGACTGCTTACGGAAAAACCGTCGTTTATTCTGCTCAACGGTTACGCTGAAGGGTATTCACACATTGCATTTCAAAACATCATCGCACCGATAGCGAACCTCCACGGATGGGCCGTGGAGGGCGGGGAACTTACGATACAAGAAAAGGACTCTACACGTCTCCTCCCAGCGGGTATTTACGCCAGAGCATCCTGAGCCAGAGGACATACAGAATCATAAAGATAAACAAGGTGAGTGCCATAAAGGGGAACGTGACAAACCCCCAGGTGATAAATGTCGGCACATCGCACGCAGGTCCAGGTCCTGATGCTGGGCAGGGGAAGTAGGACGCACCACCCATCTGGAGCCAGTGGTGGTAGAGCGCAACGAGTGCACCAAGTACGGAGAGACCAATGCTGTACCAGACCGCGCGCGTGTCGTTGAGTATCGCAGCGATTCCAAATATGATGACTTGCGGATAGAGGAACACGCGTTGCACCCAACACCACGAGCACGGTGCTTGCCCCAATACTTCAGAGTAGTAGAGCGTTATGAGCGTTGCCACGAGCGCAAATCCAAATCCAACCCACAGCCCATGTTGCGCATGGAATTTCTGTTTCCAAAGAGGTGTGAGCCACGGGTACAGTGTGCCCAGTACGAGCCCAAAGGATGCAAGCATCAAAAACAACGTCCCGTACGAGACGATAAGGTTGGTGGTTGCAAGATCGAGCATACTATTCAATGGGCACCTCGACGATTGTTGCGTCGCCGGTTACATCAACACTTGCCTCAAATGGTGCTCCGGGGAGTGTGCAGCCGGTTTTTTCTGCGAGCACCGCAAGTGGCAATTCGCCTGACTGTCGTGACTTGTCAGCAAACTCCCATGTTGGGTAACTCGAGATTCCTGCATCTATACATACAGGGAGTTGTCCTTTGCCATCAACAGTTGAGCACTCAACGTATGGGAGCAGTGGTACTGCGTCGCCAAAGAGTTTCTTCTGGTCATTGCAGTGTGGGCACCAAAACGCACCAAAGAACGTTGCGCCAGAGTCCTTGATGCACTGCGCTAACTCGGTATAGGTACCTGCGGGGATGGACGAGGTGTGTGTTGCGTCCTGCGGAGCAATCATAAATATGCCAATGGCTGCGACGACTAAGGCTCCCACAACACCTAAAATGATTTTCTGTTCCATGAGCGGTATAGTACCATACAGAGCCATGCATTTTTGGGAAACACTTACGCGCCCCACACTCGTCCTTGCCCCTATGGCTGACGTGACTGACGCCGCATTCCGCCGCATCATCGCAAAGTACAGCAAGTGTCAGAAACCCGGTTTTCTGACATATCCGTATGTGACGTGGACAGAGTTTGTTTCGGCAGATGGGCTGGCGCTTGCGCCCGAGGAAGGGCGCAAAAAACTTCTTGCAGATCTCGTGTTCACCGATACGGAGCGCCCTATCGTTGCGCAGTTCTTTACCTCCCGCCCCGAGACTATGGAGAAAGCTGCAGCGCTTGCACGCGAGTTGGGGTTTGATGGCGTCGACATCAACATGGGCTGTCCCGACAAGTCGATAGAGAAGCAGGGTGCGGGCGCCGCGCATATTAAGAATCCGTCACTCGCACAGGAAGTCATAGCCGCGGCCAAGGTTGGCGCTGGACCGTTACCTGTTTCAGTCAAAACGCGCCTCGGCTACAACACCGACGAGGTAGAGACCTGGATACCAAAGATTTTGGCGGCACAGCCTGCGGTGCTTACGCTCCATGCACGCACGCGCAAAGAAATGTCCTTGGTTCCTGCTCGGTGGGAGCGGGTGAAGCGAGCAGTAGAGATCAGGAATGAGTTGGGAAGCAAAACACTAGTCTTTGGGAATGGCGATGTGCGCGACGTCCCTGACGCGCATGAACGCATTGCGGCAACGGGGGCGGATGGTGCGATGCTTGGCCGCGCGATTTTTGGGAACCCTTGGCTTTTTACCGATTACAAGCCGAGCATTGAGGAGCGCCTCCGTGTAGCAGTAGAGCACACGAAACTGTATGAAGAACTCTTGCCGCACAAGTCTTTTGCCATTATGAAGAAGCACTACAAGGCCTATGTTTCAGGCTTTGATGGAGCGGCGGAGCTCCGCGGACACCTGATGCTCGCTGAGTCAGGGAGCGAAGTCGAGACTATTGTGGACAAGTGGCTTGCGCTACATAGGTAGGTGGTAGAGTGCCATGAGCATGAGAGTCTTTAAACAAAAATTAAAGGAACTCGTGCGAAACAATTAAACCCTCTGAGAGGGTTATTTTTTTATCCAATTAATAACTTACAAACTAGAACAATATGATAAACAATCACATTCCAACGCGAGACATAGTAGGGTTTAGTAACACCGCGCAGAAGCTCAGAGCTTTTTTCCTCGATCGTGGGTTTGTCGAGGTGCATACACAGGATCGTCTCAGTATTCTCGCTGCATGCGAGGATCCAACAACAGTGGCGACATACGAGTATGAAGGCGCCGTGTGGCCCTTGCCGCAGACGGGTCAAATGTGGCTCGAATATGAACTTCTCACCAAGCCGGTATTACCCGGCGTTTTTTGTCTCTCAACGAGTTATCGAAATGAGCCAAACCCCGTTTCTGGACGGCATGAACGGATATTCCCGATGTTTGAGTTTGAGGCGCCGGGCACATTTGAAGACCTCAAGAGTCTTGAAGGTGACTTGTGTGAATTTCTTGGGCTCGGTAAAAAATCTGCATTCCCACACGCAGAGTGGCTCGACATGGCACGTCACTACAGTACCAATGACCTAACCAGTGCGCACGAAAAACAGATGGCAGCAGACTTTGGCCGTGTCGTGTTCCTCGAGCATTTCCCTGAAACCACGTCGCCATTCTGGAACATGCATCGCACGGGGGCACTGGCAAACAAGATAGACGTCATTATCGACGGCATGGAGACCATCGGGAGCGCAGAGCGTTCGTCAGACAAGGTGGAAATGCGCGAGCGCTTCCATACCATCTCGGGTGGCGGGTATGCAAATCTTTTGTACCAGAAGTTCGGTCGTGCACGGGTAGAAAAAGAGCTTGATGATTTCCTCTCGCTCAACTTCTTCCCACGCTTTGGCGGAGGGATTGGCATGACGCGATTGATGCGCGCTTTGGGCTCTCCTGCAACCATCACTGCCGCACCACGATCATTCATCACAACGCATGCCTGAGATAACTCTCAAAGAGTTGTTTGGTTGGCGAGAAAATATACTCGAGCGTGCACCCGAGTCGGTTGCCGTGCGCACAGCGCATGCACTGTATGAGTCGGGTGCGGTCGGGTTTCATTTTGACGACGGTATCGAACACCGCTCCGGCATTACTGCACCGATCTACATTAATGTGCGCCAGGCGTTTGGAAAACCCGAAACGCGTCTAGCATTGTCGGGACTACTCGCAGAGTACTTCCAAACAGGGGTCATACAAAAGCCAGATGTGGTTGTTGGTGTTGCAAGTGGCGGTCAAGCCCCAGCGCAAGAGCTCGCAAACCAACTCCTCCTTCCGTTCGGATTTGTGCGGAAAGCAGCAAAGGGTCATGGCGAAAAGAAACAAGTAGATGGAGTCGATGTGTCAGGTCAGCGCTCGCTTATAGTAGAGGACGTCGTAAACCTCGGTACATCGTCCCTGCCTGCAGTCGATGCTGTGCGCACAGAGGGCGGGGTGGTGGAGGATGTTCTTGCGGTCGTCACCTATGGATTTACTAAAACCAAAGAACAATTTGCCTCCGCAGGTGTTAGGCTCCACACGCTCACCGACCTGCACACTATAGTTGAGGTCGGTGTTGTTCGTGGGGACCTGTCTCGGGAGAACGCTGACAAGGTCCTTATGTGGCTTACAGAGCAGGATAGCCAAAACGAGAAAATATGACCCTGCTATACTGGCAGTAATGTCAGAACTCGTGCTTTACAGGAAGTACCGGCCAGCCGCGTTTGCGGATGTAGTAGGGCAGGACCATGTCATTACTGCGCTCCAAGGTGCGCTGAAAGAAAAGAACGTTGCGCATGCGTATTTGTTTTACGGATCGCGCGGGACGGGTAAGACGTCAGTGGCGCGAATCTTTGCAGGTGCCTTAGGTGCTCGCGACTCGGACGTCCATGAGATAGACGCAGCAACGTACACTGGCGTTGACAACATTCGTGCACTTCGCGAGGAGGCGGCGGTGATGCCATTCGAGTCCGAGCGCAAGGTGTACATCGTGGACGAGGTGCACATGCTGTCGAAGGGCGCGTTTAATGCATTTCTGAAACTCCTTGAGGAGCCGCCAAGCCACGTCACTTTTATTCTTGCTACGACTGAGTTAGAGAAAGTCCCGGACACGATACAGAGTCGCTGTCAGGTGTTTACATTTAAAAAGCCAACTGCAAAGGCTATCGCAGAGACTGTCATAAAGATTGCTAAGTCCGAGGGCTACGTGCTCGACAAGGCGGCAGGCGAGTTGGTCGCACTCTTGGCGGACGGCTCGTTCCGCGACTCGCAGTCGGTGCTACAGAAAGTGTTGAGCGCGTCGGCAGATAAGAAAATTACGGTCGACGAAGTCGCAGCAATTACGGGCGCACCACGTACGGAAGTCGTACAGCGTATTATGTCGGGTCTTAGCACGGGGAGCGCCGCAGATGCACTGGGCGCAGTGGGAGATGCGGTCAAAGCAAATGCAGACATCGCAGTGCTCCTTATGATTTTGATTGACCGCATGCGCATGCTCCTCATGCTCCGCTATGCACCAGCGCTCGGTGCCGAAATGATTGCTGACCTTGCAGACATAGAACAGACCTTCCTTACTGAACTTGCCAAAGATGCAAAGAGTAAAATAAATTCGGAAACGCTGCGCAAGTTGCTCGTCGCAAACATAGAAACAGCACGGAGTCCCGTCCCGCAACTTCCGCTCGAGCTCGCCATCATGGAACTTGCACAATCATGATTCTGTATCTCGTGCGACATGGTCAGAGCGAGAGCAATGTTTCAGGCAAGGTCCAGGGTCCAGACGATGCGCTGACTGAACAGGGGATACTGCAGGCACACGCCTTAGCAGCACGTGTCGAGAACTTAGAGCCCGACGCTATCTACACGTCACCGTTTTTGCGCACGCGGATGACGGCTGACATTATTGCCGCGCGTGTAGGGAAGTCGGCGATACTTCACGACGACTTACATGAGTCGATGTGGGCAGAGCGTTTTTGGGGAATGCCGCGGAGCGATCCTTCTTTTGCTCCACTCCTTGCATCATATTCTGATGACGAAACTGAAGCGGAGTGGGACGCAACGTCGCACGAGACTTGGCGCACGCTCAACGAGCGTGCTGACCGAGTTCTTGCGTTCTTTGCATCGCAGAAGTACGAATCAGTGCTTGCGGTGAGTCACGGATACTTCCTCCGCTTTTTGATCCGTCGCATGCTCCTGGGCGACGCACTTACGGTGGGCCTCAGCAACAAAACAGATCTGCAAATCAAAATTTCAAACACCGGACTGTCGGTCTTGAAGTATGAAGGTGGTGTGTGGCAGTTAGTTACCTGGAACGACCATGCGCACCTGGGGTAACGGGTAGAAAAGTGAGCACAAACACGGTACAGTATCGCTACAGAGGGGCTCCTGCTCCTCTGTATTGGGGAATCGTCTAATGGT
>JAMNXM010000023.1 GCA_023653145.1 Minisyncoccota bacterium | reverse complement strand
TCCTCGCCCTTCCCTCCTCCACCATCGATAAGCACCAGATCATACGTACGCACTGGCGGCGTCACTGCATAGTCAGTCATGAGTGTGTACGAAGACTCAAGCCCTGCAAGGTGTTTGGTGAGTGCCGCAATACAAAATGCGTTGTCTTCGTACGTGTCAATGTGTGCCTTCGTATACTTGGCAACTGTGTAGGTGAGCGTACCAATACCTGCGCCCATCTCAAGAACACGGCTGAGCGGAGTTTTGGTGTTTTGGTCGAGTATTGCCTGTATGGTGACTGGTGTCGCAATGTACTCAGACCCCTCCTGCGCGCTAAAGTGCGCGTAGATTTCTGCAGCCTCGGGACTGACGCGCCCGTAACGCACATGCCGAATCATTACGACAGTATACGCTACGTTATGGCTTACTTTCTAGCATGAACTTTGGTAGTATTCGTGTATGAAAAAAGTACTCTGCCTAATAACGGCACGCGGGGGGTCTAAGTCAATCCCGCGCAAAAATATTAAACCGTTTGCAGGAAAACCATTAATCGCGTGGTCTATAGAAACTGCGATCAAATCAGGTCTGGTCGATCGCACTGTCGTCACTACTGACGACCAGGAAATTGCCGATATTAGTAAGCAGCACGGCGCAGAGGTACCCTTTATGCGCCCGGCAGAACTTGCACTCGACACCACACCATCACTGCCTGTGCTCCAACACGCAGTGCAATGGCTCAAAGATAACGAGAACTACTACCCGGACTACGTACTCCTGCTCGAGCCAACGTCCCCTGCGCGCCGCCCCTTCCACGTAAAGGCTGCCATCGAGATTGCTGAAAAAAGCGGCTGCGACTCGGTAATCGCACTTGGCGCGGTACCTGGTCACTATAACTATCATTGGCAAGTCGCACTAGAGGACGATAAGGCGCTCCTCGTTACTGGAACTGCATGGCCACAAGTAATCCCAAGGAGACAGGAACTGCCAAAGACCTACTTTAGAAATGGTGCGTTTTACCTATTCCGCCCCGACCTCTTGTTTGCTGAGAAGCCGTCGCTCTACGGCTCTGACGTACGCGGATATGTAGTTGAAGATAAATATTCAGTAGATATCGATATTGCTCGTGACTGGGATGAAGCCGAGCCAAAATTCCTAAACATTCTGGCGGAGGAGCGCTAGTATGAGCTGGGTAAAGTGGGCTCTGGGTGAAGCCGCGTTTCGCGTCACATCAATTACCCTACTTAAGGTCATTGGTACGCTTGCAAGCACACTTGGGCAACTTGCACTCTCAACACTAATTATTGGTGGCGTACAAGTCGTGGCTGCCGGATGCATGCTCATATATACTCGTACGTCGATCTGGGCAACGAAGCGGCAGATACTCGGCTCCATCGCGTTTGGTATTGGGGCCTTCTTTGGTACCATGCTGCCCTTTGTAGCCTTCATGCTTGGTGCAAACCTTGCCGTGTACACGTTCCTCGCACTCCTTGCAATCGTTCCCGGCGCACTAATCGACCGTATCTTCTTTGGCGAAAAACTCGTGATACGACAACTGAGCGGCATTGCGCTTGCTGTCTTTGCAGGCTGGCTCGTCATGAATATGCCGAATTTAAACGAACTCGCAACACTTCCCCTGTGGGCTTGGCTTGCGCTCATAAACGCTTGCACGCTCGCAATCAACCAAGGCGTCACTCGATGGATAAAGGAAGTTGATATATGGATCAAGAACTTTTGGGGTGGTGTGGGCACTACGGTGCTCTGCCTACTCTCTATCCTCATTCTTGGTCCGGAGGCAGTTGCATCAATCGCAACGGGTGCGAGCGTCCCGATTGTAGCCTGGAGCGCCGTTATCGCAATCGTTGTTATTGGACTGTGGAGTTTTAATGTCCTCGCCTACCGCTCAGGTGCCTCGATACCAACTAAGAATGTGTTTGTGAACGGTGCATACCTCTTTGGCGCTCTTGCGATCGGATACCTCTTTTTTGGTGAGCCAGTGCAGAGCGCGCAACTGTTTGGTATCCTGACCTATATCGTGGCATTTATTCTGATTAACAACACAGTGTGGAATTACGTAACAAAGAAAACAGTATGAAGAAAGCGGTACATATCCCAAAAGCACTTTCAGATGAAGCGTTGCAAAAGGCGCCCCAACAAGGCAAGCGATTACTCGAGCCACTCAAAGCATTTTCAGTAGCGAACGGTGCACCGATTCATATTCTTGAAAATGTCGACCAGTCTAATCCCCCCGAGATTCATGTCCGCGAGGCAGACCTCTGGATAGTGCTCAAAGGAAACCCAACGTTCACCGTCGGCGGTGCGATGATAGGCGCCACACCACAGACACTACCTGATGGAACACTGAACGACATGGAGCTCACCGGCACTTCAATCGAAGGAGGCACTGACTACACACTCAGTCCTGGCGACATGCTTTACATTCCCGCTGGCGATCCACACTCGCACAAAGCAGTCGGCACCGTGCGCATGTACATCATTAAAATTCGAGAGGCTTAGTACTTTATATCTGACACTAGACGCTTTTGCGGTGAGCCGAGTTCGATAGTAGCGAGGATATCTGAGATTTGCTTCCCCGCATCGCCACCGCCGTACATGTATTCAGGTGTGTACGTTCTCGGCTTATCTAGGTGCTTTTGAATGGCACCGGCAACCGCCGCTTCAGTTCCTGCCACACTCAATACATTTTCGCTGATACGCCTCCCCTCTTGCCTGTTCCCTACGTTAACTACTGGGGTGCCAAAGTAGCATGCCTCACGGACACCGGATGATGAGTTGCCAATCATAATACGGCAGTGACGCATGACGTTTACAAAATCCTCCACCGGTACGTGACTCAAAATACCCACCTTACTGTCCTCGTAACGTTCAAAGTCTTTAAGGAGTTTCACAATTTTCTCCGCCCCAGCATCTATGTTTGGCCAAAGGAGCATCACCTTGTTTGGGAACTTCTTGAGACCACTCAGTAACCCCTCAATCTCTGCATGCACTGCTTCAAACTCAGTAGTCACAGGGTGGTGAATTACAAGAAAGAAATCTTCATCAAGATCTCGAAGCCACTCCTTCTTCTTTACATACGGGTCAAGGCGTTTCTTGAGTTCAGGGAATGTGCATGTCGGAGTGCGGAGCAATAGGTCAGACGCTGGCCCTCCCGTGTTAAACACATGCTCAGGCCGCTCACCCATGGCGATAATACGCTTCTTTGAGTCTTCATCGCACGGAAAGTGGAAGTGCGACAACTTAGTCATCGCGTGCCGCAAGTGCTCATCGATGGTGCCAGTAACTTCCCCGCCGCCGACATGTGCGACATGTATGTTCATCATCGACGCAGCGGCAGTGGCTGCAAAGGCCTCAAAACGGTCGCCCTGAACTACTACGATATCCGGACGGAAGTTCTCAAAGTAACTTGAGAACTCAATAATGCCGAGTCCTGTTGACTTGGTCATGGTCGAGAGAACGCGCCCGTCAACCTCCATAAATACACGGTAGCCAATATCGAATCCGTCTTTCACAATGTCATCTATAGTATGCCCATATGATGACAATAAATGCATACCTGTAGGCACCACAGTCACCTGAACATCAGAGCGCTTCTTCAACTCCTCAAGGAGCGTTTTGAGATGTGAGTAGTCAGCGCGACCATTGGTAACGACACAGATTTTTCTCATTTGATTAGTGGAGATCCTTCCAACGGACGTGAATGTCTTTTGCGAGATCGTGCTTCACCTTCTTACCAACTACCTTTTTGTAATCAATCGCCTTAATCTCTCCAGTGCCGGGACGTTTGACCCACACATCATCTTCGGTAATCTTCTTACCTTTTATGATGGGACGGATAGTAACCACAGTTGCGTACGCAAAGTCGATGGTCGGTTGTTCCTCCTTCAAAATGGTCTTACTGCCTCCGAGTGCCTTGTGTATCGCGACTGAACCCTCAACAAGCTCTTTGAGCTGTGGTGGGGTGATAGAAATTGGTACATCAGGGCCGGGCCAGTTGATGTCTGAGGTAAAGTGCTTCTCAAGTATTGAAGCACCAAGCGCAACTGATGCAAGGCATGTGTAGTTGCCCATTGAGTGGTCTGAAAGCCCCAGGACTGCCTTAGGGAACGCCTTCTTCATTTCTGCGAGGGCGCCAAGACGCACCTTGTCATACGGCGTTGGGTACATGCTTGTGACGTGCATGAGGGCATACGGCGTCTTGTACTTCTCCATTATCTTAACGACGAGCTTGACTGCCTTAATGTCGTTCATGCCGGTCGCAATAATCATAGGCTTCCTCCACTTCGCGATGTGCTCAAGTAACGGGTAGTTGTTGCACTCACCAGAGCCAATTTTGTACGCAACGACATTCATTGAGTGGAGGCGGTTTGCTGCGGCACGCGAAAACGGCGTACAGAGGTAGATCATACCTTTACTCTCAACATACTTCTTGAGCTCGCGCTCTTGCTCTTCCGTAAACGTACAACGAGAGATGACCTCCCAGATAGAGACGTCAGTATTTCCAGGAATTACCTTCTTGGCCTCCGGACTCATCTCGTCCTCAAGAACGTGAGATTGGAACTTAACCACCTCTGCCCCTGCCTTGTGGGCGTCGTCTACCATCTGCTTTGCCTTCGCCATACTCCCCTCGTGGTTGATGCCAATTTCAGCAATAACGAGTGGTGGATAGTCCTCGCCAATCTTCCGTCCAGCAATGGTAATAAAGGGTTTTTTGGAAATTTTCATGAGATATCTATACTCTGCAGTATATCAAATACCCAACTGCCACGAAAGGAAATGCGTTACAAAGACTCAAGTACAGTTTGCGCCACCAAATTGCCAGACTGTCCATCTAATGCGCGGACATAGCGGCGGACCACCTCGTCACGCTTGTCTTGGTTCAGCGCAGGGTTCTTAAGGTACTCGTTGATGTCGCGCACAAACTCGTCGTCACTCTTAGACACCGTAATAAGTCCTGAGCCGAGGAGTTTTTTGAGGTGTACGTACTCTACAAACTTTGCTATTGGGTCAGGGAGGTTAGGTTCAGGATCGTAGCCAAACACTACGGTCGGTTTGTTATAGACCGTACCATCGATAATCATGGTCGACGCCAAGGTAAGCATGATGTCGCAAAAGACAATCGAGTTATGGAGGTGCGACTGGTCGGTGCGACTCATCTCACTCTCCTTCTTACGTCCTGTTACATTAGTCCCTGGGTCGTCGATGATAAAGTTCGAGTCTCCTGCAACCGGTGATGTATCAAGCGTGTCACCTGGCGGAAAGCGCACAATAAACTGAACCGGGAACGCAAAGTGCTTTTCGTCGATGAGGCGTTTAAAGAGTCGGAGGATCTCTGCATCATGCTTGTAGAGAATCTTGCCACCAGGCGCATAGAGGATCGTCTTTTTATTTGGGTCGAGGCCCATTTCACTGAAAAAGACATCGCGTGTCACCGTTGGCGGACGCGAGATCTGATCATAGTGCGGGACGCCAGAAACTGTAACGAGAGCGGGGTCGATGTGGTGGAGCTCAGCAAGTTCTTCGCGGAGCACTTCGTTTGTCACGATAATGCGCTGCGGCTTTGCAAGAAACACGCCTTTCGTAGTCGCGTTGTCCCATGAACGGAACATCGCGACCGTTTTAATGCCTGTGCGCTCTGCTTCTACCAAGAGGCGTGCATCTTCCCTATTAAAACTGTCGGTGGTAAAGACGAGGTCTGGTTTGTAAGTTTCAAACAGTTGTGCGAAGGTGTTTGTTTTAAGATACGAGCGGCAGAGGGCACGGAACGCACTCTGGAGCATTTTGTTGTGATGGCAGAGCGCGTAGAGCCCTACGGTCGTGTAGTACTTCACATACTGTCCGTCTGTCTTCCAGCCCCGAACAATGTGGTTCTCAATCCCCACCAAGGCAAACGAAAACATTTGCAACACATCTTCGAATGGCTTTTTTGAAACCTGCACCCCCTCGACTGAAATGCGCGGATCAGGAAATGACTGTTTAATAAAATCAACCTTAGCTGGTGCTACAAGGAGCACGACGCGTGCACCTGACTCTAAGATGCGATCCAAAACACTCGCCTGCAAGATATTGCGAGAAATGAGTGCATGGAAACTCGTTATGAAAACAGTTTTCATGAGTGCGATTGTTTAGGAAGGTAGACAAAAAATGCTCGCCCGAACAGAGACGGCCAGAGTGTATTGAGCACAGGCACGCCCTTATAGACGTGTATCTGGTACTCGCGATACCCAAGCGCCTTAAGCCACCATACTAAGTCCTGGTAGGTCCAAAAACGTACATGCTCGGACGGATGCGCTACCCACTGGAGCGGGAAACGCCCGAACAGGAGACGCATACGATGTTCAATGTACCCAGTGTTTGGGAATGAGAAGAACACACCACGCGTCGCAAGATCAGTCATGGCGCGCAACTGCGCCTCTGGGTTAATCATGTGCTCGAGCACTTCAAACATGCATACGTAATCGGCAGAGAGTGAGAGTGGGATGTTCTTGAGTGGATCGTGCTGTGACCGTATGGTCTCAATGCCAAGTTCTCGCGCTTTAATGAGTGCCTGCTCTGAAATATCGACACCCATTACTCGCGAGACTGGCGCATGCTCTCTGAGATATGCGAGCACTCCGCCATCACCACAGCCAACATCGAGGATGGTCAGTGACGCGTCACTCTTCGGCATATAGGAGAGCGCCATGTCCGCTCTGAGGCGCTGCCAGTGCGTGAGTTTACCCAGTTTTATCTTACCTGCGCTCTCGCTCCGCTTATCACCCCAATAGGTATCGTAGTCGACATGCTCATTCTTAAGGACTGACACTGGATACCGAAACAAGTTCAGCCATGCTTCTTTGAGAACGTAGAGTGCTTCTTTCATACCCCTCACGCTACCATACTGCGCCCCATCTCTGCGAGACGTCGATACTCGTCAGGAAACCGACGATACAGTGCAACATGAATATTGCGTACAGCAAAAAGGAGTGTGTCGTCCGGCACTGCATGCTTGTTGAGTTTCAATAAAACGTCCATTCCATCGAATCCGTGCACTGGCACGTCCCCCGAGCGTTCCCAGTCAACCACCCACGCGCGCTGTCGTGTGCCCAGTATGTTTTGCCTGCCCATATCCCCATGCGTTAGCCCGAGTGTGAGTGATGCTTTACGCTCGCGCAACGTTGTAAGATGCCGCTCTAGTACCGGATCCTTTGGCAAATATGGTGCGATGCGATCTGCATACTCGTCAGACTGCATAGTGCCGTACTGTGGCAATGCGTTAGAAAACACTGCAATCTCTGGCATGAGTGCACGGTAGTCGTCCACCGTAACCGGAAGCGCATCAATGTACTCCTCCGCATACACTACACGTCCACGTACCTCCCCCACCCAAAACACCGTGGGGGCAGAGAGGACGTTGGTTTTTGGGGCACGGGCCTGGTGCGTCGCCTCACGCTTCAGATGCTCGTTATACTCTGGTGCACGCACTGTTTTCAGTATGCAAAGCGGGGCTCGCTTGTATGAAACAAAATACAGAACCTTGGTATGTGGCTGTACCGCGCGCTGACAGAACTTGGTGAATGCGAGCGCGCCTTGATCGTACGAATCAGTACGCCGGTATGTTACCCACTGCTCCTCAATCAATGTAGATAATTCGTCGATCATGGGTGAACGGTGACGCGCTCGAACAAAAGCGTGCGCATCAAAAATGCAACACCAGGTACACAGAGTGCTATGCGAAGTACGTACCCGACCCTCCTCCACTCAGACGTCAACAAACGAAGTGCAAACCTAAGCCCAACAGCGTCAGTCTCTGGAACTAAAAATCTAGGGAGCGCTTTCGATGGATACGCATAATAGATTGCGGCAGTGGTACCGCGCACGTAGTCTGCGTCATGCGCGAGGAGCGCGTCTCCAGTTACATCTTTTTTTTGCATACTAGGTAGTACCCACTCGCAAGAATATCGGTTTCTCCTGCGCTACGCTTAATGTCGGCGAACTCTCGCACTACCAACCAGTCAAGACGCATGGAGAGCCACGCACATGCGTACACGAGCCCCTTAGTGACCTTGCCACCTCTCAGGTGCGTTTGAAAGCCAATCCGCTGGAGCAACACCCCGATGCTTGAAAAAGTGCCGGCCTCAGGCACGAGTTCAACAACATCCCACTCAGCGAACAATTCGCGTAGACCATATTTTGTGTAGCGGAAGTAGTCGTGTGGGGTGTCATGTAACGGGTACACGAATCGTGTGGTGAGCAACAGTGTTCCGCCTGGCTCGAGTACCCGGTGCATCTCAGACACTGCAGTGCGTGGGTCTCTCAAATGCTCGAGCACCTCGGTGCAAAGCACGAATGAGTACGAACCGTCAGGAAATGGGAGCGCGTGCGCATCGCCTACGATATCTGGCTTACGCGCTGGGTCAATATCTATCGTTACTCTGTTTGGAAAGTAGCGGCTGTATGACGAGCCTCCCGCACCAATATCAAGCACGCGCTCCTCTGTTGCATACCGCTTCAAAAATGGTTCGAGCCTGAGACGCGTATACTTCATACCTTGGTGATGTGGTCGATAATGCGCTCGCTGCGCTCGCCCCAAGTGTACGGTGTATGTTGTATGGTCTTGGTGCGTGTATGCGGGTCTTGAAGCGCTGTAGCTAAAGACGCGGCGTTGTCTGGCTCAAAGTACGTTGCACTATCCTTAAAAATAACAGAGAGCGCAGGAACGCGAGACGCAAGGATGGGCTTCCCTGTTGCAAGGTATGCAAACGCTTTAAGCGGCGACGTATACCGAGACGCGTCTATATCTGTTGCAGAGTTTGGCACTACCAACACATCAGCGAGTGCGAGCACTTTCGGTAAATCGCGATAGGGAGTTTCCCCTATGAATTGCACATCTGGATACAAGTGCTGCGCATCGCGTACCGGGCCCTGCCCCACCAGAACCATGCGCCACGAGCCTCGGACCAACGAGGCGGCACGAGCCAAGGTGAGTGCGCCCTTGGCTTCATCAAGTTTTCCAACATAAAGTGCGACAGGTAGATCGTCTGGTACCCCGTACTCTGCGCGCACCGCATGTTGGTCGTACTGGGTCGCAAACATATCAAGATCAACTGCGTCATGAGCAACGATCATCTGCTCAGCACGAACGCCACGTGCACGGTATGCCTCAAACAGACCTTCTGAAATCACCACAACGCGGTACGCGCATCGAGCAACAATGGTTGAAACGAGTGTGGGCTTGGTATGCGCTTCGTACACCAACTTTCTCCCAAGCAGTAGATATTGAATAAGAAGTCCTGCGTCTCTCGAGTACACGTAGTGCGCATCCCAAAATGCGCGCTGCCACTTCACCACCTCAGAGAACCAAAGAAGTGCGGCCATAAAGCCGAGGGGACCAAACCGTACCCAGTCAGGTACGGAAAGAGACTGGATGGTGAAGAGCGGCTCAACCCCGTAATACGTAAATGGTGATTCATGTATCTGAGAGGTACGGCTCGGCACCACCAGCGTCACCTCAACGCCTGCGCGCGCAAACGCTTCAACGGTGCGCATGATCTGCTGACCATGTGCTTTTTCGGTCGGCAGTCGCACGAACGCGGCGTAGAGCAGTTTCATTTTTTCTCAAGAATAAAGAAGTGGTGATACTGATTCTCAAACGGTACGAACTCGCGCTGAATTGCAAAGTATGTCTCGAGACTTCTACGGAATCGTGACACGGGGTAACCGCGCTTCCCTAATTCCCAATAGTGCTGACCATTAAACCGGTGCTGCTGTGGCACTGGCACTTTAGTGGACACACTTATCTCAGGAATGAATGGTGCTTTAAACCTGAGTTTCAATGCAGGACCAAAGTGCGGAACGCTGATGAGTACGATGCCGCGTGAGACACGTGCGAGCTCAGAGAGCGCCGCGTCAAGTTTCTCGTACGGTAAGTGCTCAACTACCTCAAATGCACACACCGCATCAAACGATGCGTCAGGAAATGGGAGCGCAGTAATAGAGCCAACGACGTCTGCACCGACATCATCTGCAATATCAAGTGAGGTGTATGCGATCTGAGTATTGTGCTTAAGGTATGCGCCCACTACGCCATCCCCTGCGCCGATCTCTAACACAGACTGTGCGCCTGAAGTAATGATTTCTGACAGTTGGTAGTGGTAACTCGCCCACCGGTCAATCCCGCAGTAGCGCTTGAAGTTGTATGCCGTCTTATCGACCTGTTTGCCGAGCTCCATAGTCGAGCAATTTTACC